>DATINO010000111.1:0-15967 GCA_035474195.1 Gaiellaceae bacterium
TGCGACATCTGCCAGGACGTGTGCCCGTGGAACCGCGGGATCGAGAAACGCCGCGCCGGGCAGCCTGCCGGCGACGGCCACGTCGACCTGGTCGCGTGGCTCGAAGCGGACGGCCGGGCGATCATCGATTCGTACGACCGCCTGTACGTGCCGCGCAACGATCCGCGCTGGCTGCGCCGCAATGCAGCGGTCGCGCTCGGGAACGTGGGCGCCGCCGAACATGTGCCGGCGCTCGAACGCGCCGCCGCCGGCGACGAACCCGTCGATCGACATCGTGATGTTCAGTTTCAGGTTACTCATGGCCCTAAGACTGCCCGCTGCGGGAAAGGTCATCGCGCCGCTTGCAATCCTCGGACGGTCAGGCACGGCTAGCGATGCGTGCCAGCGCCCAGCGCGCATGCTCGGCGACGAGCTCGTCGTCGCCGTCCGCTGCACGCCCGAGCGCGGGCGCGTGCTCCGCGGTGCCGACGTTCCCGAGTGCCACCGCCGCGTTCCGGCGCAACCAGCGCGGGTCGTTCCGCGGTACGTAAAGGCGGTCGTACGCATCGACCACGGCGCGGCCGTCTGCTTCCAGCCACGCAACCAGGTCGACGTGCCCATCGCCCGGCGCTTCTCCGGCCCGGCGCTTCTCGACGCCGCGGTTCCACGGGCACACGTCCTGGCAGATGTCGCACCCGTACACCTGTGCCCCGAGGTCGGCGCGGTAGTCCTCCGGGATCGGGGCCGGCGCCTGCGTCCAGTAGGAGAGGCACCGCGTCGCGTCGAGCGTCCCCGGGTCGTCCAGCGCGTGCGTCGGACACGCCTCGATGCAGAGCGTGCACGAGCCGCAGTCGGCCTCGAGCGGCGGCGTCGGCGCGAGCTCCCGATCGGTGACCAGTGTCCCGAGCACGACCCACGAGCCGTGGCGGCGCGTGATCAGCATCGTGTTCTTGCCGTAGAAGCCGACCCCGCTCCGCGCGGCCGCCTCGCGGTCGACGTGCTGGTTCGCGTCGACGAGCACGCGGTAGGCGCCGCCGAGCCGCCGTCCGATCGCGTCGAGCTTCTCGCGCAGCACTGCGTAGGCGTCGTCCCACGTGTACCGCGGCAACCGCCCTTCGCCGGGTTCGAGCGGCCGCTCGGGCCGCCAGTAGCAGAGCGCAGCCGAGACGACACTGCGCGCGCCCGGTAGAAGCGACTCGGGATGGCAGGACTCCTCGGGCTGCGCCATCGTGAACCGCATGTCGGCGAACAGCCCTCGCGCCCGCCGTTCGCGGATGTGACGCTCGGTCTCCGTGTACGCCTCGGCGCGTGCCACGCCGACGGCGTCCAGACCCAGTTCGTCGCCCAACCGGCGGACGTCCTCCGTCAGCATGCGAGGATTCTGCCCGCATGAAGGCGATTCGCATCCACGAGGACGGCGGCCCCGAGGTGCTCCGCTACGAGGACGTCGACGATCCGGCCCCCACGGACGGGCAGGTCCTCGTCGAGCTCCGCGCCGCCTCGATGAACCACCTCGACGTCTGGATCCGCAAAGGGCTGCCGTCGGTTCCCAAGCCGCGCATCCTCGGCGCCGACGGTGCCGGCGTCATCGCGGGGACCGACGAGCGCGTCGTGATCAACCCCGGGATCATCGAGAACGGCCGCACGCACATCATCGGCGAGACACGTGACGGAACCCATGCCGAGCTGATCGCCGTGCCTCGGGACTACGTGCATCCGATTCCCGGCGACCTGACGTTCGAGGAAGCGGCCGCGTTCCCGCTCGTCTTCGAGACCGCGTACCGGATGCTCGTCACACGCGCGCGCGTGCAGAAAGGCGAATGGGTGCTGATCTGGGGGATCGGCGGCGGCGTCGCGACCGCGGCGCTCGCAATCGCGAAGGCGCTCGGCGCACAGGCGATCGTCACGTCGTCGAGCGACGCGAAGCTCGAGCACGCGCGCGGGCTCGGAGCCGACGCGGTTGTCAACCACGAGACGGAAGACGTGGTCGCGCTCGTGAAGGAGACGACGGGCGGTGGCGCGCACGTCGTGGTCGACGACGTCGGCGAAGCGACGTGGAAGCGCACGCTCGACGCGGCACGCCCGGAAGGGCGCGTCGTCGTCTGCGGCGCGACGACCGGCCCGAACCCGCCTGCGGCGCTCCACCGCATCTGGTGGAAGCAGCTCTCGATCCTGGGCTCGACGATGGGAACGCCCGAGGACTTCCAGGGCGTCTACGACCTGATCGCCGCCGGCCGCATCCGGCCGGTCGTCGACAGCGTGTTCCCGCTCGCGGACGCCCGCGCCGCTCACGAGCGGCTCGAGGCCGGCGACCAGCTGGGCAAGATCGTGCTCGCGATCCCCTAAGCGCTCGGTGGGCGGTCCTGCGGCGGCGGCAGCGCGTCTCTGCTGACGCTTCTCCACGAACGCCTGTCCATCGCGCGACCGAACTAGCTATGCGCCCAGCCCGCTACCAGCGGATGTGCTCCGACTTCGAACAGGTTCCGTTCGTGCCCAATCCAGGTCGCCAGGTCGGATGCGGCGCGTTCTCGTGGGCGTGCCGTCGTGTCGATCGTGTGCACGCGCCAGCGGTAGTCGCCTACGCTCCAGTCCTGCCAGCGCGCCCAGTTCATCTCGTTCGCCGTCTCGGGAATCCGAATCACATGCGGCATCCACGTCGGATCGCACGCATGACGGCGGAGCCAATCGGCCCAGCGGAGATGGTTCTGTACCCACTCGGGCCACGTGAATGTGTCCATGAGCGGGCCGGCTGACCGCTCGAACCACGGCTCCCCTCGCTCGTCCAGTCTCCCAGCGCGAGTGACGTCGTCGCAGTCGATCAGGCAGGCAGAGATCGCCTCGAGCTCGTGCGCCCGCGGCGCCGCGAGCAGCTCGCCAAACGGTGTCTGCCCACAGAGCAGCAGATCGATGTGCTGCTCCTGCAATTCGAGTGCTCGATCGACCCAACCGCGGTACGTCCGGTGCCGCCAAGCTGTGTCGGCACCCGGCGGCGGCGCGATCTCGTCGAAGTCGTGGCCCTGAAGTCGATCGACGAGCGGCACGACGTCGTGCACGAGCGTCGTCTTGCCGGACGCGCTCGACCCGAACAGCAAGAACACCATCTGCCGGCGAGGTCTAGCCGAAGCCGAGGATGAACTTGGCGTCGTCGGACATCCGATCCGGCGTCCACGGCGGGTCGAACGTCAGCTCGCTCTCGACGTCCTCCACCCCCGGGATCTGGCGGATGACGCGCTCGATGTCCTCCTGGATCATCGCGCCGGCCGGGCAGCCCATCGACGTGAGCGTGTACTGCACCTTGACCTTCGGGCCTTCGACCTCGGCGCTGTAGAAGAGGCCGAGCTCGACGATGTCCATCCCGAGCTCCGGGTCCTCCACTTCGCGCAACGCTTCGACGACGTCCGCTTCGGTAGCCATGGGTGGAAGTTAGCTGAGTCGGATCTCTTCTCGCCGTTCCCTGGCGAAGAAGTGGATGCTGTCGAAGAACCGCACCCAGTTGCACCGGGTGCACATGACGAGCGAGTGCGTGCGCGCGGAGTCGGCGAGGAAGCGGACTCCCCGCAGCAGGTCGCCGTTCGAGACGCCGGTCGCGACGACGATCACCTCCTGCGGTGCGAGATCGTCGATCGTGAACACGCGATCCGGATCGCCGATGCCGTGCGCGCGCGCCTCTTCGATCTCTGCACGGCGCGTCGGCCACAGCTGCGCCTGCAACTCGCCGCCGAGGCAGCGAAGCGCGGCCGCGGCGAGCACCGCCTGGCGTGTGCCGCCGATGCCGATCGCGAGGTGGTCGTTCGTGCCGCGCACCGCAGCGCTGATCGACGCGGTGACGTCGCCGTCCTGGATCAACTTGATCCGCGCGCCCGCTGCCCGGATCTCCTCGATCAGGTCGTGGTGGCGTGGCCGGTCGAGGACGATCGCGGTGACGTCGTTCACCATCCGGTCGAACGCGTCCGCGATCGCGCGGACGTTGTCGCCGACCGGGAGCGTGAGATCGATCTTGCCTCGTGCCCGCGGACCGACCGCCATCTTCCGCATGTACATGTCGGGCAGCGACGGCATCGAGCCGCGAGGTGCGGCGGCGATCATCGAGATCGCGTTCGTGCCTCCGCGTGCGACCACCGCGCGCCCCTCGAGTGGATCGAGCGCGAGATCGAACTCCTCGCCGCCCGCGCCGATGATCGCCCCGGCGGCGAGTTGCTCTGCGTCCTCGTGCGCTCCGATCACGATCTTGCCGCTGATCGGCATCCGGTCGAGCGCTTCCCGCGCCGCCGTGAACGACGCCTCCTCCGCAGCCTCCTTGTCGGCGCGGCCGAGCCACCGCGCGCCCGCGAGTGCGGCCCGCTCCGTCACGCGCGAGAACGTCTCGCACTGGCATTGCGACCGGTCGGCCTCGGCCGGGGCAGACTGGCCGGCGGTCTCTTCGATCTGGGTCACGGCGACTCCCGAAACCGCTCCGCGGCGTCCATGACGAGCCCCATCACACCGTCGATCGCGCGGTCCACATTCGCATTCTCGACCACAGGGACACCCTCCCGTCTAGCGCGGCCCGAGACATAGGTCTGGATGCGGCGGATGTCCTCGATCCGTTCGAGGTACTTGTCCATCGCGCGGCTGCCGCCGGTCGCCCCGTCGCGCACGTGGAAATGCAGCCGGTGCACGTCCTCGTCCGCGATCTCGAGCACGACGTGGACGACAAGCGCACCGTCGAGCGTGCGCGGTACGAGTCCCGGCACGAGATGGACACCCTCGAGCACCATCGACCACCCTTCGGTGAGCGACCGGTGTAGCGCGGCGTCGACACCGACGCAGACGTGGCGGCACTGCTCGACGAAGCCGACCACCGTCGGGTCGCCCGTCACCTCTTCGTCGAGTGCCTTACCGGCCTCGAAGCTCGAGTAGTGGATCGTCGGCATGAACTCCGGCGAGAAGAACGCGCGCATCGTCTGGCGGATGAAGTCGGTCGACGCGACGCGGTTGATCCCGAGGCGGTGCGCGACCTCGACCGCGACGGTGGACTTTCCGGTTCCGGTCGATCCGCCGATCAGCACGATCACCGGTACGTCGAGCTCCTGCAGGTCCGAGAGCCGCCGGAGCCGGTCGACCGCTCGCTCGCCCTGCGTCTCGCCGAGTACTTCGCGCGCGAGCACGTCGAGCCGCTCGAGCGTCGCTGCCGACTCGCCTGCCTCTGCCAGGTCGAGCTCGATCCGCCGCGCGAGCCCGTAGGCCTGGTCGGCCGGGACGCCGGTCGCGATCAGCGCCCGCGCCATGAGCCCCTTGGAGTACGGCAGCTCCTCGTTACCGAGCGGCAGCGGCTCGGAGTGGCGCGGCTGTGACATCAGGTGACCATCCCGACCGGCGCCAGCGCCAGCAGCGCCTCGTCGTCGATGCCAGCCACGTCGTTCCGTGCGAGCACGACGCGGATCCCGCGCGCCAGCGCGTGCGTCGCGACGACGTCGATGCCGGCGGCCTTCACCTCGACGAGGTACGTGTCCGCGTGGACGAGATCGTCGCGCAGCCGCGCGCGGTTCGACAGGTTCGTCGAGACGTGCACGACGTCGGCGTCGAGGTGCGACACGTCTGTGGCGCCGGCGGTGAAGACGGCGACTCGGCCCTCGAGCGGCTCGGTCGGCCGCAGGCGAAGCGTCGGTCGCTCGACGACGACGTCCGAGATCAGCCGACGGTACGTGTCGAGGTATGGATCGCGGGTTGCGAGCCCTGTGACGAGCACGCGCCGCGTTGTCGCGACGGGCGGGATGGCGGCACCGCTGCCGTCGAAGAGCACGAGGTCGGGTCGCAGCTCGGCGGCGAGGCGTGCACCGTCGGCGACGTTCGAGACGGAGACGCCGCCCGCGAGCCCGCCGCCCGCCCTGCGGCAGCCGATCGTCGGCACACCCGCGAGCGCCGCGATCTCGAGATGGTCGGACGCCGCGTGGCGTCCCGCCTTCGAGCGCGCGACGAGCTCCTCGACGGTCGGTGGCGTCTCGACGAGCTCCGGTTCCGGTGGGCCGCCGCGACCCATCGCGACGACGACGACGCTCCGGTCGCGCGCGAACAGTCGCGCCAGATGAGCCGTCACGGCCGTCTTCCCGACGCGCTTGCCGGTTCCGATCACCGAGATCGACGGCAGCTCGAACGGTTCGAGCTCCGGCGGGTCGAAGCGGAAGTCGGCGCCGATATACGAGAGCCCGGCCGCGAGCGCGCGCGAGGCCCATTCGAATCGCTCGACCGGCCCGAGCACGGGCTCGTCCGAGAGGTCGACCACCACCTCGGCCGCGCCGAACCCGTCGACGAGCTGGACGCCGTAGTCGGCACCGCCCTCGCGGAGCTTCTCGGTTCCCCCGACGAGGATCGCCCCTTCCCACTCGTACGGGAGCGCCGCGAGCGCATCGCGTACCACCGGCGGATAGTGCTCACCATCGATGAGCGCCACCGCCCTCGTCACCGCCTCGCCGTCACCTCGCTCTCGATCCGGCCTGTGTATTTCTCGTACTCGCCGGTCGAAATGTCGAACTGGATGATCCGTTCTTGCCCGTGGAACGGGTAGCGCCGCCAGACCGTCACGTGCGAGCCCTCGATCTCGACCACGTTGTAACAGGGCCGCGTGTTACCTCTGAGCCGCAGCGTCGAAACCGTCCCGGTGTTGACGACGAACAGGTTCTCGAGCTTCCACGCGTACGGAACATGCTTGTGACCCGACAGGACGAGATGAACACCGGCCCGCTGCAGGCACTCGATCGCATCGCCTGCGTCGTAGACGACGTTCCGCTCACGGCCCGTGCCGGGGATCGGCAGCAGATGGTGGTGCAGCACGAACACCTTGAGGCGCGCGGCCGGTTCGAACTGCTCCTCGATCCAGCCGTAGCGCCCGCGACCGATCTGCCCGTGATCGAGGTCGGGCTCGGTCGAATCGACGGCGACGACGGAGATCCCGTCCTTGTGCACCACCGAGCTACGCTCCCCGATCAGCTGCTCGAAATGCACATAGCCGACGTTTCTGGAGTCGTGGTTTCCGGGAACGACAACCAATGCGTCGCAGTCGACGGTGTCCAGGTAGCGCTTCGCCTGGGCGAATTCCTCTTTGAAGCCGAAGGTCGTGAGATCGCCTGAACAGACGACGATGTCGGGTTTCAGCTCGTTGATCTCGGCAATCGCCCGCTCCATGAGATCGGGCATGAAATGCGGGTCGCCGCAATGGAGATCGGACAGATGAGCGATCGTCGAGGGCAGAACGCAGAGCATAGGCCATCCGGGACGGTTGCTACCCTGCGGGGAGTGGTGCCGGAAACGCCTGATTTCCAGGCATATTGCGGCTCGGAGCCGCCGCGTTTCGCCAACCCGGCGGAGCTCGAGTACGCGAAGATCCTCGACTGGTACGGGATCCCGTGGCAGTACGAGCCGACGACCTTCGTGCTCGAGCGCGACGACGAGGGCCGTGTCACCGAGGCGTTCTCGCCGGACTTCTACCTTCCCGACCAGGATCTGTACCTCGAGGTGACGGTGATGAAGCAATCGCTCGTCACGCGCAAGAACCGCAAGTTGCGGAAGCTCCGGCAGCTCTACCCCGAGATTCGCATCAAGCTGTTCTACGAACGCGACTTCATGCGGCTCGCGGCACGCTTCGGGCTCCAGAAGGCATCCTGAGCGCAGCCGCGACACACGACGACCGCATCGGTGACGTATTCCTCGACGCCGTCGAGATCGGCGCCCGCGTGCGCGAGATCGGCGCCGAGATCGCGCAGCAGTATGCAGGCCGCGAGCCGCTGCTCGTCGGGTCGCTGAAGGCGTGCATCCCGTTCATCTGCGACCTCTCGCGCGCCACCCCGATCCACCACGCGCTCGATTTCATCGAGCTCGCCGGGTACGGCGAGAACGACGACGGCATCCGCTTCCTGAAGGATCTCAACGCGGAGATCGAGGACCGCGACGTGCTCCTCGTCGACGCCGTCATCGACACGGGGCTGACGATGCACTACCTCACGCGTTCACTCGCGATCCGCAACCCGGCGTCCCTCCACATCGCGACGCTGTTCGAGCGCCCGTATCGCCGGCTCGTCGACGACCTGCCGGTGCGATACGTCGGCTTCACGATCCCGGACGAGTTCTTCGTCGGGTACGGGTTCGAGCTCGAGGAGCGGTACCGGGGCCTGCCGGACCTCCGGCTCGTGCGCTGAACGAGGGCGCACAATTTAGGTCCGGCTAAACTTCGGGTGTGATCTCAACCCGGCAGGAAGCGCTGCCCGAAGGCCTCCGCACCGTCGACGAGGCGCTTCACCGCACGCGGTTCCGCATCCTGCCGTTCCTCGGGCCGGCGTTCATCGCCTGCGTCGCCTACATCGACCCCGGGAACTTCGCCACGAACATCGCCGGCGGCTCGAAGTTCGGCTACCAGCTCGTGTGGGTGATCGTCGCCGCGAATCTGATGGCGATGCTCATCCAGACCCTCTCGGCGAAGCTCGGGATCGCGACCGGGCGCAACCTGCCAGAGGTGACACGCGACCAGCTCGGGCGGCGGGCGACGTTCGGGCTCTGGCTGCAGGCAGAAGCGATCGCCATGGCCACCGACCTCGCCGAGTTCCTCGGTGCCGCCGTCGGCTTCCACCTGCTCTTCGGCTGGGGACTGTTCCCGTCCGCGGTACTGACCGGGATCGCGGCGTTCGCGATCCTCGGCCTCCAACGCTTCGGCTTCCGACCGCTCGAGGCCGTGATCGCAGTCCTCGTCGGTGTGATCGGGCTCTGCTACCTGGCCGAGCTCACGTTCGCGCATCCGAACTACGGCCAAGTGCTCCACCACGCCGTCGTGCCCGAGTTCGGCGGCAGCGAGGCAGTGCTCCTCTCGGTCGGGATTCTCGGCGCGACGGTGATGCCGCACGTGATCTACCTGCACTCGGCGCTGACGCAGGATCGTCTCGTCCCGGAGACGGACGAGGATGCCCAGACACTCCTGCGCTATACGCGCGTCGACGTGATCATCGCGATGTCGATCGCGGGCCTCATCAACGTGGCGATGCTCGTGATGGCCGCGTCGACGTTCTTCCGGAAGGGCCTCCTGGACGTCGACTCGCTCGAGGGCGCGCACAAGACGCTCGAGCCGATCCTCGGAGGAGCGTCCAGCACCCTCTTCGCGCTCGCGCTTCTGGCGTCGGGGCTGTCGAGCTCGGCGGTCGGCACCCTGTCCGGCCAGGTCGTGATGCAGGGGTTCATCCGGCGCCAGATCCCGCTTGTGCTGCGACGCCTCGTCACGATGGTGCCGGCGTTCGTCGTGATCGCGATCGGAATCGATCCGTCGCGCACGCTTGTCATCTCGCAGGTGGTGCTCTCGTTCGGGATCCCGTTCGCGCTCGTCCCACTCGTCTACTTCACCGCGCGGCGCGACATCATGGGCCAGCTCGTCAATCGCAAGATCACGACCGTGGCCGCATCGCTGATCGCCGCCGTGATCATCGGCCTGAACATCTTCCTCCTCGCGCAGACGGCCGGCATCTAGTCGCGTAACTGCCTGGTCCGCTCGCGCGTTGAGTGAGAAGAACCCGACCAAGGAGCCCCTGTGGCCGCACTTCTGCTCGTTCTCTTGCTCGTCGTCGCCCTCTTCGTCATCGGCTTCGCCGTGGTGAAGTTCTTGATCTGGGTCGCGATCGTCCTGGCGATCATCTGGCTGATCGGCTTCTTCGTGCGCGGCGTCGAAGGCGCCCGCTGGTACCGCTGGTAGGGATCAGCCGAGATAGCCGAGCGGGTCGACGGGGTTCCCGTTGACCCGCACCTCGAAGTGAAGGTGCGGCCCGAAGCAGTGGCCGGTGCAGCCGACGTAGCCGATCACCTGGCCCTGGCTCACCTGCTGGCCGCAGGTGACTGCGATCGAGCTCTGATGGCCGTACGCCGTCGCGAGGTTGCCGCCGTGGTCGAGGACGACGAAGTTGCCGTAGCCCTCTTCCCAGCCGCAGTAGATGACCGTTCCGCCTGCTGCGGCGTGGATCGGCGTCCCGTAGCCGACGCCGATGTCGATCCCCTCGTGCATGCGGCCCCAGCGCCAGCCGAACGGGCTCGTCACCGGGCCCTGCACAGGCCAGATCAGCCCCGCGTTCGACGGAGTCTGCGTCGGCCCCGTGTCCCGCGACTGTGCGGCCCGGATCTGCGACGCGATGCGGGCGCTCGCCGCCTGCAGGGCATCTATCTCCTCTGCCTCGTGACGCTCCGACTCGGTGAGCGTCGAGAGATCCTGGACCTTCTTCTGCTTCGTGGACGACAGGTCTTCGCGCGCGCCGGCGAGCTCGTCGCGCACGGCACGCGTCTGGTCGGTTCGCGCCCGGATCACCGATGTCTCGGCGTTCACCGTCGCGCGGAGCTTCTTCGTCTTCTTCCGGGCCGAGGTCACCTGCGTCTTCGCGCGCGCCACCTCCGCCGAGACCGCTCGGTCCTGCGCATTGATGTCGCCGAGCGCCTGCACGCGGTCGATCGCGTCCTGGACGCTGCTCGACCCGAACACGATGTCGAGCGTCGTCGGATCATCGGATTCGTAGATTTCGACGAGCCGCTTGTTCAGCACATCGACCGACCTGGCGTACTCGGTACGGAGCGCGGTCAGACGATTGCTCTGAACGTGGAAGAGGGAGTTGAGCGCATCGAGTCGCTTCTGGTGGAGCGAGAGGTCCTCCTCGAGCGTCTGCAGCTTGAGCGAGACGTCGCCGACCCGCGACTCGAGCGCACGGATCCGGGTCGTGTAGTCGTTGACCTCGCCGCGAAGTGCCTGTTCCTGCTTGTGCTGGTCGGTCAGCGTGCTCTGCAGCGTCGCGATCTGCGAGTCGATCTGGTGCTTGCGCCCCGCGTCGTCACCGAGCGCCGGCGCCGCCGCCGCAAGCAGAAGCAGGAGTGCGAGAGCGACTCGCCTCATGCAGAGAGTTTCACGTTCGGGTCGGCTACTCCTGCGGCGAGTCGAGCGCGCGAAGCGCGACAGCCGCTGCCTGCCTCAGCGGCCCCACCAGCTCGCGGTAGTCGGCGTCGTCGACCTTCCCGGTGCGGTGGTCGAACTCGAGCTCCTTCAGCGCCGCGAGCGCGCGGTCGCGCTCCTCGACCAGCGTGAACCGGCGCTCGTCGGCCTCGCTCGGAGCGTCGAGCCGGTCGTCGGCGACGACGGGCTCACGGAGGAACGGGAGCGCCACCAGCACCACCACTGCGGCGGCGAGCAGGACGCCGACGATGATCACGACGCTACTGGGGCGAACCGTGCGGCGAGCCGCCGCTGCTCGCGCGCGTCGGGCCACACCGCGATCAGCGACCCGAAGAGAAAGACGATCCCGGCGACCCAGATCAGGTTGATCAGCGGCTTCACGAGCACCTGCACGTAGATGAGGCCCGTCTTCGGGTGCGCCTCGTCGACGATCACGTAGAGGTCCTGGCCACGCAGCCAGTCGGTCTTGATCCCGACCTCGCGCGACGGTTCGGGCGGGTTCACGTACTGGTTGTCACCCGAGCTGATCGACCCGTTCCAACGGCCTGTCACGGCGAGGTGCGCGCGCGTCTCCGTGACATTGGCCTTCGGATCGACGGTGACGCCCCGGTTGGTCAGCGTGTACCCCGCGATCGTCATCGACTGGCCCAGCGCGAGCCGACGCTCGACGGAGCTCGAGTACGCACTCGAGCCCGCAATTCCGATCGCCAGCAGCACGACAGCGGCGTGCACGACGTACCCGCCGTACCGCCGCCTGTTGCGCGCGACGAGCGTGAAGAGCGATCCCGTTGCGCGTGTTCCGCGGACGAGCTCGACCGCGATCGTCGCGAGCACGAAGGCCGAGAACGTGTACGCGATCAGCCCCGGTCTCGACGATCCAGCTCCGGCGGCCACGAGCACGATGCCGGCGGCAACCGCCGCCGCGAGCGGCCAGGTGAGTGTCCGCATCAAGCCGCGCAGGCTCGTCTTGCGCCACGCGACGAGCGGGCCGATGCCCATCAACAGCAGAAGCGGCAGCCCGAACGTCCGGAGGAAGAAGTCGTAGTACGGACGGCCGATCGTCCGCGTCTCGCCCTTCACGAGCTGCGTGACGATCGGGAAGAGGACGCCCCAGAGGATCGTCAGGCATAGCGCGACGAGCAGCAGGTTGTTGTAGAGGAACGCGGCCTCGCGCGAGATCGCCGACTCGAGCTTCGTCTTCGCCTTGAGCAGCGGCAGCCGCCACATGATCAGCGCGAGCGAGAAGATCGACGAGATGACGACGAAGGCGAGGAACCACGGCCCGATCGAGCTCTTCGCGAACGAATGAATCGAGTTGACGACGCCGGAGCGCGTCAGGAACGTGCCGAACACCGACAGCTCGAACGCGAGCGCGACGAGCACCATGTTCCAAACCTTCAGCATGCCCTTGCGCTCCTGCACCATCACCGAGTGCAGGAACGCGGTGGCGGCGAGCCACGGCATCAGCGCTGCGTTCTCGACCGGGTCCCATGCGTAGTAGCCGCCCCAGCCGACCTCGACGTATGCCCAGTGCGCGCCGAGCAATTGCCCGAAGCCGAGGAACATCCACGCGGCGAGCGTCCATCGCCGCGTCGCCACGATCCACCGCTCGTCGGTGCGGCCCGAAAGCATTGCTCCTGCAGCAAAGGCGAACGGGACCGAGAGACCGACGTACCCGAGGTAGAGCATCGGCGGATGGGCAACCATGTAGGGGTTCTGCAGGCTTGGTGTCAGGCCCCCGCCGTCGAACGGCGCGGTCTGCGTGTCGAAGGGGCTCGCGACGGCGATGAGCACGAACGAGAAGAAGGTCGCGATCCCGCCGAACACCGGCACCACCCAGGCTGTCAGGTCGCGCAGCAGGCGACGGTTGATCGCGACGGCAAGCGCGCCGTAGCCGGTGAGCACGAGCAGCCAGAGCAGCAACGAGCCCTCCTGGCCGCCCCAGAACGCGCTGAGCGCGTATGCAACCGGCAGGTGGCGGTTCGTGTGCGCGGCGACGTACTTGAACGAGAAGTCGTGCCGCACGAGCGCGGTCGCGAGTACCCCCGCCGCGACAAGCGTCGATGCGAAGCTGCAATAGAGCGCGTTGCGCGCCGACGCGGCGAGCCGGCGCTCGTTGCGCCGCGCTGCGATTCCGCCCACGACGAGCGAATAAGCCGCCAGGCCGAACGTGACGACGAGTGCCGCGCGGCCGAGGTCGGCCATCAGTTAGCGGTGGAGGTGTACTTCGACGGGCATTTGGTGACGATGTCCGTGCCTTGCAGGGAACCATGCGCGTACATACCTGTGACGACGACGCTGCGCCCGACGCGGAAGAGCGGCGGCGGTGCGGCACCGTGGTAGACGACATCGACCCGCTTGACGCTGTGGCCCTGCGGATCGGTGAGCTGGAACCGCAGCCCGGACGCAGCGTGCGGGTCGCCGCGAAGCTTCCCGACGACGGTGCCGACCACCTGGAGCTTCCCTGCCTTCCCCTGCAGCTCGCTCGGAGTCAGCGTCGGCGTCGAGTGGCCGGCCACGGCCGTGTAGAGCAGGAAGATGGCGAGCACGCCCGCGACCGCGAGAGCGACGACGAGCCGCGCGGGGCTGCGCGTTGGCACAACCGAAGGTTAGCGCCCGTCAGACGTCCGCGTGCTCGGTCTGCTCGCGCCCCGGGACGCGATAGCCGTGATCGGCACAAAGGGTGCCGGGCGCGTCCTCGGTGAGCGCGTCGCAGTAGCCCTTCCCGTACGCAGCCCGCATGAAGGCGGCGACGACGTCGAGCGACCACTCGTTGATCCCCGACGCCTCGCGCCAGAGATCCGCCAACCGCAGGTCGATATCGAGTTCGAGCAGATCGATACGAGATGGGTGCTGGGCCATGCAATCAGGGTAGGAGCGGGGTCGGACGGACTAGCGTTAGCCGTTCCGATGCGCGAAAAGCTGCACTACGGCCCGTCGATCGACAGCGCGGTGAACGCGCCGCAGGACGTCGTCGACGCCCTGCTGGAGCGCGGGATGACCGCGTGCGAGGTGCCGCCGTCCGGGAGGTTCTGGAACGACTACGACGCCGCGACCGAGCTCGGCCGGCTGGCAGCTGCGAACGGCATCACGCTCTCGCTGCACGCGCCGATCGCCGGCTTCATGGGTCATGCCGAGCGAGGGAAGAAGCTGAACATGGCCTTCGGGATGCTCGACCACTCGGCGGGGATCGCGAAAGCGGCCGGCGCCGAGGTGGTCGTGTTCCACCCCGGCTTCCTGCTCAACCGGTCGCGCGAGGATGCGATCGACGCCGTGGTCGAGCAGCTCGGCGAGCTGCGCGCGCGGCTCGAGAAGAAGGACCGGCTGGTGCCGTTCGGCGTCGAGGTGATGGGCCGTGTGCGGGACCTCGGCTCGATCGACGACGTGTGCGCGATCGCGTCGCGCGTCGACTTCGTGCAGCCGGTGCTCGACTTTGCGCACATGCACGCGACGTCCGACGGGGCGTTCCTCGACCTCGACACGTTCGCGGACGCGCTCGCGAAAGCGGACGCGGTGATGACGCCGGAGCAGCCGTTCCACATCCACTTCTCGGACATCCAGTACGCGAACCGGAACGAGACGAAGCACCTTCCCTACGGTGACGGAACGCTCCGTGCCGAGCCGCTGCGGGAGGCGCTCGATCGGTTCGACCGGCCGGCGACCGTGATCTCGGAGTCGCCGGACGCTGCGTCGACCGATCGGATCAAGGTCGTCCTGGGCGCGTAGCTAGGCTCCGCTCGTGCTCGACCCAAAGGTGTTCAAGGCGTACGACGTCCGCGGGCTCTATCAGGCGGAGCTCGACGAAGAAGGTGCGTACGCGATCGGACGCGCTTTCGTCGCGCAGTTCTCGCCGTCGACGATCGCCGTCGGCCGTGACATGCGCGTGTCGGGGCCGTCGATGGCCGAGGCAGTGCGCCGCGGAGCCGCGGACGGCGGCGCCGACGTGCTCGACCTCGGGATGGTCGGCACGGAGATGCTCTATTTCGCGGTCGGCGAGCTCGGGCTCGACGGCGGGATCGCCGTCACCGCCTCGCACAACCCGAAGCAGTACACCGGAATGAAGATCGTGCGCGCAGGGGCGCTGCCGGTCGGCGGCGAGTCGGGGCTTCTGGACGTCCGCGACCGCGCGGCGGCTGCCGACTGGGGCGACGCGTCACCCGGTGCGATCCGTGAAGAAGACATCTGGTCGCGTTTCGTCGACCGCGTCTTGTCGTTCGTCGACGTCTCGTCCCTCCGCCCGTTGCGGGTCGTGATCGACGCCGCGAACGGAATGGCCGGCGCGATGCTGCCGCCGGTGCTGGAGAAGCTGCCGATGATCGACGTCGTCCGCTGCTACTTCGAGCCAGACGGGACGTTCCCGAACCACGAGCCGAACCCGCTCCTGCCCGAGAACCGTGAGTTCATCATCCGCAAGACGCGCGAGGAAGGTGCGGACTTCGGGGTCGCGTTCGACGGTGACGCTGACCGCTGCTTCTTCGTCGACGACAGCGGCGAGTTCGTGCCGGGCGACTTCACGACTGCGCTCTTCGCAGAGACGATCCTCGGCCGCGAGGGCGGCAGCGGCAAGGTGATCTACGACGTGCGCGCGTCGTGGGCGGTGCCGGAGGTGATCCGCGCCGCCGGCGGCGAGCCGCTCATCAACCGCGTCGGTCACGCGTTCATCAAGCAGCGCATGCGCGAGGAGCACGCCGTCTTCGGCGGCGAGGTGTCGGCGCACTACTACTTCCGTGACTTCTCGCAAGCAGATTCGGGGACGATCCCGTTCCTGCTCATGTGCGACCTGGTCTCACGGCGGGGGAAGCTGAGCGAGGTGCTCGCGCCGTTCCGGTCGAAGTACTTCATCACGGGCGAGATCAACACGCCGGTCGCGGACGTGCCCGCGAAGCTTCAGGAGCTCGAAGAGGTCTTTGGCGCGCAAGGCGCTGTGTCCCATCTCGACGGGCTGTCGGTCGACGCCGACGACTGGCATTTCAACGTGCGACCGTCGAACACGGAGCCGCTGTTGCGGCTGAACCTCGAGGCGCTCTCCGAGGAGCTGATGGAGCG
>DATINO010000112.1:0-28863 GCA_035474195.1 Gaiellaceae bacterium
AATGTTCCGGCAAATGCCAAACAGCTTCAGGTGAGTTATGTAGGCTCCGAATCGCAAACGGTAAACAGCGACGGGCGCGAAGGCCTCCTTGCGGATCAGCTTCAGCAGGTCTGCGATCGGCACGAGCAGGCCCTTCGGGCCGGCCCGGTTCGGGCCGTACCGGTTCTGCATGCGCCCGAGCAGCTTGCGTTCGAGCCACGTCGTCAACGCGAAGAACACCATCACGACGTTGATCACGATGAACGCCTTCGGGATCGTGATCCACCAGGCTTCGCGCGTCACGGCTTCACGTCCACGTTCGCGTGGAGGTCGCCGGCATGGTCGCGGGCGACGCGCACGACGCCGGCCTGCAGATCCTTGGCGATGCGCGCGCGCAGCTCGAAGGACGTGCCGTTCGAGGAGACGGTGACCGTCTGGCCGTTCTTGATCCCACGCTCCTTCGCGTCGTCGCGCGACAGCTGGATCTCGGCGCCCGGCTTCTGGAACTCGAGCTCCGGCGTGCGCTCGACCGCGGCGCCAGAGAAGAGCGGTCTGTAGGTCACGAGCCGCAACCCGGTGCCGGCCGCGCGGGTGTGGGTGTCAGACACCGGGTTTGTGTGGGTGTCAGACACCGGGTTTGTGTCTGACACCTCTTCGGCCCGCGGCGGCAACTCCGCGCGCTCACCGACGTCGCCGAACGAGATCCCCCCGAAGCACTTTGCCGCCACCTCGCCGAACAGCACCGACACGTGCGGCGACACCTCGACCTCGAACCGCTCGGCGAGCTTCGAGATGAACATCGTCACGTCCGGCACGGGCGCGACGACCGACCGGCGCTGGCGCTGCAGGCGGCCTTCGAGGTTGACGGTCGTTCCGTCGCGCTCGAGGTAGCTCGTCCCGGGGATGACGAGGTCGGCGATGCCTCGGAAGCTGTCCTCGAACATGCCGATGCCGAGCACGAACTTCGCGTCGGCTGCCAGCGCGCGGACCGAGGGGTCCGTCGCCGCCTCGTCGCCCGAGATGACGAGCAGGCGCGGCTGCTCGTCGACGGGCTCGCCGTCACCCGCGGCGCTCCACGCATCGGTCACCCCGCGCCCGTTCGGCGTGCGCGGCAGGTAGTAGACGTTCGTGGCGCCGTAGCGCGGGCCGGGGGCGTCGGTGACGAGCCCTTCGACGTCGCCCTCGGGGACGCCGTAGGTGATCTTCGCGCCTTTGCGCCGTGCCGAGCGCAGCCACAGGTCGACGACCGGCGCGCGCTCGACGACCGGCTCGTCGCAGATCACGGCGATCGACTTCGCGTCGCGGAGCGCCGACAGCGGTGCGCGGTACGCGTCGAACCCGTCCGGCACCTCCTCCGGGAGCACCGCCTCGTTCGCGCCGAGGCCCTGGCGCAGCAGCTTCGCAAGCGCGTAGGCCTCCTCGACCGACTCGCCTCCCGACAACGCTGTCACGGTCGAAGCGCCGCCGGCGCGGAGCGTCGACTCCGCCGCGTCGAGAGCGTCCTCCCAGGAGACCTGCTCGAACCGGCGCGGCCCTGCCTTGACGAGCGGCGCCGTGATGCGGTCGCGTGCACCGAGGTGCGAGTACGCGAAGCGGCCCTTGTCGCACAGCCAGCCCTCGTCGACCTCGGGGTGGTTGCGCGAGAGGATGCGCTTCACCTTCCCCTCGCGGGTCGTCGCAGAGATGTTGCAGCCGACGGGACACAGCCCGCACACGGTTGGGACGTTCTGGATCTCCCACGGCCGCGCCTCGAAGCGGTACTGCGTCGAGGTCAGCGCACCGACCGGGCAGAGCTCCGTCACGTTGCCGGAGAACGTGCCGCGGTACGGCTCGTCCTCGAACGTCGCGATCACCGACTGCGCTCCGCGGTTCACCGCGACGAGTTGGCCGTCCTCGGCGACCTCCTCCGAGAAGCGCGTGCAGCGGTAACAGAGAATGCAGCGCTCGCGGTCGAGCGCGATCAGCGGCGAGATGGGGATCGGCTTCTCGAACGTGCGCTTCGGGAACGTCATCCGCGTGTTGCCCGGCCCGTAGCGGAACGTCAGGTCCTGGAGCGGGCACTCGCCGCCCTTGTCGCAGACAGGGCAGTCGAGCGGATGGTTGACGAGGATGAACTCGAGCGTGCCGTTCTGCGCGTCGCGGGCCATCGGCGACGTGAGCGCGGTGCGCACGACCATGCCGTCGGCCGCCGTGAGCGTGCACGCGGCTTGCGGTTTCGGCGGGCCGGGGGCCACCTCGCAGAGACACATGCGGCACGCGCCGACGGGGTCGCCGAGCCGCGGCTCGTAACAGAAGACGGGAATCTCGATGCCGGCCGCCATCGCTGCTTCGACGAGGCCCGTGCCCTTCGGCACCGTGACCTCACGGTCGTCGATCGTCAGCGTGACGTCGTCGCTCACGCGATCACCTCGAGACCGGGATGGTGGCGGTGCGCGTCGAGCGGTGCGACGATCCCTTCGAGCGACGACTCGCCGCCGTACGGACAGCACCCCTGCTCGACGTGCGCGACGAACTCGCTGCGCCATTTCTTCAGATAGCTCGCAACCGGATACACGGCGAAGTCGGCGAGCGCACAAAGCGCGCGGCCGAGCATGCGTGAGCCGACCGAGTCGAGCAGGTCGAGGTCGGAGAGCTCCGCTTCGCCGGCTTCGATCTTCTCGAGCAGCTGCACCATCCAGCGCGTGCCTTCGCGGCACGGCGTGCACTTGCCGCACGACTCGTGCATGTAGAACTTCGTCGAGCGCAGGGCGAGCTGCACCATGCAGCAGCGGTCGTCGACGACGATCAGCGACGCGGCGCCGAAGAACGTCCCGATCTTCGCGAGCGAGTCGTAGTCGAGTGGCACGTCGATCTCGTCGGGAGAGAGCGCCGGGACCGACGAGCCGCCCGGGATGACGCACTTCAGCTCACGGCCGTCGGGGATGCCACCCGCGAGGTCGTAGATCAGCTCGCGCATCGGCGTGCCGAGCAGGAGCTCGTAGTTGCCGGGCCGCGAGATGTTGCCGGAGATCGAGAAGATCGCGGTGCCGGGCGAGCTCTCCGGACCGATCTTCGCGAACTCGGCGGCGCCGATCTCCATGATCGTCGGCACCGTCGCGATCGTGCAGACGTTGTTGATCTGGGTGGGCGCGTCGTAGAGGCCCTGCACGGGCGGGAACGGCGGACGCGGGCGCGGCTGGCCGCGCTTGCCCTCGAGCGCGTCGAGCAGCGCAGTCTCCTCGCCGCAGATGTACGCGCCGGCACCGCGGTGCACGGTGATCTCGACGTCGCCGAACAGCTTCGCGGCGCGTGCCTCGTCGACCGCGCTCTGCAGGATCTCGTACTCGGCCAGGTACTCGCCGCGGATGAAGATGTAGACGTCTTTGCACTCGATCGCGTGTGCGGCGATGAGACAGCCTTCGATCAGGCGGTGAGGCACGCGCGCCATCACCTCGCGGTCCTTGAACGCGCCCGGCTCCGACTCGTCGGCGTTGACGACGAGGTACTTCGGTTTCGGGCTCGAGCGGTCGATCAGCGACGCCTTGCGGCCCATCGGGAAGCCGGCGCCGCCGCGGCCGCGCAGGTTCGCAGCCTGCAGCTCTGCGATCAGGTCGTCGGAGCTCATCGCGCGCGCCTTCGGCACGCCGGCATAGCCCCCGATCGCCTGGTACTCCGCGAGCTTCGTCAGGTCGCGGTCGTCCGCGCCTGCGAGCAGCACCTCACGAACCGGCACGGAGCTCCTCGACGATGGCGGGGACGTCGTCCGGACCGACGAACTGCCTGTAGCGGTGGTCGACGGTGACGACGGTCGCGTAGCCGCAGCCGCCAAGGCACTCGACTGTGCGGAAAGTGACGTCGCCGTCCTCGGTCGTTTCGCCGGGCGCGACGCCGAGCTCCGACGTAAATGCGTCGACGACGCGCTGCGCGCCGGCCAGCGCGCACGACAGGTTCGTGCACACCTCGACAAGGTGCGTCCCGACGGGCTCGAGGTGGTACATGTCGTAGAACGTCGCGACGGCCTTGCAGTACGCGGGCGTCACGTCGAGCGCCTCCGCCGCCTCGCGGAGCGCATCGGGCGAGAGCCAACCGTGCTTCTCCTGCGTGAGGCGGAGCGCTTCGAGTGTCGCGCTGCGCGATCCCTCGGGGTACTTCGCGCGCTCGGCCTGGATCGCGTCGTAGAGCGTCATCTGTCGACCTCGCCCATGACGGTGTCGAGCGAGCCGACGATCGCGATCATGTCGGCGATCAACGCATCCTTCATCAACGTCGCCGTCGCCTCCAATGCGACGAACGACGGGGCCCGGAACTTGACGCGCCACGGCCGCGGCCCGCCGTCGGAGCAGATGTAACAGCCGAGCTCGCCACGCGGCGACTCGATCGCGTAGTACACCTCGCCCTCCGGGACACGGAAACCTTCGGTGACGATCTTGAAGTGGTGGATCAGCGATTCCATCGACGTGTGGAGCTCGTGCCGCGGCGGCAGCACGACCTTCCGGTCGTCCGCGATCCACGGCTCGCCGTCCATCTGCTCGAGGCGGTCGAGGCACTGCGCGACGATGCGCACCGACTCGCGCATCTCGTCCATGTGCACGCGGTAGCGCGCGTATACGTCGCCCGCCTGGTAGACCGGAACGCGGAAGTCGACCGAGCCGTACGCGAGGTACGGCTCGCTTTTCCGCAGGTCCCAGTCGACGCCGGAGCCGCGCAGCACCGGGCCGGACTGGCCGAGCGCGATCGCGTCCTCCGCCGACAGCAGCCCGAGCCCCTCGGTCCGCTCGAGCCAGATCTTGTTGCGGGTGAGCAGCGTCTCGTAGTCGTCGACAGCCCGCGGCATCCACTCGCAGAACTTGCGCGCCTCGGGATAGAACCCGCGCGGGATGTCCTCGGCGAGGCCGCCGACCTGGAAGTACCGCGTATGCATGCGGTAGCCGGTCACGAGCTCGAACAGGTCGAGGATCTGCTCGCGCTCGCGGAACGCGTACCAGAACATCGAGATCGCGCCCAGCTCCAGGGCGCTCGTGCCGAGCCAGACGAGATGCGAGTGGATGCGGTTCAGCTCGTTGAGGAGCGTGCGCATCCATGTCGCCTTCGGCGGGATCTCGAGCTCGAGCAGCTTCTCGACCGCGCCGACGAACACGTACTCGTTGTTCTGGAAGGAGACGTAGTCGATGCGCTCCGGATACGTGATGCACTTCCACCACGTCTTGTGCTCCATGTTCTTCTCGAAGCCGGTGTGCAGGTAGCCGATCACCGCTTCGACGCCCGTCACGTCCTCGCCGTAGAGGTCGACGATCAAGCGGAGCACGCCGTGCGTCGACGGATGGTTCGGGCCGAAGTTGATCGTCAGGATGTCGCCCGTCGCCATCATCTCCGGCGTCGTCGTCAGCACCGTCGGCGTCGGGGCCGGAATGCGCGTGCCCGCGTAGATCGGGCGGCGCGACGTCAGGCTACGAGGAGCCGTTGTCGTCACTCGTCACCCGAGAACCGCACCGGCTCGCCGCCGAGCGGATAGTCCTTGCGCAGCGGATGCCCGTCCCAGTCGTCGTCGAGCAGGATCCGCTTCAGGTTCGGGTGCTCGTCGATGGGGATGCCCATCAGGTCGAACGCCTCTCGCTCGTGGAAGTCGGCGGTCGGCCACACCGGGATGACACTGGGAACGGGCTCGCCCTCGTCGAGCCACACCTGGACGCGGATGCGGCGCGCGCGCTCCGAGATCGAGAGCAGGTGGTAGTTCATCGCGAAGCGCTTCAGTTTCGCGGCCGGCACCGCCTGGTAGCCCTGTGTCATCGGTGCGTTGAGGTCGCGGCCGCCGGCGGTGCCGAGGTAGCCCGACACGCCTGCGCCGGCCCAGCCGAGATAGTCGACTGCGGTGATGTCGGAGAGGAAGTTGAACCCGTGCTCGTCACGCAGGGTCGCTGCCGCGGCGAGCAGTTCGCCCGGCTCGACGACGACCGTCGTCTCGCCGACGTGCGTGCGCTCCTCGACGTAGCCGGGCACCGAATCGAAATCAGCTATGACGCCACGCTCCGCAGTTCGTACGCCGGCGGCACGCCGGCCTTGACGGCTTCGTGCAAGCGGACGATCCCTTCGATCAGCTGCTCCGGGCGCGGCGGGCAGCCGGGGACGTACATGTCGACCGGGACGATCTTGTCGACCGACTGCACGATCGCGTAGTTGTTGAACATGCCGCCCGAGGAGGCGCACGCGCCCATTGCGATCACCCACTTGGGCTCGAGCATCTGGTCGTAGATCTGGCGCAGCGGTGCCGCCATCTTGTGCGCGACGCGGCCGGAAACGATCAGGAGGTCGGCCTGGCGCGGCGAGCCGCGGAACGGCTCCATACCGAACCGCGCGATGTCGTAGCGCGCGCCGACGATCGACATCATCTCGATGGCGCAGCACGCGAGCCCGAACGTGTCGGGCCACATCGAGTTGGTCTGCGCCCACGCGACGGCCTGCCCGAGCGTGGTCAGCCCGACCTTCTGCTCGAGATCGGCGACCTCTTGCTCGAACGCCGACGCCTTCGTCGGCATCAAGAGCCGCTCGGACTGCAGCCCGTAGCTGCGAAGAGGCTTTCCTAGCGCCACTCGAGGGCTCCCTTGCGCCAGATGTAGACGTACGCGACGAGCAGGATGATCAGGAAGACGAGGAACTCGAAGAACCCGAACCACGCGAGCTCGTGGAGGATCACCGCGAGCGGGTAGAGGAACACGATCTCGATGTCGAAGAGGATGAAGAGCATGGCCGTCAGGTAGAAGCTGACGGTGAAGCGCTGCCGCTTCGGTGGGCCCTGTGACACGCCGGACTCGAACGGGATTGTGCGGGCACGCACACGGCGGTGCGGCCGCTGTGCGAAGACGAAGCTCCCGATCATCATCGTTGCCGGGATCATCAGGGCGAACAGCCCGTAGATCGCAAACGGCAACCAGTCGTTGAACACTTTGCCTCCCTCGGTTCCGGCGTCGGACGCTAGCAGCACATGCAACGCCGCGGATGGCACAACCACCGGCGTTGCAGGTGTCACAAACCTGGCGTCTGGGCATACCGTGGCTACACTGAGAGCGATGGCAACCGTCGAGCAGTCCGAGACCACCGTCGTCACGCTGACCGAGCGTGCGGCGACGAAGATCGGCGCCCTCATGGCAGCCGAGCCTGCCGGCGAGGCCGAGGTGCTCCGGGTCGCGATCCAGGGCGGCGGTTGCAGCGGTTTCGAATACGCGCTCGGCTTCGACCGCGGCGCCCAGTCGGGCGACCACGAGCTCGAGTTCCACGGTGTCAGGGTCGTCGTCGACCCGTTCAGTGCGCCGTACTTGCAGGGGTCGACCGTCGATTTTCTCGAGACGCTGCAAGAGTCAGGGTTCAAGATCGACAATCCGAACGTCGTCTCCGCCTGCGGCTGTGGTTCGAGCTTCCAGGTCGCGGAAGGCGAAGACCCAGGCTGCGGCTCCGGCTGCGGCCACAGCCACTAGTGATGCATCCGGCAACGTTCGCGCAACGTCACCGGACGCACCACTGACCCAGGGGGTCTCGCTCGAGGGTCTCCAGAAGACCTGGAGCGGCCCGGCCGGGCCGATCCACGCGGTCGCCGGTGTCGACCTGCAGGTCGCGCGCGGCGAGACTGTTGCGCTGCTCGGCCCGAACGGCGCCGGCAAGTCGACCACCATCGACCTGCTGCTCGGGCTCGTCAAGCCCGACGCCGGCTCGGTCTCGATCCTCGGCCGGCAGCCGTCGGCTGCCGTAGACGCCGGCCTCGTCGGCGCGATGCTCCAGACCGGTCTTCTCATCCGAGACCTCACGGTGCGTGAGTTGATCACGATGTTCGCGTCGCTCTACCCGAAGCCGCTCGGCGTCGACGAGGCGATCGAGCTCGCCGGCCTCGAGAGCCTCGCGGAGCAGCGGACGCAGAAGCTTTCCGGCGGGGAGACCCAGCGCACCCGGTTTGCCCTCGCGCTCGTCACCGATCCGGAGTTGCTCGTGCTCGACGAGCCGACGGTCGCGATGGACGTCGAGTCGCGGCGGTCGTTCTGGGTCGCGATGCGCGAGTTTGCGACGCGCGGCAAGACGGTGCTGTTCGCGACGCACTACCTGGACGAGGCCGACCAGAACGCCGACCGGATCGTGCTGATGGCGCACGGGAAGGTCGTCGTCGACGGGCCCCCGACCGAGATCAAGGCACGGGTCGGGACACGCACGATCCGCGTCACGCTGCCGGACGTCGCCGCCACCGAGCTTGCTGCGCTGCCCGGTGTGTCGTCCGCGACGCGCCACGGCGCCTCCGTCGCGCTCTCGTGCGCCGACTCCGACGCTGCGCTGCGCGCGCTGCTGGCGGCATATCCGGCGGCCCGTGACGTCGAGGTCACCGGTGCGGGGCTCGAGGAAGCGTTCATCGAGCTGACGAGCGACGCCGCATGACGGGGTTGGCCTACACGCGCTTCGAGCTGCGGCGCACGTTCCGCAACCGGCGGTTTCTCTTCTTCTCGCTCGGCTTCCCGATCGCGCTCTTCTTCTTGATCGCAGGGCCGAACAAGAACGAGCACGACCTCGGCGGGACCGGGATCTCGGCGCCGCTGTATTACATGGTCGCGCTCGCGGCGTTCGGGACGATGATGGGCATGGTCTCGACCGGCGCGCGCATCGCGGGCGAGCGTCAGGTCGGCTGGACGCGCCAGCTGCGCGTGACCCCACTCTCGTCTGTCGCCTACCTGCGCGCAAAGGTGATCACGGCGTACGCGACCGCCGGAGCGAGCATCGCAGCGCTGTACCTCGCGGGTGCGAGTCTCGGCGTATCGATCCCGGCCGGCCGCTGGACGGAGATGACCCTGCTGATCGCGCTCGGCCTGATGCCGTTCGCGGCGCTCGGGATCTTCCTCGGCCACCTGCTGAACGTCGACTCGATCGGGCCCGCGACCGGGGGCAGCGTCACGATCCTCGCGTTCGTCGGCGGCACCTGGTTTCCGGTCACGAGCGGCGTCTTGCGGACGATCGGCCGCTGCGTCCCGTCGTACTGGCTCGTCCAGGCCGCTCACGTCGCGCTCGGCGGCAGCGCCTGGGGCACGCGAGGCTTCGTCACCGTGATCGGCTGGACGGTCGTCCTCTCGGCCGCTGCGGCGTGGGCGTACCGGCGCGACACGGGCCGCACCTAGCGCCTCCGCCGATCCTCCGCCGGGAAGGAATGCCCTTCACAAACGCAAACGAATGCGTGAGGATTCGCACAACGCCATCGTCCGGAAAGGAACGCAATGGATCAGCTCAAGGCGCTGCCGCTCGGGCGGCAGCTCATCCTGGGAGCCGGAGTGCTGTTGTTCATCGACTCCCTCTTCCACTGGCGCGCGATCGGCCCCTACGGCGAAAACGCCTGGAACGGCTTCTGGGGCATCTTCATGTGTTTGATGTTGATTGCGCTCGTTGCGTGGACCGCGGCCCGTGCCTTCGGTGTGACATTGCCGGCACAGGTCCCCGATGGACTGACGACGCTGATCCTCGGCGTCCTCATCCCCGTCTTCGCGTTGATCAAGGCGATCAGCGACAGCTACGTCCACTGGCCCGCCTGGGTCGGCGTGATCCTCGGCGCGGTGATCGCGTACGGCGCCTGGCTCGTCTTCTCGGCGAGCGGCGAGAAGCTGCCGCAGATGCCGGCGCGCGACACGACCACCTGATGCTCGGTGCCTGGCACCCGCCCGGGTGCCAGGCACTAGTTTTGCCGGCGTGACTCTCAATGTTGCGATCGTCGGTTCGGGGCCGGCCGGGTTCTACACGGCCGACGCGCTGCTGAAGAGCGAGGACCCGCAGGTCGCCGTCGACCTGATCGACCGGCTGCCGACGCCGTGGGGCCTCGTCCGCCTCGGCGTCGCTCCTGACCACGAGAACATCAAGGCGGTTTCGCGCGCGTTCGAGAAGACGGCGGCGCGACCCGGCTTCCGCTTCTTCGGCAACGTCGAGGTCGGCTCGACCGTCTCGCACGCCGAGCTGCTCGCGATCTACGACGCCGTCGTCTACACCGTCGGCGCGCAGACCGACCGGCGACTCGGGATCCCCGGCGAGGACCTGCCGGGGTCGTGGCCTGCTACCGCGTTCGTCGCCTGGTACAACGGCCACCCGGACTACCAGGATCTCACCTTCGACCTCGACTGCGAGCGGGTGGTCGTGATCGGGAACGGCAACGTCGCGATCGACTGCGCCCGGATGCTCGCGCTCACCGCCGACGAGCTGGCGCCGACCGACACGATCGACGAGGCCGCCGACGCGATCGCCGCGTCACCGTTGCGGGAGATCCTGATGCTCGGCCGCCGCGGCCCCGTGCAGGCTGCGTTCACGCCGCCGGAGCTCAAGGAGCTAGGGGCGTTGCAGGACGCCGAGCCCGTCGTGGACGCGCACGATCTCGACATCGATGCGGCCAGCAGGGCCGAGTTGGAGGCGGACCGAGATCGCGCCAGGCGCAATTTCGATCTGCTGGAGGAGTATGCGATCCGGGCGCCGGAAGGGAAACGGCGCAAGATTGTTCTTCGCTTTCTCGTCTCGCCGGTCGCGATCATCGGCGACGAGAGGGTCGAGGCGATCGAGATCGTGCACAACGAGCTCGTCGAGGAGGACGGGCGGATCGTCGCGCGCCCGACGGGCGAGCTCGAGACGATCCCGTGCGGGCTCGTCCTGCGCAGCGTCGGCTACCAGGGCGTCGCGCTGCCGGGTGTCCCCTTCGACGAGCGCCGCGGCGTCATCCCGAACACCGGCGGCCGCGTCGACGGCTCGGAGCGGACGTACGCTGCGGGCTGGATCAAGCGCGGCCCGAGCGGCGTCTTCGGCACGAACAAGAAGGACGCGACCGAGACCGTGGATCTTCTCCTCGACGACGCGCGTGCGGGCCGACTCTCCGTCGAGGCGACGGAAAGCCTCGAAGCCCTCCTCGATCGAAAGGGAGCGCTCTACGTCGAGTACACCGGCTGGCAGGCGATCGACTCCGCCGAGCGGGCTGCCGGCGAGCCGCGCTCGCGGCCGCGGGTCAAGCTCACAGCGTGGGAAGAGCTCCTTCAGGTCGGGCGTCCGCGCTAGCCTCCTCGGCGTGACCGACACCGCTTCCACCCCGAACGAGTTGTGGGGAGGCGAGACGCGCATGGCGATCGCCAACTTCCCCGTCTCAGGAGAGCCGATCCCGGCTCCCGTCGCGCGCTGGCTCGGACGCCTCAAGGCTGCCGCCGCGCGCACGAACGCCGAGCTCGGGCTGCTCGACGCCGACAAGGCGCAGCGCATTGCCGCAGCGGGTGACCGCATCGCGGCCGGCGAGCTCGACGACCAGTTCCCGATCGACGTCTTCCAGACGGGGTCGGGCACCTCGTCGAACACGAACGCGAACGAGGTGATCGCGAACATCGCCGGCGACGGCGTACACCCGAACGACGACGTCAACATGGGCCAGAGCTCGAACGACGTCTTCCGGTCTGCGGTCCACCTCGCCGCACTCGAGCAGATCACGACGGGCCTCCTGCCTGCGCTCGACGGGCTCGCATCCGCGCTCGAGGCGAAGGCCGCAGAGTTCGCCGACATCGTCAAGTCGGGCCGTACGCACTGGATGGACGCGGTCCCCGTGACGCTCGGCCAGGAGTTCGGCGGCTATGCGGCCCAGGTTCGCGAAGGCAAGGCGCGCGTCTCTTCGACGCTCGGGCGGCTCGGCCAGATCCCACTCGGCGGCACGGCGACCGGAACCGGGCTGAACACGCATCCCGAGTTCGCGGCGCGCGTGCGCGAGAAGCTCGTCGCCGATACCAGCCTGCCCATCTCGCCGCCGGCCGATCCGTTCGAGTCGCAGGCCGCCCGCGACGGTCTGGTCGAGGCGTCCGGCGCGCTGAAGACGCTCGCGGTGAGCCTGACCAAGATCGCAAACGACCTGCGCTTCCTCGGCTCGGGGCCTCGCGCCGGCCTCGCGGAGATCTTCCTGCCCGAGTTGCAGAAGGGCTCGTCGATCATGCCCGGCAAAGTCAACCCGGTCATCCCGGAGGTCGTCACGCAGGTTGCCGCCCAGGTGATCGGCAACGACCAGGCGATCGCCGTCGGCGGCCTTCAGGGCCACTTCGAGCTGAATGTCTTCGTGCCGCTGATGGCGCGGAACCTGCTCCAGTCGATCTCGCTGCTTGCGGCGGCATGCCGCCTGCTCGACGAGAAGTGCGTCGCGGGCATCGAGGCGAACCGCGAGCAGTGCGAGCGCTACGCCGAGCTGACGCTCTCGGCCGCGACCGCGCTCAACCCGTACATCGGGTACGACAAGGCGACAGAGATCGTCAAGAAGGCGTCGGGGTCGGGCCGGTCGCTGCGCGAGGTCGCGCGGGAGGCGGGGGTCTCGGACGAGGTGCTGGACGAGGCGCTCGACTACCGCAAGATGGCCCGGCCGCACGGGTAGCCGAAACGACGAAGGGCCGCCCGCGGGCGGCCCTTCGCTTCCTGTTGGAGGAAGTCGTTCCCTACTTCTTCTTGCCCTTCTTTCCCTTGCCGACGTCGAGCGACCAGATGCCGCGGCCGTGCGTCGCTGCGTACAGCGTCCCGGTGTTCTGGTCGATGTTGACGCCCGCGATCTCGACCTGCGGCATCCCGTCTGCCGCCGGCTGCCAGTTGCCGTCGAACGACCCGTTCTTGGCCGGGGTGTCGGCCAGGACGGTGAAGTCCGTGCCGACGTAGAGCGTCCCGGTCGCGTCGTCACGTGCGATGCCCGTGACGGGCAGGTCACCGAGCGGGCCGGTGCCGTTGTCGATGTCCGTGAACGTCGCCGTGTGCTTGGTCGAGTTGTAGTCGACCTGGAACACGTGGCCCAGCTGCGTCGGCGTGTTCGCGTTGTAGCCGGTGTACGTCACCCACGCCCGGGTCGGGTTGTCCGGGTCGACGACGATGCCCGACACGAACCGGGCGGGTGCAGCGGTCGACGTGTTGTCGATCCGCGTGAACGAGACGGAGCCCGGATCGGCTGCGTTCACGTTCTGCGAGATGAAGACGCGGCCGGTGGCCGTCGCGGCCCACATCGTCGAGTTGTCGCCGCTCGAGCGGGCGATCGCCACGACGTACCCGCCGGCGCGGTCGGTCCCGTAGCCGCCGCCGGTCAGGTCGCCGGCCTTGCCGGCGCCGCCGGTGCCGCTCGGGTCGCCGAGGGGTTTGAAGTCACCGCAACTCGGCGTCGCGGCCGAGACGGTGAACTCCTGGCAATTCGCCTCCAGGTTCGCCTGGTTACCGCCGAAGTCCGTCGTCCGCCAGACATGCTGGAGGCCGGAGAACATCGTGCCGGAGACGGTCGGATCACCGAGTTGCGGCTTGTAGAACGCCGACGCCTCACCCGACTGGAAGAACGGGCCCGAGACGATGACCCAGGCTGTCGGGTCGCCGCCGCGGAAGTTCACGTCCGCCGACTGGCCGTAGAACTCGTTCATCATGAAGTTCTTGTTCGCGGCGTCGAACGCGGCCACGCCGCCGTCGCCGTAGATCGTCTGGTTCCAGGCACTGTCGCCCGCGTTGCCGAGCCACGTGCCGTTGTCCTGCGTCCCGCCGATCAGCGTGCCCGGGCGATTCGGGTTCGGCACCGCGTTCTGGAACTGCAGCGTCGAGAGCCCCGCGTTGAGCGTCGTCAGCTTCGTCGGCACCTGCTTCAGCAGTTCGTTGCAGGTGGCGCTGTAGCCCCGGACCCCCTGGATGCAGTTGTTGTCGGGGTCTCCGCTCGTCAGCGCGCCGCTCGAGCGGATCACGCCGCCGTCCGACCCCTCGAAGAAGAGGAGCGGGTTTGCCGGGTCGACGGCCAGCGCGTGCTGGTCGGGGTGGATCCCCGTCGTCGGCGACGCTGCGTCGCGCGTCATGTCGTTCCAGGTCGCGCCTGCATCCTGCGAGAGCAGGACAGCACGGCCGTTGTTGAAGGCGCTGTAGAGGTTGTAGTCGAACGAGCCGCCGATGTAGACCATGTCCGGATGGCCGGCGGGCGAGACGACGTAGTTGTCGTACCAGCACTGGCCGTCGCAGTAGTCGTAGGTCGGAGCAGCCTTGCCGCGCGACGGGTCCGTCAGCGACACGTAGCCCGTGTCCGTTCCGCCGGTGACCAGGGTGCCCGCCGTCTTGGTGTCGATCGCGTCGCCGCGGTAGACGCCGGTGTTCGAGTGCGGCGGCACCTGAGCGTCGACATCTGCACCGCCGTCCCCGACGTAGATCCGCGTGTGACCGTCGGGCGTCGAGGTCAGGTCGAACGCGGTGCGGGCAGCGCTGTCACCCACGTCCTTCGTTGCGAAGACCTGCTCCCACGTCGAGCCGCCGTTCGTCGAGCGCCAGATCCCCTGCTGGAAGGCCGACGCGTACAGCGTGCCGTGGCTGTCGAACTCGACGTTCGTGATGCCGCGGGAGCTCGCGTTGCCGTCCCAGACGAAGCTGAAGGTCCTGCCGCCGTCGGTCGAGCGCCAGAGACCCCACGCCGCGGCGTCGGGCGCGAGCGACACTGCGCCGCCCGTCACGGAGGTGACACCGCGGACGCCGCGCGCCGTGCCGACGTACAGCGTGTTCGGGTTGGACGGGTCGACCACGATCGCCGAGATCGAGCGCCCACGCATCGGGGCGGAGCTACCCGGCAGGAAGTCCCAGCGGTTGCCGCCGTCGTGCGAGGCGTAGATGCCGACGCCCGACTCGGAGTCGCCGGACGCGTTCGGCTCGCCGGTCCCGGCGTACAGCATCTTCGACTTCGCGTCGTAGGTCAGCGTGCCGATCGCGTTCGTGCCGAAGCCGGCCGAGACGTACGTCCACTTGGACCTCGAGCTCAGCGCGTCGTCGTTCCGCCAGATGCCGCCGCCTGCGGCCGCGATCCAGAGGCGACAGTGCCTCGTGTCGCAACTCGGGTCGACCGCCATGGCGGTGACGCGACCTGACACCTGGAAGTCGGAAGCCCCGTTGTCGAAGAAGTTCAGCACGGCAGGCTCCGTCCCTGTCTCCGGGCCTGCGAGCTGCCAGCCCTTGGAGTGCTTCCTCGACCGACCCTTGATGTGCTGGCCGTAGAAGGTCTGTGCGTTCGCGAACAGGCTCTCCTTGAGCGTGTTCGACGGATACGCCAGAGCCGCGATCTCCTGCGACAGTGCGCTGTCCGGCGATCCAAGCCCGACCGATCCCGTTGCTGCAGGGCGGGCATCCGGGTCGTTCTTGAGGTACCGGGTATGCGCGACTGCGCTCCGGTGGTCGCTTCCTGCGAACACCGCGAGCATCGCCGCGACGAGTGCCAAGAGCGCGACCGCAATGAGCGGACGGCGCATGGGCAGTCTCTTCACGAGCTCCTCCCCCTTCCGCCGGCGTCTCCGCGCCGGCCCCTCGTCGAGGCTCGTTTCGAGCCGGCTGACGATTTCACGATTCAGGCTTCGGCCGTTCGCCTCGGCCTCGTCGGAGAGACGGGCACGCAGCTCTTGCGGCATCCGCAACAGAAAGCGATAGGCCTCTCCCCCAGGCATGACGGCGGACTTTAAACGACGCGATATCGAAAGCGCAATCCACAACCGTCAAAGGTGATATCGGGGTGTGAACCCGCTCGATTCCGGGCATGATTCGGTCATGCTCAGAAGCATCCTGGTCGCAGCCCTTCTGCTCGCGGTCGTTCCCGCCTCGGCACAGGCGATCCGCCACGGTCACGTGCGGCTGATCGGGATGTCCCCGGCGGTCGTGCGCGGTTCGGGGTTCTACGCCCGGGAGCGGGTCACCGTCACCGTTCGTCGCGGCAGCACCGTAATGCGGAAGAGCGTGATATCGACGAGGGGCGGTGCCTTCACCTTGCGGTTCGCCCGCGACGTGCCGGCGCCCGGCTGCCAGGGGCTCGCAATCTCGGCGGTCGGCGCGAAGGGCGACCGGGCCGACTGGAAGACCGCACCGGCGGTCTGCGGCACCCTCCTCGCGCCGTAGATCTGCCGGCTCGATATCCCAGACGCAGTGGACGCGGTTCGGCAAAGGGGCCGGCAGTCTCCCGGCAATCGCAGAACTAGTGAGCGACGCATGGGCGGAGCTAGGCTCCGACCATGCAGTTCGCGCGACTCGCCGGGGTCGGCATCATCCTCGGCTCGTTCGGCGGACCTGCGGCGAAGCCGACGATCACGCTGGCCGACGCGTCGCCGGTCGTGATCGTGGGCTCCGGGTACACCGCGGGCGCAAGGTTCTTCGTCACATATCGCTCGGGCGTGACGCAGGTTCGGCGGAACGTCGTCGCGTCGCTGACGGGCCGCTATCGCGTTGTGTTGGCGGGCGTGAGCTTCAAACGGTGCAGCAGTCTTCGGGTGACCGCACCAGGCGCGTCGCTCGCGGTGGCGCAATGCACTTCGTTGCACGGGACGGTGCGAATCGAGCCGACGAGACCGGTCTGCCGGCAGGGTGTCCCATGCGCGAAGCCGGCTGCACACCTGCTGCTCTCGTTCAGCCGCGGGCAGGTGCACGTGCAGGCACGCACCGACACACTCGGGCGCTATCGCGTGCGACTAGCTCCTGGAACGTGGACGCTCTCCACGGGTGTGGGCATCCGGCCGGCGCCGATCCGCTTCGTCGTCCCGCACGCGGCGTCGGCGAAGCGCGACTTCTCGATCGATACCGGGATCCGCTAGTACGCGACCGCGCCGCGGCCGGTCTCGGCTGCGTGCCGCTGCTCGTCGGCGCGGTAGCTCGAGCGCACGAGCGGGCCGGAGAACACGGATCCGAAGCCGAGCGCCTCCCCTTGCTCGCGGAACCACCGGAACTCGTCCGGGTGCACCCAGCGGTCGATCGTCGCGTGCTTCGGGCTCGGCTGGAGGTACTGCCCGATCGTCACGACGTCGACGCCGTGCGCGCGTAGGTCGCGCAGCGTGTCGACGACCTCGTCGTTTCGCTCGCCGAGGCCGACGATGATCCCGCTCTTCGTCAGTACGTTGTAGTCGGCGACGTCCTTCGCGCGCTGCAGGAGCCACAAGGCGCCGTCGTAGCTCGCCTTGCCGCCGCGCATCTTGCGATGCAGCCGGCGCACGGTCTCGATGTTGTGGTTGAAGACGTTCGGGCGCGCGCCGATCACCGTGTGCAGTGCGTCCTCTTCGACGCCGAGGAAGTCGGGCGTCAGAACCTCGATCGATGCCTCCGGCAGCTTCGCGCGGATCGCGCGGATCGTCGCTGCGTAGTGGGCGGCGCCCTTGTCGGGCACATCGTCCCGGTCGACCGATGTGACGACGACGTGCTTCAGCCCCATCTGCTTCGCCGCCTGCGCGAGCCGTAGCGGCTCGAGCGCATCGACCGGCTCGCTCGGCCTGCCCGAGTTCACGTAGCAGTAGCGGCACGCGCGCGTGCAGGTCTCGCCGAGGATCTGGAACGTGGCGGTGCCGCGTCCCCAGCACTCCGCGATGTTCGGGCAGCGCGCCTCCTCGCAGATCGTGTGGAGCTGCGCGCCGTGGATCAGCTTCTTCACGTCGAAGTAGCTGCCGTTCTGCGACGGCGCGCGCACCTTCATCCACTCGGGGCGGCGCGGACGGTCGCCGACGGGAAGCGAGGTTTCCATCGGCTTCAGTCTAGAGGCCGACTACCGGCTCTCGGTATGCACGTCCGACGAGCTCCGCGTACCGCCCGCCGAGCGCGAGCAGCTCGTCGTGCCGGCCGCGCTCGACGATCTGGCCCCGGTCGAGCACGAGGATCTGGTCGGCGTCCGAGATCGTCGAGATGCGATGTGCGATCGCGATCGTCGTGCGACCTTCGGCGAGGCGGTCGAGCGCTTCCTGCACCTGCCGCTCGGTCTCGTTGTCGAGCGAGCTCGTCGCCTCGTCGAGAACGAGGATCGGCGGGTTGCGGAGGACCGTGCGCGCGATCGCGATCCGCTGCTTCTCGCCACCCGAGAAGCGGTAGCCGCGCTCGCCGACCACGGTGTCGTAGCCCTCGGGAAGCGATGCGATCAGGTCGTGGATCTGCGCCGCGTCGGCCGCGGCAGCCAGCTCGTCGTCGGTCGCGTCCGGCTTCGCGAAGCGAAGGTTGTCGCGCACCGAGGCGTGGAAGAGGTAGGTCTCTTGCGAGACGACGCCGACGAGCGAGGCGAGTGACGCAAACGTGAGGTCGCGCAGTTCGACGCCGGCGATCGAGATCCGGCCCCGGTCGACGTCGTAGAGGCGCGCGGCGAGGTAGCCCAGCGTCGTCTTGCCCGAGCCGGTCTCGCCGACCAGCGCCGTCTTCGATCCCGCCGGCACGGTGAAGGAGACGTCGCGCAGCGTCCACGTGTCGTCCCCGTAGCGGAACCACACGCTGTCGAACACGACGTCGCCGGTTGCGTCCAGGGTCGTCGCGTCGATGCGCTCCTGGATGTCGACCGTTTGGTCGAGGTAGTCGAAAATCCGGTCGAAGAGCGCGAGCGACGTCTGCACGTCGAGCCCGACGCCGAGCAGCGACCCGACCGGGAAGAACAGTCGCGTCTGCAGTGTCGTGAACGCGACGAGCGTCGGGACGGTGATCGCGTGCGAGCTGCCGTGCGCGAGTGCAAGCCCGCCGAACCAGTAGACGGCCGCAGGCATGACGGCGAACGTCGTCTGGATCGACGCCATCATCCAGCGGCCGGCCATCCGTTGCCGTACCTCGAGGTCGGCGAGCAGGCGCGACTCGCCTTCGAAACGGTCGGCGAGCTCGTCGGAGCGCCCCATCGTCTTCCCGAGCAGCACGCCCGACACGGACAGCGATTCTTGGACGAGGCTCGAGATGTCGGCGAGCGTCTCCTGCGTCGACGTGGCGATCTTCCGCCGCTCGTTGCCGACGCGCCGCGTGAGCAGAACGAACACAGGGACGAGCGCGAACGCGAAGAGCGCGAGCTCCCAGGAGAGGGCGATCATCCCGATCATCGACGCGATCACGGTCGTCGCGTTCGCGACGATCGACGTCGCGGTGCTCGTGACGACGCTCTGGACGCCGCCGATGTCGTTGGAAATGCGCGACTGCACCTCGCCTGTCCGCGTGCGGGTGAAGAACGCAAGCGACAGACGCTGCAGGTGGCGGAAGACGGCTGTACGCAGGTCGTGCATCACGCGTTGGCCGACCTGGTTCGAGAGCAGGGTCTGCCAGACCCCGAGCACGCCGGTCACGACGGCGATCGCGATCATCCCGCCGGCGAACACCGAGAGCTTCGTCGTGTCGTTCGCGCCGATTGCCTGGAGGACGCCGCGCAGGAGGAAGGCGGGCACGACGCCGAGCGCCGCCGAGATGAGGATCAGCGCCAGCACCGCCGAAAGCCGCCCCCGGTAGTCGCGGAAGAGCCGTGCGATCCGGTGAAGGTTCGCGCGCCGAACCGCCGGATCGGCGGGCCGCTCCGGCATCTCGCGTACTCCTCGGAACCCGCGGTGCATGCGAGCACGGTAGAGAACCCCGGTACGCTCGTGCCGTGCGCCGGGTCTGCGTCTTCTGCGGTGCTTCGAGCGGACGCGCGGCGGCGTATGCCGCCGCGGCGCGCGCGTTCGGCGCCGCTGTCGCAGCACGTGGACTCGGCATCGTCTACGGCGGCGGCAAGGTCGGCCTGATGGGCACGGTCGCCGACGGGGCGCTCGCAGCGGGCGGTGAGGTGGTCGGCGTCATCCCGCAGGCGCTCGTCGAGCGCGAGCTCGCGCACGACCGCCTGACAAGGCTGCACGTCGTCGAGTCATTGCACGAGCGGAAGGCGCTGATGGCGGAGCTCGCCGACGCGTTCGTCGCGTTGCCCGGCGGGTTCGGGACGCTCGACGAGCTGATGGAGCAGTTGACGTGGTCGCAGCTCGGCCTGCACGCGAAGCCGGTCGGCCTGCTCGACGTCGAGGGCTACTGGCGGCCGCTCGTCGCGTTCGCGAGGCACGCGACCGAGGAGGGCTTCGTGCGGGAGGCGGATCTCGCCTCGATAGCCGTCGCGGGCGATGCGGACGCACTGCTCGACCAGCTCGCACGCCTCGAGCACGCGGACCGCCCGCGTGCGAAGTGGACGTCGCTGCCGGAGCCCTAGAACGCTTCTAGCTAGGTGCCGAAAACCACGCCGAAGACGAGTGCGGTGCACACGGCGGCCGCCGCGATCAGGCCGCCCCAGGCGAGGATGCGGAATGTCGTCTCCATCTACGAAGCGTCGTCTTCGAGGCGGACGACGCTATCCCTCGAACGAGGGACGATTCAGACGGCAGCGGTGACGCCGAGCACCTCTGCAAGCGCCTGCGCCGCGGCGGGCCGGACCTCGTCGACCGTGATCGGCCGTTCGAGCTCCTGCGCCATCGTCGTGAATGCGTATCCGTCGAGCCCGCACGCCGTGATCCACTGCGTGAACGGTGCCGGATCGAGGTCGACGTTCAGCGCGTAGCCGTGCGTGGTCACCCATTTGTGGATGTGGATCCCGATCGAGGCGATCTTCCGCGGCGGCCGATCGAGCCAAACGCCTGTGAGCCCGTCGAAGGTAGTGCTCTCCAGCGAAAACGCTGCAAGCGTTTTCGCCAAAGCCTCTTCGAGGCTGCGGCAATAGAGCTTCACGTCGCGCCCGTGACGGCCGAGGTCGAGGATCGGGTAGCAGACGAGCTGGCCGGGGGCGTGGTAGGTCGACTTGCCGCCACGATCGACTTCGACGATGGCGACGTCGACGCCGTCGGGAACGTGCAGCTCGCCCGGCTCGGAGCGGCGGCCGAGCGTGATCGTCGGCGGATGCTCGAGGAAGAGCACGGTGTCCGGCCGTGTCCCCGAGGCGACATCTGCGGCGAGCGAACGCTGCAGCTCCCACGCCTCGCGGTACTCGACCACACCGAGCTCGACGATCTCCACGCGAGCCAGCCTAGCTCTCGCCCAGGCTCTGTCCGAACATCCAGCGGTGACCTTCCGGATCCTCGGCGGTGTAGATCGGGAACCCGACGCCGGGGTCGTTCGGCTCGCGCAGGATCTTCGCGCCGGCGGCGACTGCGCGGTCGTAGTGCCCAGCGAGGTCATCGACTTCGACGAACACGCCGTCGATCACCCACGGGTTGTCCGACCAGCGCGCCGCATCCTCACAGCTCTCACGGTGGTGTCTCGGCGATCGGTACTCGGCGTTCGGCGTCGCGAGCATCACCCGCGCTCCGTCCAGCTCGATCTCGGCGTGACCGACGACGCCGTTCGAGTCGGTATGCCGTACGGAGCGGTCTTCGGTGAAGCCGAAGGCACCGCACAGCCAGTCGATCGCAGCCGCGGCGTCCTCGTACGACCGCATCGGCACGATCCGCTGGCTCGGCACGGTTAGTAGTCGGTCTCGCCCCAGCCCTGCAGGCGCTCGCGCAGGTCGCGGAGGAACCGGCCTGCGTACGCGCCGTCGACGAGGCGGTGGTCGTACGTGAGCGTCAGGTTCATCATTGACCGGATCGCGATCGCGTCGGCGCCGTCCTCGTCGGTGATCACCCACGGCCGCTTCACGATCGCATAGGTGCCGAGGATGCCGGCCTGCGGCTGGCTGATCACCGGCGTGCCGTGGAACGTGCCGTAGCCGCCCGGGTTGGTGATCGTGAACGACCCGCCCGCGACGTCGTCCGGCGTGAGCTTCTTGTCACGCGCGCGCTTCGCGATCTCGGCAATCCCCTTCGCCATCCCGAGCAGGTTGAGCGTCTCGGCGTTCTTCAGGTTCGGGACGATCAGGCCCTTTCCGTCGGCGAGCTCGACCGCGAAGCCGAGGTTGACGTAGTTGCGCGTGACGATCTGGTCCCCGCGCAGCTCGCCGTTCACCCACGGGTAGTCGCGGAGCGTCTCGATCGTCGCGCGCGCGATGAACGCGAGGTATGTCGGGTTGACGCCGTACGCGGCCTGGTACTCCTTCTTCAGCTTCTCCCGGATCTGCACGACCCTCGTCATGTCGACCTCGATCGCGGACGTGACGTGCGCGGAGGTGTCGAGCGAGCGGCGCATGTGCTCGGCGATCCCGCGCCGCATCGCCGACATGGGCTCCAAGGTTTCTCCCGCTTGCGCCGAGCCGACGGTGGCGGGAATCGGAGCCGCTGCAGGTTTCGCTGCCGACGGGGCAGGAGCCGCGGCCGGCGCACTAGCGACCGGCTGCGCGGGCTCAGGTGTGGACTGAGCCTGCGGCTCGGGCGCAGGCGGTTGCGCAGGGGACGCCCCGGCCTCCACGAACGCAACGATGTCCTTCTTCGTGACGCGGCCACCCGTACCGGTACCGGGCACCTGCGTTGGATCGATCCCGTGCTCGGCCGCGATGCGCGCGACGACCGGCGACACGAACGCCTTCCCGTTGTCCGCTGCGGCGGGCTGCGGAGCGTGAGCGGCCGGAGCAGGCGTGGGCTCCGGCTCAGGCGCGGCTTGTCCTTCGGTTGCCGCTGCGGTTGCTTCCTCGGCCGCAGGCTGCGTCGCCGGCTCGGGCGCTGCGGGTGCCGGCGCGGCCGCGGGGGCCTCGCCGCCGATCCGCGCGAGCACCGTCCCGACCTCGACCGTCTCCCCTTCCTGCACGAGGATCTCCGTGACCACGCCGGAGGCGGGCGACGGAACCTCGGTGTCGACCTTGTCGGTCGAAATCTCGAGCAGCGTCTCGTCGGCCTCGATCGTGTCGCCGACGCTCTTCGACCACTTGGTGATCGTCCCCTCGGAGACGGAGACGCCCATCTGCGGCATGACGACGTCGACTGCGGTGTTCGTGGCCATCAGTAGGAAATCAACTCCTTCAACGCGTTCGCGACGCCTTCTGCCTGCGGGATGAATGCCTTCTCGAGCACGGGCGAGAACGGCACGGGTGTGTCGGGGGCGGTCACGCGCCTCACCGGCGCGTCGAGGTCCTCGAACGCCTCCTCGGCGATCGTGGCGGCGATCTCGCCGCCGAAGCCGCCCGTGCGCGTGTCTTCGTGGAGGACGAGCACTTTGGACGTCTTTCGCACCGAATCGAGGACTGCCTGCTTGTCCCACGGTAGAACCGTGCGCAGGTCGATGATCTCGACCGACGCGTCGACCAGCTTCGCCGCCTCTTCGGCGGTGTAGACCATCGCGCCCCAGGTGATGACGCTCACGTCGTCGCCCTCCTGATGCACCCGCGCCTTGCCGATCGGCGTCGTGTAACGCTCGTCGGGCACCTCGCCCTTGATGCGGCGATACAGGTGCTTGTGCTCGAAGAAGAGCACGGGGTTGGGATCCTCGATCGCGCTGATCATCAGCCCCTTCGCGTCCTCCGGCGTGGCCGGGCAGACGCATTTCAGGCCTGGGATGTGCGCGAACGACGACTCGGGGTTCTGCGAGTGGAACGGGCCGCCCGAGAAACCGCCGCCCGACGGCAGCCGCAGCACGATCGGCACCGGAGTGCCGGCGCGCCACCGCTGCTTGGCGGCGACGGTGACGAGATGGTCCCACGCGCATGACACGAAATCCGCGAACTGCATCTCGGCGACGGGCCGAAGGCCCATCATCGCGGCGCCGGTCGCGCCTGCGACGATCGCGGTCTCGGAGAGCGGCGCGTCGATCACGCGCCACGAGCCGAACTCCTCCTGGAACCCGAGCGTCACCTTGAACGCGCCCCCGTACACGCCGACGTCCTCGCCGAGCACGAAGACGCGATTGTCGCGGCGCATCTCCGTCCGGAGACCGTCTGAGATCGCTTGGAGATAGGTCTTCTCGGCCATTACTTGTGGTGAGGCGTGTCGAGGTCTTCCGGAGTCGCGTACACGCCGTCGAGCAGCGTCGCCGGATCCGGCTGGGGCGATTCCTCCGCCCGTTGCAGCGCGTCGTTCAGCAGCTTCTTCACCCACGCACCGATCTGCGCCTCCTCGTCGTCCGCCATGTCGGCGTTCGAGCGGAGCCACGTGCGGAAGCGCTCGATCGGGTCGCGCTCGGCCCAGCGCTCGAACAGCTCCTTCGGGACGTAGAACGCGTCGTCGTGGACCGCGTGACCCTCCATGCGGAGCGTCTGGCACTCGATCAGCGTCGGGCCGCCGCCGGCGCGCGCCTTTTCGATCGCGCGCTTCGCCTCGCGGTAGACCGCGAGCACGTCGGTGCCGTCGACGACGACGCCGTCGAACCCGTAGGCGTTCGCGCGGTCGGCGAGGTGCTCGACCGCGTACTCGAGGTGCGTCGGCGTCGAGTACGCCCACTGGTTGTTGTCGCAGATGAACACGACCGGCAGCCTGCGCACACCGGCGAAGTTCATGCCCTCGTGCGCGTCGCCGCGCGCCGACGCGCCCTCGCCGTACCAGGCGACCGCGACGCGCTGCTCCTCCCGGATGCGGAACGCAAGTGCGCAGCCGACCGCGACCGGCAGCATCGCCGGCAGGTGGCTGACCATGGCGAGCAGCCCGAGGCGCGAGTCGGCCATGTGGACGTTGCCGTCCCTGCCGTGCGTCGGGCCGTCGGCGCGGCCCATGTACTGCGCGAAGATCCGCCACGGCTCGACGCCGCGCGTGATGTGGACGCCCATGTCGCGGTGGAGTGGTGTGCCGACGTCGTCGGATCCCATCGCCGTCGCGACGCCGACGGCCGATGCCTCGTTCCCGCGGCCGGTGTAGAACGAGCCTGGGATCTTCCCCTGGCGGTACAGGATGTGCCCGCGCTCCTCGACGCCGCGGGTGACGAGCATGTTGCGGTAGATCTGGAGCAGGTCCTCGCGGTCGAGACCCCACTCACGCACTTCCTGGAGCGAGCCGCTCGGCTCCGCTACACGCGCGATCGCCACTGCACCGTCCTCGAGATTCGTAGGGATGAAGCCGCGTGAATGCTAACGACGGCAGCCGACCGCCCGTTCGGTTCTAGGGAATGGTCTTCGAGCCGGTGATCAGCCAGATCCCGCGGGTCCGCACGAGGGTGTACCGCTCCTTGAAGTGGCCTCCGCTCGCGTCGTATGACGCGTCGACGGTCGCCTTCGCGCCCGTGATCCGCTCGCGCGATGTCCGGATGTGGGTCGCCCTCGGTTGGATGCGCATGCCGGCGAGGCACGGGCCGTACTGCTTGGCGATCGCGGTCTTGTACGCGGGCGCGAGCTGGGCGCACGCGTCGGCCGGGGATCTGTTGTCGATGAAGCGGTAGACCGCAGCGTGGGGCGTTCTCGCGCCGGCGAGCAGGACGAGCGCCAGGGCGGCGATCCGGATCACGGCTCCGTTCTATACGGTGGTGCCGCCATGGGCAAGGCAGCAGACTGGCTCCGCGAGGAGCGCCGGAACGTCCTCGGCCACTGGACGGCGTTCTGTCTCGAGTGCGGCGCGGCGCGGCGCTGGTTCGAGGACTTCGAGGACGAGCTGCCGGAGGCGTGCTCGACCTGCGGCGGCCGGATGCTCCACCGCTGCCCGGCATGTCAGGCACCGTTCTCGTCGACGTTCGCCGTCGACTGTGAGGAGTGCGGAGCGAAGCTCCGCGAGCCCGAGCTCCTCGGCATGAGGATCCGGCGGGAGAAGCGACGCTGATGGGCCCGTTCGACTACGACCGCTACCTGGTCGACCAGCTGATCCGGCCGATCGCGAACCTCTACCGCGTGACGCCGCTCGCGGCCGGCGACACCCCGGCCGGCCCGCCGATCGCCTACGTCCGGCAGAAGAAGCTCGCGGTCAAGGAGCACATCCGCTTCTGCGCCGACGAGGGCGAGACGCAGGAGCTCTTTCACATCCAGGCGCAGACGTGGCTCGACACCGGCGGCTCGCGCTACGACGTCGTCGATGCGGAGGACGGGAAGATCGGCCTCCTCCACCACGTGTTCGGCAAGTCGCTCCTGCGCACGACCTGGAACGTGCTGAACGCGGCCGGCGCGGAAGTAGCGGTGGCGCAGGAGCGCTCGCAGGCGATGGCGATCCTCCGCCGGGGAATCGACTTCGTGCCCGACATCGGCGGCCTGATCCCGATCCCCTACAACTTCGACCTCCTGAGCGACGGGCAGGTGATCGGGAAGATGGACCGCAAGTTCCAGCTCCGTGACCGCTACGTCGTCGACCTCACCGGCGATCCCGACAAGAAGCTCGACCGCCGCCTCGCGATCGCGCTCGCGATCGGGCTCGACACCCTGCAGAACCGCTAGCGATGTCGGACGTCACGGTCGTCGCTGCCAACGAGGCGACCTGGGACGACCTCCAAGCCGTCTTCGGGACGAGCGGCGACCCTTCGCGGTGCTGGTGCCAGCGGTTCAAGATGGCGCCCGGCGAGTCGTGGGCAGCGGTCGGCGCGTCCGCGCTCGCGCGACGGTTGCGCGAGCAGACGCGCTGCGGTCACCCGGATTCCGCCGCGACCACCGGGCTCGTCGCGTACCTGGACGGCGAACCGGTCGGCTGGTGCGCGGTCGAGCCGCGCTCGGCGTATCCGCGGATGCTGCGCAACAACCGCGTCCCGTGGGAGGGACGGAACGAGGACAAGCTCGACGAGGGCGTCTGGGCGGTGACGTGCTTCGTCGTCCGCAAGGGGTTCCGCCGCCGCGGTATTGCGTCGGCGCTCGTGCGTGCGGCTGCGGATCACGCCCGCGAACGTGGCGCACGTGCCGTCGAGGGCTACCCGATGACGACGAAGGAAGCGCTGCTCGGCGAGCTCCACGTCGGCACGCACGGAATGTTCGCCGCCGCCGGGTTCACCGAGGTGAGCCGGCCGGGGGTGCGCCGAGCGGTCATGCGCATCGACGTCTGACTCGTGCGAGGATCACCGGATTGTGCCCCATGTCGGACGTGGATGTCGTGCTCGTCGACCCCGGCCCGATCGACCCACTGCCCTCGACCGTCAAGTTTTTCGAGTCCTTCGTCGAGCAGCTCGAGGGACCAAGCGGTGAGGAGGTGCGCCGCCTCTACGTGCAAGACATGGGCGCACGCGACGCCGAGCTCGCGCGGTGGATCGCCGATCTGATGTGCGGCGTCCCCTTGCCGATCGCGACCGCCGTCATCCGCGGCGTCAGCGCCTGGAACGGAGTCGGCGCGTTTGGCCTGTGCTCGGTTCCGGTGCTCATGCTGCGCTGCTCGCTCGCCGACGAACCCGACGCGCTCAGGTTGCGTGCGCTGAGGCCCGACCTCCAGTTCGGGCTCACGGTCGGCGCCGGGCACTTTCACCAGCTCGAGGTCCCCGTTCAGGTGAACGCGATGATCGAGCGGTTCCTGGAAGATCTCTAGAGCAGGCCGAGGCTCGGCTTGATCGCCGAGAACCGGATCACCGTCACCGTGTCGTTCTCGACGACGTCCCGGTTGTAGAGCTGGCCGAGGAAGCGGCAGAGCTCGTCGGTATGGCGGATCTCGGGGTTGTCGTGCTCGATCTCGTTCGGCGACAGCTCGGCGATGGTCTTCACCTCGACCTTGTCGATCACCGCATCGAAGATGTGCTGGCGCGGGCTGAAGCGCGCGCCGGCGAGCACCGCCACGATCATCCCCTTCTGGTACTTGCGCGACTTGTCGCCGAGACGGATCGTCGCCGTCTTCCGATGCGCCTTGAGCTGTGCCTCGACGATCGGCGAGTAGAAGTTCAGCGCGAAGGAAGGCACGGCGCGACGATCATAGGCGCTCGAGCGCCTTCCGGGCCATGTCGCGTTCGCCGCTGTAGGAGAGGAGCTTCGGTGCGTCCTCGAGCGGCAGCCACTTCACCTCGGCCACCTCGTGCCGGTGCTCGGCCGGGATGTCGCCCAGCCGGCCGCCCTCGTAGCGGACGAGGAAGAACGAGACGACCTTGAAGACGCGCTCGCCGTCCCAGTTGAACCAGTAGCGGACGTCGCCCAGCTTCCCGAGCGAGGCGCCGTGCGCGCCGGTCTCCTCTGCCACCTCGCGGAGGGCGGTCTCCTCGCCGCGCTCCCCCTCGTCGATCCGCCCCTTCGGCAGCGCCCAGGTGCCCGGTTTCTTGCCGGCCGGGCGGATCGCAGCCATCACCCAGCGGCCCTGGAGCCGTCGCACCAGCACGCCGCCCGCCGAGAATTGCCGCCTCATGATCTTAGTCCGGTACGCTGAGATTCTTGCGCTGTTGGCACTCGAACCGCTAGAGTGCCAGCCGCACGCACAATCGTGTCACAAGTGGAGGTCTTTGAATGAATCTGCAGCCGCTTGGCGACCGCCTGATCGTGGAAGTCCTCGAGGAAGAGGAGACCACGGTCAGCGGCATCGTCCTGCCGGACACGGCGAAGGAGAAGCCGCAGCGCGGCCGCGTCCTCGCCGTCGGCCCGGGCGCCCGTGACGAGGATGGCAATCACATCGCCTTGGATCTCGAGGAAGGCGACGAGATCATCTTCAGCAAGTACGGCGGCACCGAGATCAAGGTCGGGGTCGACGACGTTCTGATCCTTCGTGAGTCCGACGTCCTGGCAAAGGTCGTCGGCGACCGCGCAGCCGTCTGAAACATCAGCGGTCCAAGGAAGACAAGGAGAGATAGAGACACATGGCTCACAAGGAGCTCAAGTTCAGTGAGGATGCCCGCCGCTCGCTTCAGCGCGGTGTCGACATCCTGGCCGACGCGGTCAAGGTGACCCTCGGCCCGAAGGGTCGGTATGTCGTGCTCGACAAGAAGTTCGGCGCGCCGACGATCACGAACGACGGCGTCACGATCGCCCGCGAGATCGAGGTCGAGGACGTCTTCGAGAACCAGGGCGCCCAGCTGGTGCGCGAGGTCGCGACGGCGACGAACGACGTCGCAGGCGACGGCACCACGACGGCGACGGTGCTCGCGCAGGCCGTCGTCCGCGAGGGCCTCAAGAACGTCTCCGCCGGAGCGAACCCGATGGCGCTGAAGCGCGGCATCGAGCAGGCGGTCGAGGCGGTCGTCGAGAACCTGAAGTCGCAGTCGACCGAGATCTCGGGCAAGGAAGACATCGCGCGCGTCGCGACCGTCTCCTCGCGCTCGTCGGAGATCGGCGAGGTGCTGTCCGAGGCGATCGAGAAGGTCGGCAAGGACGGCGTCGTGAACGTCGAGGAGGGCCAGACCTTCGGCCTCGAGCTCGAGTTCACGGAGGGCATGCAGTTCGACAAGGGCTACCTGTCGCCGTACATGATCACCGACGCCGAGCGCATGGAGGCCGTGCTCGACGACCCATACATCCTGGTC
>DATINO010000113.1:0-26824 GCA_035474195.1 Gaiellaceae bacterium
GCTCAGCTACGTCCTCGGCTCGGTCGATCCTGCGGTCGAGCTGGCGTGGGACTTCCGGCACGAGTCGTGGGACGAAGTCGAGGGCCTCGTCCGAGTGAACGATCCCGGCGCCGAGCCGTTCCGCTACCTCCGCCTGCGCGAGCCGCCGTACACCGACGACGACCTGCGCGCGGTCGCCGCGACGATCCGCGAGCCGGCGTACGTCTACGTCCGCCACGAGGACGAGCCGACCGCGCCGGCCACTGTTCAGCGTCTGAAACAGCTCCTATAGTTCGTGCCCCGATGTGGGTCGTCCGCGAACTGCTCCGGTTCGTCGGCCGGATCGCGATCGCGCTCCTGATCGCGATCGTGATCGCCGAGGCGCGCGCGCTGATCAGCGGCGGCGACACGTTGCGCACGTTCCGGATCGTCTGCATCCTTCTCGGCTGCCTGTACCTGCTGCTCGCGGCGGGGCCCGGCGCATCGCTCGGTGGCCGCCGCATGAACGACACCAGCTGGTGGGTCACCCAGAGCATGGGCTGGGGGACGCTGCAGCACGTTCCCGGCCCGAAGATGACGGCCACCGCCGTCTTCATCGGCAGTGGCATCGTGCTGCTCGTGCTCGGGGTCGCGATCTAGTAGCCCGCCGCCGCGTGCGCGTGCTCGAGGTGCACGCCGGAGGCGAGGATCTCCTGCACCTGCGACACGGCGAAGCGGATCTCGTCGTCCGAGGTGAAGAAGTGCGGGCCGAAACGGATGCCGGCGTCGGGCCGCGTGTCGCAGATGATGTCGCGCCGCGCGAGCTCCGCGTGCACTGCCTGGAAGTCCGGCACGCGAAAGACGACCGAGCCGCCGCGCAGCGCAGGGTCACGCGGTGAGGTGAGCTCGAAGCCGGTGTCGTCGACGAGGTCGACGATCAGCGCCGTTTACCGCATCGAGTTCTCGCGAATCCGGTCGACGCCGATCTCGGCGATGATCTCGTAGCCGGCACTCGCGGCGTAGTTCGCCGCGACGACCGGCGTGCCGGTCAAGAACCGCCCGGCACCCGGCGCAGGATCCATCTCGTCCTCGAACGCGAACGGCCGCGCATGTGCCTGCCAGCCCGCGAACGCCGGCTCGAGCTGCTCGGCGAGATCCGGTCGCACGTACAACCACCCGGCGCCGGGGCCGCCGCACAGCCACTTCACCGAGCCGCCGACGCAGAACGCGATCTCGAGCGCGGTCACGTCGAGCGGGACCGCGCCCGCCGACTGGTACGCGTCGAGGCACACATGCGCACCGACGGCGTGCGCCTTCTGCGCGATCGCCTGGACGTCCTGGATCTCGGCCGACTTGTAGAGCACGTGTGACACGGGCACGAGCAGCGTGCGCTCGTCGATCGCGTCGATCACCGCCTCGGCGTCGGGACAGACAACGACGTCCGCGCCGAACCGCGCCCACGCCTGCTGCACGTAGCGCACCGACGGGAACAGACCCTCCTCGAACACGATCCGGTTGCGCGGCGGCTTCAGGTCGAAGCACGAGAGGACGATCGCCTCGGCAACGGTGACGTTCTGGTGCATGACGGTCGAGCCGGGCGGCGCGCCGACGATGCCGCCGACGAGGTCGCCGACACGGAACGCCGTGTCCCACCAGCCTTCCCCCCACGCGCGCGCGCCGCGCGTTCGCCACTCGGCGGCGAACTGCGCGAGGCGCCGCTCCGCCTCCGCGGGCATCGCGCCGAGCGAGTGGTTGATCAGGTACGTCGTCGACTCGAGGATCGGGAAGCGATCCCGGTACTCACTGAGTTCCACGCCGCCGAATCTACAGACGCAAGAGCTTCGTGCCGGTGCTCTGGGTGACCCACGTGTGCCCGTACGCGGAGAGGACGGCGATCGGGCCGCCTGCGGCCGACCTGTGCGCGACCACCCTCATCATGGCCGGGTCGACGACGTCGATCTCGTTCGCGTCGATGCACGGCACCCACAACTGCTTGCCGACTATCGCCGAGCCGAGCGGGTTGCGCGCGACCTTCGCGACGCCGGTCACCTTGAGCGTTCGCACGGAGATGCGGCTGATCTGGTTCGTCTCCTGCGAGACGTAGATGTTGTCGCCGAGGCCGACGATCCAGTCGGCGCCCGGCAACTTGACCGTGCCGGTGATCTTGCTCGTCGCGGGATCGATGCGCACGACCTTGCCCAGCGTGTGGTCGCTCACCCACAACGAGCCGCGGTAGGCGGTGAGCCCATTCGGCTCGGTACCCACCTTGATCTTCTTGACGACCTTGCCGTTCGTGATCCGCCACACAGTGCCGTCGCCCGCGTTCGCGACCCACGCCGACCCGAACCCCCACTCGATGTCGTACGGCTGGAAGCCGACCGGCACGCGCGTCGTCACCTTTCCCGTCTTCGTGTCGACGCGCACCGCCGTCGAAAGCGCATTGTCGATCGCCCAGACCGCACCGGGCGCGGCGGCGAGGTTGAAGACACGCGCGCCGACCGTGACGCGCGCGACCACTTTTCCGTTCGCGGGATCGACGCGGATCACGTCGCCGCTGCCGAGGCCGCCGACCCACACGCTGCCGCCGCCGGCGGCGAGGCCGAAGGTCGGGCTCCCGATCTGCGTCGCCGCAGCCGGACCGGCGAAGAACGACAGCAGCGCCGCCGCGATTAGCTTCATTTCAAGCTCTGCGACGGCGCTGCTCCCGATTGGTTAGGTCGGCGGTCGCGAATCGACCAGGATCGCGGCGAGCAGGAGGACGGCCATGCCGACCATGCTCTCGCCGGCGAGGCTGCGGCCGATCCGCCCGAGGAAGCCCGTGTCGGCGCGTTCGAGCGCGGGCGCGACGACGAAGTGGTGGAACGCGCCCCACAGGAGCGCGAACGAGACGAGCCCGATCTTCACGACCAGGACGCGTCCATATCCGGTGGCCCACAGGTCGCTGACGCTCGGCAGCCGAACGATCGCGAGATATACGCCGGCGCCCAGCACGACCGCGATCAGCACCGTCGCGAGGCGCGAGAAGCGCATGAACGCCGCCTTTCGCAACTCCGGAGCACCGGTCCACAGCAACAGCGCCATCGTCGCGAGCGCACCGATCCAGAGCGAGGCCGCCGACAGGTGGAGCCAGTCGGCAATCTCGGTCTTCCACGACGAGCCGGGATCGACCGCGTCGTGTCCCGATACCGACAGCCCGCCGGCGAACACGACGGCGAGGCCGAGCGCGGGCACGAGCGGCTCGACGCGGTCGAGCAACCACGAAACGTAGATCAGCGCGAGCACGAGCGCGAAGACCAGCGTCATCGCCACGAACGCGTAGCCGAACCGGGTCTTCGCCATCGGCGACAGATCGCCGTAGAGGAACCGCCCGAACGGCAACTGGAGCGCATCCTCGGCGCGAAGCGAGAAGGCGGCGATGCCCGCGTGGATCGTCGTGAGCGCGCCGAGTCCTGCGGCGACCGCGATCCGCCGCTCGAGCTCGCGCGGGACACGGAGCCCTCGCAGCACGATCAGGCGAAAGCCGAGCGCGCCGATCGTCAGCGCCAGGCCGAGGAACCAGACCCAGCGAATGACGTGCTCGGTCGTCGTCGGCCCGCCCGCGCCGTACGCGTTCTCGACCGACGGCGCCGGAACGCCGACGCCGAATGTCCACACGCCGGAGACGACGTGCGAGTCGGCGGAGATCGCCTGCCACCGGACGGTGTACACGCCGAGCTTCAGATGCCGCACGTGGGCGACGACCTCGGTGCCGGTCGCCCGAGCAGGAGCAGCGAAGTTCTTGCCGACGCCGTTCAACACGCGGATCGAGCCAGGCAGCACCTTCACCTGCTGATCGAACTCCAGCCGGATCACCGACGGCCCTTGCCTGAGCTCCGAGCGGAACGACGGCGTCGTCTTCTGGAGCGTGGCGTGCGCCGACGCGACTGCGGGGAACGCGAGCGCGATGAGAGCGACGAGCGCAAGGCGTCTCATCGGTGCTGCTGCCCGGCGAGTGGTGACAGGTGGCCGAAGATCGGCGCGACGTCGCGGTCGGTGAACAGCTGAATCGAGACGACGACGATCACGGTCGCGAACGCTGCCTGGAACGCGGCGGAGCGCGGCCGGAACACGAGCGCGAGGGGCGCGAGTGCGCCGACGATGAACGTCCAGCCGATCAGGTGATGCAGGAATGCCGACCGCGCGAAGAGCCACGGGTTCTGTTCGTGGACGATGAACGCCGTCCCGGTGACGACGAACGCGAGCGGCCAGGTGAGCCGCCAGAGCGGCGACGTGAGGCGCCCGTGCACGAGGCCGAGCTCCGCTGCTCCGGCGAGCATGAGCGCGTCGGCCCACGAACCGTGCGCGTACATGTGGATCGCCGAATTGGTGAAGAACGCCATCACCGGCCAGAGGAACAGGCCGAGGGCGAAGGTCAGCGAGGGCCAGAGGTATTTCCGCCAGCGGCGCATGTGCCACACCTCGCGCCCCGCCAGCGCCTCCGCGAACAGGCACATCCCCACGAAGAGGATCGCCACGGCGAAGAGCCAGTGGACCATCTCAGCGCGTGGTTGCACGATGCCTCTCGAGGTCGGCGAGGAGCGGCCGCGCGACGACCAGCGTGAAGACGATGCCGGCTGCGACGAGCAGCAACGGCGGCTCGACGGCGAGCCACCAGAAGCCCTGCCCGCGCGGGTGCAGCAACGTGAGGCGGTTCGGCTGCACGATCGCCCAGACGATCCCCGCGGCCGCCACGAGCGGCCCCAGCAGCGAGATCGAGTGCGCACGAATGTCGTGCTGTTGCACGGCCTCGGTGACGAATGTGGTGTTCATGATCCTCCTCCCGTTCGATGCGACAAGACACGTCGCCCACGGGCACTGGGCGTGACCGCGGGTCAGGCGGCGAGCGGAGGAGGACGCGACTCGAACGAGAGGCCGAAGCGCCGCCGCGGCCACGTGTCGTCGTCGGAGCGCGGGTGCTCTTGAGGAAGAACCTGCTCGATGCGCCCGAGGACGCGCCGGACGCGTTCGAGCGTGCGATCCGCGAACGCCTCGATCTCGTGCAGGAAGCCGGCGAGCCGCCAGGCGAGCGCGATGAGAACTGCAAGGACAGCGAAGACCGGCAGCGCGTAGGTGTGCAGCCACGGCGCGAGCAGCGGCCACCGGCCGGCGACTGCGCTCTCCGTGTCCGCGTGCACGAGGTAGACGAGCGAGGTCGCGGCGAAGGAGGCCGCCCAGACCTTGACCGACAGCCCGGGCCGGAGGCGCGGCGCCTTGTCGTGCGTGTGACCCGAGGCGTCGAGGATCCGCCGGCCGGCATCCGCCGCGGCCCATGCGCGTAGGCCGCGCGCGGCGAGTGCCGCCAGCAGCAGCGCCCCGGCGGCCTTCACGCCGACGAGCAGGAACGGGTAGTACGAGGTGTCGGTGCGCGCCAACGGCGTGACGTGCAGCCACCGGTCGACATGGCGCGTCAGCGCCCGCCCGGCGACCTCGGCGCTGGCGACGAGGACGGCGAACGTGACGATCCCACGGGGACGGAGCAGGCGACCCTGCATCGTCACTCGATCATACGCCCGCCCGGCGGTGCTACGCACGGGTCGCCCGCGTCGCCCACGCTTTCGCGCCGAGCGTGAACGGGCCGTCCGGCTCGCCGAGCTGGCGGTGGATCTCGGCGTGAGCGGCCCCGCGCTGCTCATCGTTCAAGGCCGCGAGCCAGGCGCCCGCCGGCCCGGCGCCGGCGCCCAGGGCCGCCCAGAAGTCGTCGTAGCCGGTGTACGGGGCCTCGACCTCGAGAAGCTCCGTCTGCGCGTCCTCGAACCCGTCGCCGAACAGGCTCTCGATCTCCTCGCGCGTGCGGTACCGCGTATCGGCCATCGGGATCTCGCGGCCGATCGCCTCGCGGGCGCGCCACACGGCGGCAAGCATCTCCATTCCTTGCCTGTCCCACATACAGACGGCGATCGCGCCGCCGGGCTTCACGATGCGGCGCATCTCGCGCACACCGGCGGGCGCGTCGCGCATGAACGGGACGACGAGCTGCGCGAGCGAGGAATCGAACCTGTCGTCGCCCCACGGAAGCTCCTCGGCCGAGGCAACGCGCGCATCGACGTCCGGCAGGCGGGTGTGCAGCGCCTCGACGAACTGCGGCGACGGATCGGCGGCGGCAACCTGCAGGCCGCGTGCGACGAGCTCGCTCGTCAGAGCGCCGGTACCGGCTCCGACGTCGGCAACACTCGTCGCGGCCTCGATTCCGGCGAAGTCGGCAAACACCGGCGCGAGGCGGCGCGAGTAGCGCCCCATGAACGCGTCGTATGCGGAGTCGGACTCGAACATCGCCATCGGCGCGAGTCTACGTCCGAGCGGCGCTGCAGCCACAAACCGTTGTCACCGAACGAAGCCGACGGGGAGACTCGAACTCCCGACCCCTTCATTACGAGTGAAGTGCTCTACCAGCTGAGCTACGTCGGCGGGTCGGGGGGAACTGTAGCCGGAGGCGGGCCGCGGAATACCACCGCGCACATGGCGTTCCACCTAGCGTGGCAGCCCTGGATCACTGCGTCATCGCGGTCACCGACTGGGATCGCTCGAACGCGTTCTACGCCGGCGTGCTCGGCGCCGAGGTGGTCGCGCGCGGGGACGGCTACGTCTACCGCTTCGGCGCGAATCAGCTGAACATCCACGGCCCCGGCGTCGACGGCGAACCGAACGCCGAGCCGCCCGTCGCGCCCGGCGGCGCCGACCTCTGCTTCGTCTGGGACGACCCGATCGAGACCGCCGTCGCGCATCTCGCCGAACTGGGCGTGGAGATCGAGCTCGGCCCGGTCCCTCGTTTCGGGGCGCGCGGCGACGGGACGAGCGTCTACTTCCGCGATCCCGACGGATCGCTGCTCGAGTACATCGCGTACTAGTAGGCGAGCTCGCGCGAGACCTGGAGAAACAACGACTCGAGCGCGAGCTGCGGCGCGAGGTTGAACTCTTCCAGCGCGCGCCACGACTCGCGGGTCGCCTCCGCCGCACGCTCGGCGCCGTTCAAGCGCTCGCGGGTCGCGTCCTCCTCGAGCAGCGACAGCTTGTCGAGGTGCACCGCCGCCGAGCCCGCGCCGACGGCGACGGCGACGAGGTCGCGGTACCACGCGCCGAGCTCTTCCAGCTGCGCGAGAAGTTCCTCGCGCTCGGCGCCTCGCGCAGCGCGCTTCACGCGCGTCTCCGCCTCACGCGCCGGCAGGTCAAGGCCCTCGATGCGCGCCTCCTCCAACGCGCGCGCTTCCGTCGCGCGCGCCTGCGCGTTCGCGATCAGTACCGCCGCTGCCGCGGTCGCGTCGAACTCGGGCTCGCGGTACACCGCGCGCGCCTGCGCGATCAGTGCGTCGCGGCGCTCCGCCGATGCGGGGTCGAGCAGCCGCTCGAGCCGGTCGAGCCGGCCGCCCGCCGCGCGCGCCAACGCGCTTCGCGCCGCATCGCCAAGCTGTGGGACGCGCGCGTCGACAAGACCTCGAATCGCCTTCTCCGACAACCTCCGGAACGGGACGAGCTGGCAGCGCGACCGAATCGTCTCGGGCAGCGAGCCGAGGTCGTCGGCGATCAACACGAGCACCGCGTACGGCGGCGGCTCCTCGAGGTCCTTGAGGAGAGCGTCCGCCGCGTCCTCGTTCATCAGGTGGGCGTGCCGCACGAGGTACACACGCCGGTTTGCCTCGAACGGGCGCATGTGCAGGTCGCGGCGCAGCTCGCGGATCGCGTCGATGCGGATCATCTCGCCGAGCGCGTCGAGCTCGTAGAGGTCCGGGTGGAACTCGCGTGACGTCTCGAGGAGCGCACGCGCGAACGCGCGCGCGACTTCGCTCTTGCCGACGCCGGGCGGGCCGTAGAAGAGGTACGCGTGCGCCGGCCCCTCACGCAGCGCCGCGTCGAGGAGGCGCCCGGCCTCCGGCTGCTCAGAGAAGCGAGCGAACGTGCTCACGGATCTCCTCCGCGATCGTGTCGGGCGGCCGCGCACCGTCGACCGCGACGATCCGGCCCGGATCGGCAGCGGCCAGCGCGCGGTAGCCCGCGTCGACCTTCTGCATGAACTCGGCTCCTTCACGCTCGATCCGGTCATGATCGCCGGTCGCTCGGCCGAGCGCCTCTTCGGGATCGAGCAGGACGAGGAACGTCCGGTCCGGCAGCAGCCTCTCGGTGACGATCAGGCTGAGCTCCCGCACCCGCTCCTCGCCGAGCCCGCGCGCGATTCCCTGGTAGGCGACCGACGAGTCGAGGTAGCGGTCGCACACCACGTCGTCGCCGCGCCCGAGCGCCGGTTGGATCACCTGCGCGGCATGGTCGGCCCGCGCGGCCGCGTACAGAGCAGCCTCGGCCCACGGCGCCATGTGCGCACCGTGCAGGACGAGATCGCGGACACCTTCGGCGACCGTCGTGCCGCCCGGCTCGCGCGTCGCGACCACCGTCCGTCCTTCACCCCGCAGCCACTCCGCGAGCAGCACCGCCTGGGTGCTCTTGCCCGACCAGTCGACGCCTTCGAAAGTCACGAACATCGCTTCCTCTAATCTACGGCCTCCGTGAACGCGGTCGTGACAGGTGGTGCAGGCTTCATCGGGTCGAATCTCGTCGATTCGCTCCTCGCGCGCGGCGACGAGGTGACCATCGTCGACAACTTCGCATCGGGGAAGCGCGAGCTCGTGAATCCTGCGGCGACGCTCCTCGAGCACGACATCCGCGAGCCGTTCTCGGTCGTCGCGGACGTCTTCTTCCACCTGGCCGCGCAGGCCGACGTGCAGACCTCGATGAAGGATCCTGGCTACGACGCTGCGGTGAACGTGGTCGGGACCACGAACGTGCTCACGGCCGCCGGCAAGGCGCAGGTGATCTTCTCGTCATCGGGCGGCGCCGGCTACGGCGAGTGCCCCGTGCCCGCCACCGAGGAATCGCCGTTCGAGCCGCTCTCGGCGTACGGGATCGCAAAGAAGTGCGGTGAGGAGTACCTCGCAGGGTGGAACCGCATCTTCGACACCAGCCACGTCTCGCTGCGCTTCGGCAACGTCTACGGGGAGCGCCAGGACTCGGGGCTCGAGGGCGGCGTGGTCGCAATCTTCCTCGAGCGCATGGCGCGCGGCGAGGACACGGTGATCTTCGGCGACGGAGAGCAGCGCCGAGACTTCGTCTATGTCGGCGACATCGTCGCCGCGCTGCTCGCGACGGTCGGCCGGAGCGGCGGCCCCTACAACATCGGCACCGGGGTCGCGACGAGCGTCAACGAGCTCCACGCTGCGTGCCGCCGCGCCGCCGGGATCGACGAAGAGCCCGTGCACCGCGAGGCACGGCTCGGGGATGTCATCCGCTCGGTGATCGATCCGGCCCGCGCAGGGCGCGAGCTGGGCTGGCGCGCGGAAGTCTCGCTCGACGACGGCATCGCCCGAACGTGGGCCTGGACGAAGGAAGCCGCGGCGCAGTAGCGAAACGAGCGGAGCTGTGGACGCCCCGCTCCCCTCTCCCGACGCGCTCCGCCCGTGGCGGACCGCAACGGTCGTCGCCAGCCTGGTCGCCGTGATCGAGCTCGTGCTGCTCGTCGGCGCCGCCGTGATGCTGCTTGCGAAGCCGCTCGCGCACGCGGTGCAGCGGCATGCCGAAGCGTCGGTGCTCGCGCCCGCGACGACGTCGACGAAGAAGGCACACGCGACCGTGCACAAGATCACGAAGGTGCCGCCCGCGAAGCACACCCGCTCGCACACCGGCGTCTTCGTCCTGAACGGCAACGGGCGGAACGGCGCCGCGTCATCGGAAGCCGCGAAGCTTTCCGGGATCGGCTATCGCGTGCCGGGCAAGGGCAACGCGAAGCGCCAGGACTATGCGACGACGGTCGTCATGTACCGCCGCGGCTGGGAGGCCGAAGGCCGCCGGCTCGCACACGACCTGCACGTGAAGATCGTCGGCCCGCTGGACGGGATGTCGACGAGCGCGCTCCACGGCGCACAGCTCGTCGTCGTGCTCGGCGCACGCTAGGTCGTCAGCAGGTGTACTCGTGGTTGTCCACGAGGTCGAGCATGGCGTTGTACTCCTCGCCTCCCGGCCCGTTCGACTCCTGATCGAGCTCGGTGTAGCGCTCGAGGTGCTGCCACGCCGCGTACGGGCAGCCGACCTGCAGGGCGAACTCGCCGGCGAAGAGCCAGGGCTGCGGATTCTTCGGCTGGCGTTGCACGGCGAGCACGTACTGCCGGAACGTCTCGCGTTTCGTCGCGGCCGCGTCCGCCTTCGCGTAGTAGGGCGCAAGCAGGAACGGGTCGAGCGCGTGCGCGCGGTCCGCGAGCGTGATCGCGCGAGCGTTCCGGTCGGCGAGAGCCGCATCCGCGGCTTCGGTGGCCCACCGGCGCGCGAGCCACGGCGAGATGAGCGAGCCGAGCACGACCAGCGCGACACCGAGCGCAGGCAGCAGCGAGAACCCGCGCACGCGTCGCACCGCGGGGCCTCCGACGAGCGCACCCGCAGCGACGAACGCGGGCGCTGCGACCGCAGCGAAGTCCCAGTCGACGTCGACGAGCGAATGCACGAGGAACGCGGGCAGCAGCAGAGCAAGCGCGAGCTCGTGCCCGCTGCGACGCATCGATCCGCGCAGCAGCGTGAAGCAGGCGACCACGAGCAGCGCGAGCCCGATCAGCCCGAGCTCTGCGAGCATCTGCACCGGCAGGTTGTGCGGCTCGATCGTGTAGTCGAGATACGTCTTCCGGTAGAGCAGGTTCAAGAGATGGAACGACCCGGCGCCGTTTCCCCACAGCACGTGGTCGGTGAAGCCGCGCCACGCCTGGCTCCACCAGGTGAAACGGAAGTTCGAGCTCGTTGAGCTGATCCGCCCGCCCCCGTTCCCGACCGCCCCCGAGCCGATCCCGTTCACGGCAACCGCAACGGTTGCGCCGGCGACGGCGAGCACCCCGAACCCGATCGCCGCCCGGCGCAGGACACGCGTTTCCCGCGGCCGCGGCAACCGTTCGAGCACGAGCGCGACGACGGCACCCACCGCGAGCAGCGCGCCGAACACGAGCCCGTCGCGCCAGCGAACGTGCAGCGACTGGCTGTCGCTCGTCACGCCGGGCAGGGCGAAGCCGATCCCGCCGACGACGGCCGCCGGCAGGGCGGCGGCGATCAGTGTCACGGCGCTCTCGAGACGATCGCCCGTGCAGAACCAGACGACGCACACGAGCGCCGCGGTCAGGATGCCGCCGCGCGAGTACGTGAGGAGGAGCGCGACGAGCGCCGAATATGCGAGCAGCGTGCCTGCGCGGCCGCGAAGCGCGAGCGCGAGCGCGAGCGCGAAGTCGGTCGCGAGCGCGAGTTGGTTCCACAGGCCGATCGGTCCGCGCAGGCGTGTGACGTCAGGACCGCCGTAGTCGTAGAAGAAGGGAAGGACTTTGCCGAGGAGCGACCAGACGATCACCGCACCGAGCAGCGCCGCGAGCCCGTTCGCGAGCGCACGCGTGCGCGCGGCCGCCCACAACCCGAGCGCCGCGAACAGCGCGTACAGGATCGTGCGGTTTGCGTAGTCCCACGAGCGGTCAGGGAGGCCCGACCAGCTGATGGACACCGCGCACCACACGGCGAGCGCGGCGAGCGGCAGGATCGCCGGCCAGCCGCTCGGGGCGCCCACCGTCAGCAGCAAGGCTGCGATCGCCACGAGCGCGCCCGCTCCGAGCCAGAAGACCGAACCGTCACCCGGCCCTCCGCCGAAGAACAATGCGAGTCCGGTAAGAAGAAGCGGTGCGGCGACAGCAAGTCCCCGACCCATGAATCGCGAAGCTACCATCCGCCCCCGATTGCACTCTCTCCGCACACAGAAGCCTTACAGCCCCACCGTAGGCTCGCCTCGACCGTGGGTCGGAGCATGAGACTGCGGATCCTGATCGGCGTCGGCGTCGCCGTGCTGTCGGTCGCGGCTGCCGTCGCACGCCCCCTTCCCGCTGCCGCGGCGACCCCGTGCTGGAAGGCGCTCCTGAACGACTGGTACGACGGCCGGATCGACAACACCTATCCGATCCACTGCTACTCGGACGCCCTGAAGCACCTGCCGGCGGACGTGCAGACCTACTCGAGCGCCCACGACGACATCCTGCGCGCGCTCCAGAACGCCAAGGCGGAACTGAGGCGGAAGGGGACGAAGATCACCCCCAACACGCCCGTGCCGCCGGCGGCGAAACCACCGACGAAGACGACCGGCAAGGGAACGAAGACGACCACTGGCTCCCAGACGACGACCACGCAGCCGCCCGGCCGGAAGCCTCCGGGCGGAGGCCTGCCGAGCGCCGTCGACAAGGTCAACCATTCGAGCCCATCATCGATCCCGCTGCCCCTGATCGTGCTCGGAGCACTCGCCCTGCTGCTGATCGCAGCGGGCGGGATCGGCCTGCTGGCGAAGCGCCGCCAGGGCTCCTAGACGGCCGAGCGGCGCCGTCCCTCGATCCGTCAGGACCGATCCTTAGAGTCCCCAGGCCCGTCGGTCAACCCGGCCCGGCGACGTACCATTCAGGCTGAGAAAAGAGGAGCACATGGCGTCCGTAGAGCACGAACAAACTGTCGCGATCCACCCCGACGAGCTCGTCAACAGCGTCATCGACGAGGACGCCAGCCTCGCCGTCCGCAGGCTTTTCACGATCGAGGGCCGCGACCCGTACGACGAGATCGAGTGGGAGACGCGAGACGCGCACATCCCCGGTAAGAACGGTCCGGCGTTCGAGCAGCGCGGCGTCGAGTTCCCCAAGTTCTGGTCGCAGACGGCGACCAACATCGTCGCGCAGAAGTACTTCCGCGGCCGCATGTCGAGCCCGGAGCGCGAGCGCTCGGTCAAGCAGATGATCGGCCGGATCGTCACGACCGTCGGCACGTGGGGCCGCGACGGCGGCTACTTCGCGACCGAGGACGAGGCGCGGACGTTCGAGGACGAGCTGAAGGCGATCCTCGTCAACCAGCTCGCCGCGTTCAACTCGCCGGTCTGGTTCAACGTCGGGTTCGAGGAGAAGCCGCAGTGCTCCGCGTGCTTCATCCTCTCGATCGACGACTCCATGGACTCGATCCTCGACTGGATCCGGCGCGAGGGGATCATCTTCCGCGGCGGCTCCGGCTCGGGCGTCAACCTCTCGAGGCTCCGCTCGTCGAAGGAGCAGCTGTCGAAGGGCGGGTACGCGTCGGGCCCTGTGTCGTTCATGCGCGGCGCCGACGCGTCCGCCGGGACGATCAAGTCGGGCGGCAAGACGCGCCGCGCGGCGAAGATGGTCGTGCTGGACGTCGACCACCCGGACATCACCGAGTTCATCTGGTGCAAGGCGCACGAGGAAGAGAAGGCACGCGTCCTCGAGGCGGCCGGCTACGACATGTCACTCGACTCGCCGGACTGGGCGTCGATCCAGCACCAGAACGCGAACAACTCGGTGCGCGTCTCCGACGCGTTCATGCAGGCGGTCGAGAACGACGCCGACTGGAACCTGACGGCGCGCACCGACGGCACGGTCGTCGAGACGATCAAGGCGCGCAAGCTGCTGCACGACATCGCCGAAGCGGCATGGCGCTGCGCGGACCCGGGTGTGCAGTACGACACGACGATCAACTCGTGGCACACGCTCCCGAACACGGGCCGCATCAACGCGTCGAACCCGTGCTCCGAGTACATGTCGATCGACGACTCGGCGTGCAACCTCGCATCGCTGAACCTGATGAAGTTCCGCCGCGAGGACGGTGAGCTCGACGTCGAGGCGTTCGAGCATGCCTGCGACGTGGTGTTCCTCGCGCAGGAGATCCTCGTCGGCAACTCCTCGTATCCGACGCCGGAGATCGAGAAGAACGCCAAGGCGTATCGCCAGCTCGGGCTCGGCTACGCGAACCTCGGCGCGCTGCTGATGGCGCGTGGGCTCGCCTACGACTCAGACGAGGGTCGTGCCTACGCCGCGGCGATCACGGCGCTGATGACCGGCCGGGCATACCGCAAGTCGGCGGAGATCGCGAAGCGGATGGGCCCGTTCGCGGGCTACCGCCCGAACGCCGGAGCGATGGTTGGCGTGATCGCGAAGCACCGCGCAGCCGTCGGCAACATCGCGCACGCGGAGACCGTCCCGGGAGACCTGCTCGGCGCGGCGCGCAAGGCGTGGGACGACGCGCTCGACCTCGGCGAGGTCTACGGCTACCGGAACGCGCAGTCGACGGTGCTCGCACCGACCGGGACGATCAGCTTCATGATGGATTGCGACACGACGGGTGTCGAGCCGGACTTCTCGCTCGTCAAGTCGAAGAAGCTGGTCGGCGGCGGCGAGATCACGATCGTCAACAAGACGGTGCCGCTCGGCCTCGAGAAGCTCGGTTACGCGCCGAACGAGATCGACGAGATCGTCGCGTTCATCGACGAGCGGAACACCGTGGTCAACGCGCCCTACGTGAAGGGCGACCACTACCCGGTGTTCGACTGCGCCGTCGGCGAGCGGGCGATCCACTACCGCGGTCACGTGAAGATGATGGGCGCGATCCAGCCGTTCATCTCGGGTGCGATCTCGAAGACGGTGAACTTGCCGGAGACGGCGACGATCGACGAGGTCGCGACGCTGTACCGCGAGGCATGGGAGCTGGGTGTCAAGGCGATCGCGATCTACCGCGACAACTGCAAGGTCGCGCAGCCTCTCTCGGGCAAGAGCGAGAAGGGCCAGCAGATGCTTGCGCCCGTCGGTGCCGCCGCCCCGAGACGCCGCCGCCTGCCGGAGGACCGTACGGAGATCGGCCGCAAGTTCCGCGTCGGCGAGCACGAGGGCTACATCCACGTCGGCGTGTTCGACGACGGAACGCCGGGCGACATCTTCGTCGACATCGCGAAGGACGGCACCACGATGGCCGGCCTGATGAACTCGCTGATGATCGCGGTGTCGATGGGCCTGCAGTACGGCGTGCCGCCCGCGGTGTACGTCTCGAAGCTCTCGCACATGCGCTTCGAGCCGTCGGGGCCGACGAACGACGCCGACATCCGCACCGCGAAGTCGATCGTCGACTACATCTTCCGGTGGTTCGGGAAGAAGTTCCTCGACGTCGACCAGCAGGAGGAGGCGGGCATCCTTTCCGCCGAGGTCCGGGCGAAGCTCGCCGACCAGTACGCGAACGGCGGCACGAAGCCGGTCGCCGAAGCGCCGGCGCCCGGCCAGACCGCGCTCTTCAACTCCTTCGAGGACGCGATCGAGTGCAACCGCTGCGGCGGCCGCATGGTGCGCGCAGGCACGTGCTACACCTGCCGCGACTGCGGCACGTCGACCGGCTGCGGCTGAGCCGACGACCCCGTCCGCTCTGACTGGGGGCCGCCCTCAAGGCGGCCCCCAGTCGTTCTCCCGATGACTGTTTAGGGCAGCTTGATCTTCACGACGGTGAGGAGCTTGTGCGCGCTCCACGTTCCGCTGCCGCCGTTCCCGCTCGACCAGTTCCCTGACATCTTCAGGCCTGCCGGGTTCACGGACCCCGTGTAGGTGGCGCCAACCCCAACGGCTCCGAACTTGATCGCACCACCGGAAACGTGGCCGGTGATCCGGTAGCTCCCCGACGGCTTCGAGAGCTTGATCGCCCCGGTCAACCTACCGCGGGTCTGCTTCCAGGTCAGCGTGAACGTGCCCGTGAAAGCGCCGCCGTACTTCCCGGACCACGTCCCGCCGAGCTTCGGGGCGGCGCTTCGGCCAGTGGCCGCCGTGACCCCGCCGGCGAAGGCGAGCAGGGAAACTGCGAAGATCGCGGCTGCGATCGACATCCTGCGGCGATGCATCACTACGTGCCTCCTTTTGGTCTGTGACGTCGTCCTGGCCACGAGTTTGACGCGGCAGCTGCGCAGACGAAAGGCGTGAACACCCTATGAAATCTACTCCCGTAACTACCCTGGCGCCATGCCCGCAGTCGTCGTCCCCGGCAGCACGCTTCGGAGGACGCGAGAGCGCCTCGTTCGCGAGGCGGAGCGGGTGGCCCGTCGGAGCGGCGCCGAGCTCGTCGTCTTCACGGGCAAGGACGAGGCCGAGCACATGCGCAGCCTGTGGCGCGGGCCCGACATCGAGCTGGTCGTCGACGAGACGGCAAGGACGACGGTCGAGAACGCGGCGCACACGGTGCCGACCTTGGTCGAGCACGCCGTGCGGGAGGCGGTCGTCGTCTGCGCGCCGGCGCACGTGCCGCGAGCCGGCTGGATCTTTCGCCAGATCTACGAGCCGCACGGGATCCGCGTGCGGATGCGGTCCGCACGTGTCCTGCCAACGCCCGCAGCGGTCGTCTACGAGCTCGGGGCCGCGACCGTCGCGCGGCGGCAGGTGAAGGAGCACCGCTGATCGACACGCTGGTCTTCATCCCGGCGTGGAACGAGGAGGACAACCTCCCTGCGGTGCTCGACGCTCTCCGCGCGGAGCTACCTGCGGCGGACGTGCTCATCGTCGACGACGGCTCGACGGACCACACCGCCGACGTCGCGCGCGAGCACGGCGCCGGGGTGCATTCACTGGGCGCCAACCTCGGGCTGCGCTTCGGGATCGCAGCCGGGTACCGGTATGCGCTCGAGCACGGCTACGCGTACTGCGGCCGGGTCGACTTCCCGCCTACCGCTACCTCCCGCGCCCCGCGCGGCGGTTCGGCACGGCCGTGCTCCGCCGGGCGATGCGGCTCGTGCTCGGACGGACGTTCGGCGATGCGACGAGCGGGCTGTACGCGGTCAACGCGCTTGCGCTGCCGCTCCTCGCGGAGACGTACACCAGCCGAGCGCCCGAGGTCGAGGCACTGGTTCGGATCACGAGCGCCGGTCTCCACCTCACGGAGGTTCCGGTCACGATGGAGGCGCGTACGAGCGGTGAGTCGAAGCTGCGTGGGTCGAAGGCGGTGAAGCTCGTGCTCACGGTCGCCGGGACGCTTCTCGTCGCGAAGTTCGCCAACTCCCGACGCGCTCGATGACGCCGACGATCGCGTTGCTCGCGATGCGCGCGTACGTCTCGTCCCCGAGGATCGCCGTGTGCGTCGCGCCGGGAATGTGCAGCCGGACGCCGTCGGTCGAGAGGCGAGCGAGCTTTGCCTGAGCCGCCTGCCAGCCGCGCATGGCGCCGCGGTCGGCGGTCACGACGGCGAGCGGCTTTCCGTGCAGGCTGCGCAGCGCCTTCGCCTGCGCGAACACACGAGGCAGCTCGTTGAACTCCCTTCGGTCGGCGCTGTACTCGTCCGCCGAGGACGCGCCGACGAGCCGGCCGCCCGCGCGTGAAAGGGACGGCAGCAGCGCGCCGACGCGCCGCCACATCGAGTAGAAGCGCGGATAGTCCGGCAGCTCGAACTGGTCGGGCGAAGACGAGTCGATCAGCGCCATGCCGGCGACCTGCGCGGGGTACATCGACGCGTAGACGAGCGCGTACGGACCGCCGACCGAGTGCCCGGCGAGGACGTACGGCCCCGGCACGCGCGCAGCGCGCAGGAGCTCGTGCAGGTCGAGCGCCAGCTGATGCCCGTCCTGCGAGCCCGATCCCGGCCCGCTCCACCCCTCGCCCGCGCGGTCGAAGACGCAGACGCGCGTAGCCGTGGAGACGCCGCGCTGCACACGCGCCCAGCTCTGCGTCCGCTCGCCCAGACCGTTGAAGAGAACGACGGTCGGCGCGCCGCGCCCGGTGCAGCTCAGATAGAGGCGATGGCCGTCGACGCGATACGTGCGACCGGATGTGGGACCGTCCGTTGCCGCCGCCCCGGCGACCGTCTCGAACGCACCGCCGACGGCGACCAGCAGGAGGACGCCAAACGCCGGATAGAGAAACGCACGGCGCGACCAATGGCGCAGGGACCGCCGCGCGTTCGTGAACGACCAGCCGACGAGCACCACGAGGAGCAGCGGCCACATCCACCCCGCCAACCGGAGGAGCCGGGTGCCCGGGTCGACCGTCAGGACGGCGAGCCCGACGGCGATGGTCGCTACGCCCGGGGGGAACGCCCAGGCCTGCGGCTGGGCCGTCGGACGCGATGCCGAGGCGAGTACCGCGAATCCCACCCCGAGGGCGACAAGCGCCGACCCGGTGATCCGGCCTTCCGGGGCTCCGGCAAAGACGAGGAGGACGAGCACGAGGCCGAGCAGCAAGCCCGTCGCAATCGAGCCGAAGACGACGAGCGGGATGCGACTGGTCGATGGGGCACCTGCGGTCATTTCTGAGCTCCCTCTTGACATTGGACACTGTTGTCTGATTTATTAAATCGGACAGTACCGTCCAACTTGAAAGGAGTCAAGTCCCATGCACCACGGGCCCAAGCACCAGTCGTCACCGAAGTCCGAGGTCACGGCAGCGCACCGCTTGCTGCTTCCGGTACTCCTCGTCGCGCAACTGATGGTCATCCTCGACATCACCGCCGTGAACATCGCGCTCCCCCACATCGCCCGCGACCTGCGCCTCTCCGGCGCAAGCATCAGCTGGACGATCACGAGCTACTCGCTGATCTTCGGCAGCCTGCTCCTCTTCGGCGGCCGCGCCGCCGACCTGCTCGGCCGCCGCCGGATGTTCCTCACCGGACTGGGTGTCTTCACCACCTCGTCCTTCGCGTCGGCGATGGCCGGAAGTGCGGGCGCCCTCTTCGCCGCGCGCGCGGGTCAGGGCCTCGGTGCGGCGATGCTGTCTCCGGCCGCGCTGTCGATCATCACCTCGGCGTTCCACGGCCCGGCCCGCGGCAAGGCGCTCGCGGCGTGGGGCGCGATCGGCGGGGCCGGCGCGGCAATCGGCGTCCTCATCGGCGGCGTCCTCACGGAGTTCGCCGACTGGCGGATGATCTTCTACGTCAACCTGCCCGTTGCGGCAGCGCTCCTCATCGCAGCATTGAAAGTCGTTCCGGCCGATTCCGCGAAGCCCCGCTGGCGCGGGCTCGATCTCGCCGGAGCGGCGCTCGCGACGACCAGTCTCGCGGCGATCGTCTATGCCATCACCCAGGCTGATTCGGCAGGCTGGACGTCGGTCCAGACGCACCTCTGCGGCCTCGGCGGGCTCGCGGGCCTCGCGGCCTTCGCGATCTACGAGCTCCGCATCGACGCCCCGCTGCTTCGCATCGACCGGGTCGCGGACCGCGCCGTCGGCGGCGGGCTGATCCTGATGCTCGCGGCGGCGGGCTCGATCTTCGGGTTGTTCCTGCTCTGCTCGCTGTACCTCCAGAACGTCCTCGGCCTGGGCGCGCTCTCGACCGGGCTCGCGTTCATCCCGCTCGCCCTGTCGGCCGGCGTCGGCGCACACGCGGCGGGTCACATGGTCACGAGGCACGGCGTCCGCGCTCCGCTGGTCGGCGCCTTCGCGGTCGCCGCGGGCGGCATGCTGCTGCTGTCCCGCGTGGGCGAGCACGGCACTTACGTCCGCGACGTGCTGCCTGGGATGCTCGTGTCCGGGATCGGCCTCGGCGTCGCGGTCGTCACGGTCTCGATGGCGATCCTCACCGGCGCTCGCCACGACGAGGCCGGGATGCTGTCCGGCCTCAACTCGACGGGCCACGAGATCGGCGGCACGCTCGGGATCGCCGTGTTCTCGACGATCGCCGCCGGGAGCGGCGGGATCCTCGGGGCCCACGCGGCCGCCGGCATCTCCGACGCGTTCCTGGTCGGCGCGCTCCTCGCTACGCTCGCGAGCATCGTGGCCTACACGATCCTGCCGCACGCGCGTCACTTCCTGCCGAAGCTCCACCTGAGCCCCAAGACGATGCCTATCCACTGATGACGGCCAGCCCTCCGAAGCGTCGGCGCGCGGACGCCGAACGGAACATCGCGTCGATCACCGACGCGGCCCTCGAGGCGCTCGCGAGCGATCCCGATGCCAGCATGGCCGAGATCGCTCGCCGCGCCGGCGTCGTTCGGGCGACGATCTACATGCACTTCCCGACGCGCGAGTCACTGCTCGACGCGGTGATGGAGAAAGCGACCGCACAGGTCGCTCGGGCGATCCGGGAAGCCGAGCCCGAAGTCGGCGAGCCGGTGGAAGCGTTGCAGCGGGTGATTCGTGCGACCTGGAAGGAGCTCAGCCAGTTCCACGGGGTCCTCGCCATCAACATCGGCCGTTTGCCGGCGAAGGAGTTGCGCCGGCGGCACCTCCCGATGACCACGCAGTTCATCCCGCTCCTCGAGCGAGGGCAAGCGGACGGCGCCTTCCGCAGCGATGTCTCCGCCGAATGGCTGATCGCCGTCATCCGGGCGATCGTTCACCTGGCGAGCACGGAGCTACAGGCCGGTCGGCTCTCGCAAGCAGACGTCGAGCGGACGATGCTGACCACCGCGCTGAGCGCGGTCGGCTCTCAGTAGAAGCCTTCGCGCCGCGCGTACCGCTCGGCACGCGCGCGTTCGTACTCGTCGACGTCGAGCTCGGGGTCGGCGATCGACGCGAGAATCGCGCCCGACTTCGGCAACTCCGAGCGGTCGACGTGCTTCGCGGGGTTCCACAGGTCGGAGCGGACGAGCGCTTTCGAGCACTGCGTGAACGCCTGGTCGATCTCGACCAGGATCCCGAGCTTCGGCGCCTTGCCTTCGACCGTGCTCGCCTCGAGCAGCTCGAGATCGTCGACGATGCGAGCGCGGCCGTTGACGCGGAACGTGTCACCGACGCCCGGGATCAGGAACAGCATCCCGATGCGTGGATCCTCGAGGAGGTTCGTGAGCGTGTCGGCGAGCTTGTTGCCGGGCCGGTCGGGAATGAGGAGCGTGCGCTCGTCGAGAATCCGCACGAAGCCCGCAGGGTCGCCGCGCGGGGAGACGTCCAGCCCGCCGTCGGGTCGTGACGTCGCGACACACACGAATGGCGAACGCTCGATGAACTGCCTGGTGAGATCGTTGAGCCGGTTGGCGATCTTCGCGGCGACGAGCTCAGTCGGCTGACCGATCACCTCGCGGAGCGCGCGCTCGTCTGCGACTGCCACGCGTCGAGGATAGCCAGCCGCCCTGGAGCCAGGCCGTCACTGCGGCCTCGAGCGCGGCGCGGTCGGCCTTGAGGCCGTGGTCGCCCGCGACCGTCACGACGGTGCGCCCCTTCGCGGCCGGCGGCATGCCGAACGGGTCGCGCTCGCCCTGGATCACGAGCACCGGAACGCCGACCGCGTCCAGTTCGTCGAGCCGGCTCTTCTCCGGGCGCCCGGGCGGATGGACCGGGAATGCGAGGCACAGCACGCCGGCGGCGCCGGTCGCCCCCGCGGTGCGGCACGCGACGCGCGCACCGGAGGATCGCCCGCCGGCGACGAGCTGCAGCCCTGTCAGGACGCGCGCGCGTAACTCGGCGACGACGGCTACCCAGGCGGCATCGAGTTGGGCAGCCGGCGCGGGCGAGCGACGGCCCGCGACGCGGTAGGGCTGCTCGACGAGTACCACCGAGACGTCGGCCGCGTGCGCCGCGCGGGTGACGGCGACGAGATCCGGCGCCTCGACTCCACCCCCGGCTCCGTGGCCGAGGACGAGCGCGGCGCGGGGATCGCCGGTCAGCCGCAGCTGCGCGCGCGCCTGCCCATGCGGTGTTGCGATTTCGAGAACGTCGGACACGGCCCTCACAGTCTCACCCAACCCGAGCTATCGTCGAGGCGGGTTGACGAGACGTTCCGCACGCTGGCGCCGCCGGACCATCTGGCTGCTCATCGCAGCCGTGCCGGTCACCGGGATCACAATTCTCGTCCTGCTGGTTCCCGAACGCTCGTCGATCCCCGACGCCATCACCACGAACGAAGGGCCGGCGCAGCTCGCCGACACCCACGTGTACCACCTCACGCGAGCCGACCGGACAAAGATCGACCTGCTGCTCGACAAGTTCATTCCCGCCGCCGTCGAACGCCGCTCCGCAAAGACGGCGTGGGCGCTCGCCGGTCCCGAGCTTCACGCGTACTCGAGCGTCGCGCAATGGCGGGCCGGCAACTCGCCGGTGCCGCAATACCCGGCACGCGGCACGCGATTCCACTACTGGACGCTCGTGTACGTCGGGAAGAACGAGGTGCTGTTCAACATCCTGCTGCACCCGCGCCCGAAAGTGATCATCCCCTCGTACGAATTCTCCGGCCAGGTGATCCGCCACGGGACCGGCTGGCGCGTCAACCGGCTCTACACGATCGCGACGTTCAGCCACCCGAGCGCGAAGACCGCGCAGGTGGTCGGTCCGAACGACTTCAACGCGCCGTCGAGCAGTCCAAGCCCCGCGACGAACAAGGCGCGTCTATCCCACTGGTACGCGATTCCTTTGTTCGTCCTCTTCGGTGGCGTGATCCTCTTCCCGCTCAGCCTCGGCGTGGCCGCGCTCGTCCGCGGCCGCCGGTTCCGGCGCGCCACCGCACGGTCGTAGGTCCCGGTTCTCGCTTCACCTTCGATCCATAGGATCTGACCTCGTGAAGGGGACCCGGCGCGAATTCCTGACAGCGGCCGCAGGGGCAGGGCTCGGACTCGGATTCCCCGGCCTCGCCGCGGCGACCGGACGGGTTGCCGGCGTCGCGACCTACGTGACGGAGCCGTCGTTCCGAGTTCCGACGCTCAACGTCCTCAAGCGGTCGAGCCCGAGCGCCGGCGCCCTGTTCGTGACGACGCTGACCGGCCCCGGCCAGCGGGGCCCGATCATCCTCGACGACCGCGGACAGCTCATCTGGTTCAAGAAGACGAAGGACGTCGCGATCAACTTCCGCCGCCAGATCTACAAGAACCGGCCCGTGCTCACGTGGTGGGAGGGGACGATCTCGAACATCGGCACCGGTGAGGGCGAGGGCGTGATCGTCGACTCGACCTACAAGGAGATCGCACGCGTCCGCGCCGGCAACGGCTTCGCCGCCGACGTCCACGAGTTCCTGATCACGCCCGAGAACACCGCGCTGATCACGATCTACAGCCAGAAGACGATCGACCTGACCCCGATCGGCGGCCCGCCCGCTCATCCGACGCTCGACTCGATCGTCCAGGAGATCGACATCGCGACGGGCAAAGTGCTGTTCGAGTGGAACAGCCTCGACCACGTCGACATCAGAGACAGCTGGTCGCCGATCCTGTCGCCCTTCGACTACTTCCACATCAACTCGATCGACGTCGACCTCGACGGCAACTTGCTCGTGTCCGCCCGCAACACGTGGGGCGTGTACAAGCTCGACCGGAAGACCGGCGCCATCATCTGGCGTCTCGGCAGCAAGTCGACCGACTTCGAACTCGGTCCCGGCGTGCAGTTCATGTACCAGCACGACGCGCGTGCGCACCCCGACGGCACGATCACCCTCTATGACGACGGCCCGGGCAATGCGTCGCACCAGTCGCGCGCGATCCGCATCGGGCTCAGCATGGCCGACCGCCGCGCAGTGCTGCTGCAGGAGTTCCTGCACCCGAACCCGATCACCGCGGCCGCGATGGGGAACGCGCAGGTCCTCGCGAACGGGAACGTCGTCGTCGGCTGGGGAACAGCACCGTTCGTGACGGAGTTCGGCCCGCTCGGGGACGTTCGCTTCGATGCGACGTTCGAGGGCGGCGCCTGGAACTACCGTGCGTTTCGCAACACGTGGAGCGCGAAGCCTGCGCACCCACCGTCGATCGCGGTGCAGCGGCGCGGGGCCGGCGCGGCGGTCTACGCGAGCTTCAACGGCAGCACCGAGACGGCGTACTGGAGCGTGGTCGGGGGCGCCGCACGCAACGCGCTCAAGCCCTTGGCGGTCGCCAAGCGAAACGGATTCGAGACGGCGATCACCCTCCGCAATGCGCCTGCGCACATCGCCGTGAAGGCACTCGACGCGCAGAAGCGTCCGATCGCGACCTCACGTGTCGTCTGAGTCGAGCCGCAGCATCGAGCTGGCTGACGGCCGTTCGCTCGAGGTGCACGAGCTCGGCGATCTCGACGGCTTCCCGATCATCTTCCACCACGGCACGCCCGGCTCCGGGACGATCTACCCGCGCTGGGACACACCGGGCGTCCACCTGATCGCGTACGACCGCGCCGGGTACGGCGGGTCGACGAGAAAGCCCGGCCGCGCGGTCGCAGACGTCGTCGCGGACATCACCGCGCTGGCGGACACCCTTGGCCTCGAGCGGTTCGCGACGTGGGGGCTGTCGGGTGGCGGCCCGCACGCGCTCGCCTGCGCGGCGCTCTGCGACGAGCGGCTCGTCGCTGCGGCAACGCTCGCCGGCGTCGGCCCGTGGGACGCGGACGGCCTCGACTGGCTCGCGGGCATGGGCGAAGGAAACCTGAAGGAGTTCGACCTGGTGTTGGCCGGAGAGAAAGCGCTGCGACCGGCGATCGAGCGCGATCGCGCCGGTCTGCTCGCCGCGACGGCCGAGCAGCTGCGCGACGAGATGGCACCGCACCTGAGCCCAACGGACAGCGAAGCGCTCACGGCCGACCTCGCCGAGTACTTCCACTCGAACACGGCGCACGCGCTGGCCGACGGCGCGGACGGCTGGATCGACGACAACCTCGCGTTCGTCGAGCCGTGGGGCTTCGAGCTGTCCACGATCGCCCGTCCTGTGCTCGTCGTCCAGGGCGGCGATGACCTGATGGTCCCGCGGCAGCACGGCGAGTGGCTGGCGGCGAACGTCCCGGGCTGCGAGTCGAGGATCGACGACGCGCACGGCCATCTCACGCTGGCCGAGCATCTGGTGCCGGAGGTGCACGCGTGGCTGCGGCAGCACTAGGTACCGCGTTCAACGCAACGGCGCGGAAGGCGATCCTCGCGGCCGCGGACAGTCGGCGCGTCCAGTCGCTCGTTCGGCGCCACGGGATGCGGCTCGGCGCCGGGCGCTTCGTCGCGGGCGAGACGCTCGACGACTGCATCGCCGTGCTCCGGCGGTTGAACGACCAGGGTCTCTACGCGAACACGACGCTGCTCGGCGAAGGCGTGCTGGAGCCCGGCGAGACCGAGCGGGTCGTGTCGGCGTACGAAGCGGTGCTCGACCGGATCGCGGCCGAGAAGCTCCGCGCGAACGTCGCGCTGAAGCTCACCCACCTCGGGCTCGAGATCGACGAGGAGCTCGCTTACGCGAACATGACGCGGCTACTCGGCAAGGGGTCGTTCATCCGGATCGACATGGAGCAGTCGCAGTTCGTCGACGCGACGGTTCGCATCTATCGCCGGCTGCGCCACGACGGGTTCGACAACGTCGGCACGGTACTGCAGGCCTACCTCTACCGCACCCCGGCCGATCTCGACTCGCTGCTTGCGCTCGCACCGAACCTGCGGCTCGTCAAGGGCGCGTACCTCGAGCCGGCGGACATCGCCTATCCACGCAAGGCAGACGTGGACGCGGTGTACGCGCGGCTCGCGGAGCGCATGCTCTCCGGCACGGGCCATGTCGCGATCGCGACGCACGACGAGAAGTTGATCGACCACACGATCCGATACACGGAGGAGCACGACGTGCCGCGCGAGCGGTTCGAGTTCCAGATGCTGTACGGCGTGCGGCCGCAGCTTCAGCTCGACCTCGTGCGGCGCGGCTACAAGGTGCTCGTCGCGACGCCGTACGGGCCGGAGTGGTACCCGTACCTGATGCGGCGGCTCGGCGAGCGCCCGGCGAACCTCGTCTTCTTCGTGAAGAACACGTTCCGCGGATAGTGGCGGTCCTCGACCGCGTCTCGATCCACGGCTATCGCGGCGCACGCGAGGTCGAGCTCGAGCCGGGCGCTGTGTGCGTGCTCGTCGGCGAGTCGTCGTCCGGCAAGTCGACCGTCCTCGCGGCGATCTGGACGCTCCTCGAGGCGGCTGCGCCGATGCCGACTGTCGCCGATGTCTCGGACGGGTACACCCGGATCCACGTCGAGGCAGACAGCGGCGGCAAGACGCTGTTCCTCGACTCGAAGCCGCCGGGAACGCTCAACCTGAACCGTGAGGGAGCGCCGCCGACTCTCTTCTTCCCGGCCAATTTGCGCGTGACCTCGCTCCTCGCGCCGACCGACCGCCACGCCAAGCGTGCGGTCGCCGTCGTCGAGGAGCGACACACCGAGGACGGTGGCCTGTCGCTCGTGCGCGCGATCACGGCGCTCGCCGACGCGCGCATCCGGGGGCACGTGATCCTGATCGAGGAGCCGGAGCTGTACCTGAGCCCGCCGTCGCAGCGCCACCTGCATACGCAGCTCCACCGCCTCGCCGCGCGCGGCCGCAACCAGGTGTTGTACTCGACGCACTCGCCGGTGTTCCTCGGCGTCAATCGCCTCGACCAGCTGGTGCTCGTGCGCCACGACCATCGGACCGGCACGACGCTGCTGCAACCCGACGAGCTCCCGCACGACCAGGCGCTCCGCCTCTTCACCGGGTTCGACGCAGAACGGGCGGAGATCTTTCTCTCGCGGGCTGTGATGCTCGTCGAGGGGCGCACCGAGAAGCTCGCGTTCCCGTTCGTGTTCCGCGCGCTCGGCTACGACGCTGACCAGGAAGCGATCGCGATCGTCGACTGCGCGGGCAAGGGGAACATCCCGCTGTTCGCCGAGGTGTGCAACGCCTGCCAGATCCCGTATGTCGTCGTCCACGACCGCGATGCACCGCGCGGGCAGGCGCCGATCGAGGCGGAGCGGATCTCGAACGAAGCGATCGTCCGCGCCGCCGGCCGGCGCCGCACCGTCGCCCTCGTCCCGGACTTCGAAGGCGTCGCCGGCTTTCGCGCGAGGCGTGGCAAGCCGGCCGCGGCGTTCAAGCGGTTTCAGGACGGGAACGGCGAAGTACCGGGCGCGCTGCGGCAGGCGGTCGAGCGTGTCGTCGCGAGCGCACGACGCGCCCCGAGAACGACCCGCGGCGCCTAACCAAGTAACAGTCTGTTACAAGCTCGGCTCACGGCACGGCCGCATGGTTGCTGGGCTCCAGATGGGTTAGTAACAGTCTGTTACTTGCCTAGGCCGATGCCGTTGCCGCCGCTCTCGAGGGTGCGGTTCTCCATGATCGCGTCGACGATGCCGTACTCGACTGCCTCCTCCGGGGTCATGAACCGGTCGCGGTCGAT
>DATINO010000114.1:0-15287 GCA_035474195.1 Gaiellaceae bacterium
GCCAGTTGTTCGTCGCGCTTTAGCGAGTTGCCGATTCCGACGATGGAGAACGCGGCTTCGGTGCCGTTCTTCCAGACGAGCAACGAGGCTCCGCCGCCCACGGAGTACGCGGAGGAGCCGATTCCCGAGACGGCTACTACGGGCTTCGGATTCGCGTTGGCGCTCTTCACGAAGACGGACTTGCTGATTCGACGGACCAGGACGACGAGACGGAGGCTCTTCGCCGTGTACATGCACGATTGGTACCGGCCCGCAGGCAGGGACTGCGGTTTCGACGGGGTTGCTCCAAGGGCAACCTTCGCGTCCGCCGCCGTGACCAGCTTGCATGGGTTGGTAGTGCCGTCGGGGCGGGCAAGCGAGGATCCAGCTGTTGTGAGTACGAACATCAGCCCGCAGGCGATGGGAAGGATCGAGCGACGCATATGGTTCTCCTTCAGCTCTTGGGTCGATCCCAGCCTGGCTTTTGCGCGCATAGAAACCGCATAGCGCTACGGCCCGAGCAACTCCCGGGTCTATTCCAACGCGGTCAAGGGACTTTCGGCAACCGGGCGTTCCGACAAAGGTGCGAGGCCAGAGAAAGATGGCCGCCGCAGCCTGGGCGGCGCTCTACTGATCTCGGGTTCTAACCGGCGACCGTCTCGAGCACCTGCTCGGGGATGTCGAAGTTCGCGTACACGTCCTGGACGTCGTCGTTCTCCTCGAGCGCGTCGACGAGTCGCATCACCTGACGCGCTTTCGTCTCGTCGTCGACGGCGACGGTCGTCTTCGGTACGAGCATCAGCTCGCCGGACTCGACGGTGAACCCGGCCGCTTCGACGGCAGCGCGCACGGCAGCGAACTGCTCCGGCGCGGACGTGATCTGGAACACGGTCCCGTCCTGCTCGATGTCGTCCGCGCCGCCGTCGGCGGCCGCCATGAAGAGCTCGTCCTCGTCGACTCCGTCGGCCGGAACGACGACGACGCCCCGTCGTTCGAACTGCCACGACACCGAGCCGTCGGTGCCGAGATTGCCGCCGTGCTTTGCGAACAGGTGGCGCACGTCGGCGGCCGTGCGGTTCTTGTTGTCGGTCAGCGCCTCGACGATCACCGCGACACCCTCGGGGCCGTAGCCCTCGTACGTGATCGCCTCGAACGCGTCGGCGTCCGCATCCGCACCGGAGCCTTTCGCGATCGCGCGGTCGATGTTGTCGCGCGGCATCGAGTACGACTTCGCCTTCTCGATCGCGTTCTGCAGCGCGAGGTTGTTGGCCGGGTCGCCGCCGCCGTTCTTCGCGGCGACGATGATCGCCTTCGACAGCTTGGAGAAAAGCTGCCCGCGCTTTGCGTCGGCCGCGCCCTTCTTGTGCTTGATCGATGACCACTTGCTATGCCCGGACAACCTCTGCCTCCCTCACGGATTCCAAGAACAGTTCGTGCAACCGCGTGTCGTCGGTCAGCTCCGGATGGAACGCGGCGACGAGGAAACGACCCTCGCGCGCAAGCACCGGACGGCCGTCGATCTCGGCGAGTACCTCCACCCCGGGCCCGACCTCCTCGACCCACGGCGCGCGGATGAACACGGCGCGCACCGGCTCGTCGAGCCCGGTGACCGGCAGATCGGTCTCGAACGACGCGACCTGGCGGCCGAACGCGTTACGCCGGACGGAGAGGTCGACGAGGCCGAGGTGATTGCGGTCGAGCACGATCATCCCCGCGCACGTACCGAACACGGGCCGCTCGAAACGGCGCACGCCTTCGTCGAGCCCGTAGAGCTGCATCAGCCGCGTGAACGTCGTCGACTCGCCGCCCGGGATCACGAGACCGTCGAGACCGTCCAGCTGATCAGCTTTCCGGACCTCGACCACGTCGGCGCCGAGCCGGCGCAGCATCTGCCCGTGCTCGCGAAAGTTTCCCTGCACGGCGAGGACGCCGATCCGAAGCGGCTTCATGCCTCCATGGTATCGCCGGGTCTCACATATGCCGCCCCCACGCGGGCCGCTCGCCCTTCGAAAACCAGGCGCTCGAGGTGTGCGAGCGCCTCGGCGGTCGCGAACCGGCGCAGCGTCACCGACAGGTCGTCTTCGAACAGCGCGAGCGAGACTTCGTAGCCGGAGCGGGGCGTCCCGTCGAGGGCCGCCTCGGCGCGGTCGAGGCGGTGTGCGTGGTGCTCCGCGATCTCGGCCGCGCGTCCGGCCGGGTCGGTCACCGGCTCGCGGTGGCCCGTGTAGGCGACGCGAGGCTTGCGCTCCTCGTACCAGCGCAGGGACTCGAGGTAGTCGTTGAGCGGATCGGGCCGGGAGTTCGGATAGAGGCCGATCGCCGGCGTGATCCCCATCAGGATCGTGTCGCCGGCGAGCACGACGCCGTCGCGCTCGAGAACGATGTGGCCGTCGGCATGGCCGGGAAGGACATCGACCCGCCACCCGTCGACCTCGTCGCCGGCGTCGAGCAGGCGATCGGGCTGCTCGACCCAGTGCACCGCGTCGCCGAGCCGGCCCGAGTCGGCGACGATCCCCTCGATCGTCGCGCGCGGCATCCCGTGCGTGGCCCAGTAGTCGGCGAAGAGCCGCGGGTTGCGCTGCCCCCACGCGAGGGCGCACTGCGCGTGGTCCGTGCGCCCCTGGTACACCGGAGCGCCGGTCAGCTCCGCGATATCGCGGGCACCGCCGACATGGTCCGGGTGCATGTGCGTGACGACGATCGCCTCGATCGGAGCGTCGAGCTCGGCGAGGACCGGCCGCCAGCGTCTCTCGGGATCGCGGGAGCCGAGCCCGGTGTCGACGAGGATGAATCCGCCGCTCGACGAGCGGACGAGATAACAGTGCACGTGGTCGATCCCGAGCGGCAGGGAGAAGGTGACGCGATAGAGACCCTTCTCGACCTCCACCATGCATGAGAAGCTATCGCGGCTCATGCCGGCGCTGCTCGAGCTTTCCGACGTCACGGCCCGGTACGGACAGGTCGTCGCGCTCCACGGCGTGTCGCTGACCGTCGAGGACGGCGAGATCGTCGCGTTGCTCGGCGCGAACGGCGCCGGGAAGACGACGACGCTCCGCGCGGTATCCGGCACGGTGCGGCGAAGCGGCGACGTCGTGCTGGGCGGCAAGCGGCTCGCCCGGGCGACGCCGGAGGCGGTCGCGCGACACGGCGTCGCGCACGTCCCCGAGGGTCGCGGCATCTTCGCGGAGCTGACCGTCTGGGAGAACCTGCGCATGGGCGGCTACACCGTTCGGCGGCCCGACTTCGCCACCGTGCTCGGCTACTTCCCGTGGCTCGAGGAACGCCGCAACCAGCAGGCGGGGACGCTGTCGGGCGGCGAGCAGCAGATGCTGGCGCGCGCGCGTGCATTCCTGTCGCGGCCGCGACTGCTGATGCTCGACGAGCCGTCGCTCGGCCTCGCCCCGATCATCACCCGCGAGGTATTCCGGGTCGTCACCGAGTTGAACCAGAAGGAAGGTCTCGCAGTACTCGTGGTCGAGCAGAACGCCGTCGTCGCGCTGACCGCGGCACAACGCGGCTACGTCCTCGAGACGGGCCGCGTCGCCGTGTCGGGCAGCGCGGCGGAGCTGCAGTCGAACGACGCGGTGCGGACCGCGTACCTGGGCTACTGATGCAAACCTTCTTCCAGACCCTCACGACGGGGCTTTCCGACGGCGCGATCTACGGCTCGCTCGCGCTCGCGCTCGTCCTCATCTACAAAGCGACCGAGGTGATCAACTTCGCTCAGGGTGAGATGGCGATGTTCACGACGTACATCGCCTGGGCGCTGATGGGGCACGGGTCGACGTTCGAGTGGTGGGCGTTCTTCGCCACGCTCGGAATCGCATTCCTCGGCGGCGCCGCGCTCCAGCAGACTGTCATCCGGCCGCTCGAGCGCGCGAGCGTCCTCACCGCCGTCATGGCCACGATCGCGCTGCTCGTCATCCTGAACGGGCTCGCGGCCTGGATCTGGTCGCCGCAGCTGCAGTTCTTCCCGAGCCCGTTCCCGACATCGTCATGGGTGATCGGCGGTGTGCACATCTCGAAGCAGGACGTCGGCACGTTCGGCGTCGTGATGGCGTGCGTGCTCGTGCTGTGGCTGTTCTTCCGCTTCACGAAGCTCGGCCTCGCGATGCGCGCCGGCGCGCTCAACCCGAACGCGGCACGGCTGATGGGCGTGCGCACGTCGTTGCTGCTCGCACTCGGCTGGGGGTTCGCGGCGGCGCTCGGCGCGGTGAGCGGGATGATGGTCGCGCCGACCGTGTTCCTGACGCCGAACATGATGCAGGCCGTGCTGATCTACGCGTTCGCGGCGGCGATCCTCGGTGGGCTCGAGAGCCCGGTCGGCGCGATCGCCGGCGGGCTCGCGCTCGGCGTGCTGCTGAACATGCTCGGCCAGTACGTGCACCCGGTCACCTCCGAGCTGCAGTTGCCGGTCGCGCTGGGGATATTGCTCGCGGTGCTGCTGATCAAGCCGGCCGGGCTGTTCGGCCGCGTGGTGGTGCGGCGCGTATGACGCGGCGTCTCCGCAACCCGGTCGCGTTCGGCGTGCTCATCGTCGCGGTCGTCGTCGCGCCGTTCGTGTTCTCGAACTACCGGACATACCAGCTCGCGTTCGTCGGCCTGTACCTCGTCGCGCTGCTCGGGCTCGACATCCTCACCGGGTTCACCGGCCAGATCTCGCTCGGCCACGGCGCGTTCATGGGCATCGGCGCGTACACGACGACGATCCTCGTCGTCGACCACGGCGTGCGCGACCTCTGGACGATCCCGCTCGGCGGTCTCGTCGCCGGCGTGATCGGGCTCGCGTTCGGCATCCCCGCGACGAGGTTCGCGGGGCCGTACCTCGCGCTCGCGACGTTCGCGATCCCGCTCGCGTTCATCGGGCTCCTCAAGCGCTTCCCGCACTTCACGGGCGGCAACGTCGGCAAGAACCTGCCCCAGCTCCACGCGGAGTTCGGCTGGCACACGAGCCCGTCGATCTGGTTCTACGTCGTCTGCTGGGTGGTCGCGCTGGTGATGCTGCCGCTTGCGTTCTTCATCGTGCGCGGCAGGTTCGGCCGCGCGATGCGGAGCGTCCGCGACAGCGAGATCGCCGCCACCGCGAACGGCATCTCCACGGCGGGCGTGAAGACGCTCGCGTTCGGCATCTCTGCGTTCTACTGCGGCGTCGCCGGCGCGCTGTACGGGATCGGGATCACGTACGTGAACCCGGACACCTTCCCGATCGACCTCTCGATCCTGCTGCTCGTCGGGATCGTGCTCGGCGGTGCCGGCTCGTTGTACGGGATGGTGTTCGGCGCGCTCTTCGTGGAGTTCATCCGCATCAGCTGGGGGCCGTCGCTGCTCGACCTCTTCAGCAAGGTGCACCACATCGATACGCACGCGCCCGGGTCCGGGCTCGTGGTCTACGGGGTCGTCCTGCTAGTCGTCCTCTACGCGGCGCCGTCGGGCGCCGCCGGCCTCGCCCACTTCTCTTTCGGATCCAGGACTCGTATCATCCGCTCCAGGCACCCCCCAGGGCCACCCGCAAAAGGAGAGAACGCATGAGAAAGACGTTCCTGCTGGTCGTCGCGGCGCTGGCCGTGGCGGCGGCCGTCGGCGCGACTGCCGGAGCACGCCCGGCCGCGACGCCCGGCGTGACGGCGAAATCCATCCTGCTCGAGGGCACCTATCCACTGAGCGGGCCGGCGTCGGGGTATGCACCGATCCCGGTCGGGATGGGTGCGTACTTCTCGTACATCAACAACAAGGGCGGAGTGAACGGCCGCAAGATCAATTGGAAGTACGAGGACGACGGCTACAACCCCGCGAACACGGTGCAGATCACGCACAAGTTCGTCGAGCAGGACCACGCTTTCGCACTCGTCGGAGGGCTGGGGACGGAGCCGCAGCTTGCGGTGCGCCAGTACCTGAACGACAACAAGGTGCCACAGCTCTTCGTCGCCACCGGCGCGACGACGTTCGACCGCGACTACGCGCAGTACCCGTGGACGATCGGCTGGCAGCCCGACTACGAGGCCGAAGGCGCGATCTACGGCAAGTACATCGTCGCCAACATGCCGGGCGCGAAGATCGGCGTCCTCTACCAGAACGACGACTACGGCCACGACTATCTCCGCGGCTTCAAGGCCGGGCTCCGGTCACACCAGTCGCAGATCGTGACCGCGCAGGCGTATGACCTCAGTGCGACCACTCCGCCGGCGGTCCAGATGGCGAAGATCAAGGCGTCTGGCGCCGACACGCTGGTGCTCTTCGCGCCGCCGACGCCGACGATCCAGGCGTACGTGATCGGCACGAAGCTCGGCTACAAGCCGGCGAACGTGATCACGAACAGCGTCTCGGCGACCGATCCGTTCCTGACGATCGCGGAGAAGAGCGGCTCGAACATCGTGGAGGGGACGATCAGCGTCAACTACCTCCTCGACCCGTCGAACCCGATCTACAACAAGCAGCCGGGCATGAAGACGTACCGCGCGATCATGGCGAAGTACGCGCCGAAGGCGAATGCCAACGACCCGTTGAACCTCTACGGCGTCGCAAAGGCGTGGAACGTCGTGCAGCTGCTGAAGGCGGCCGGCAAGAACCTCACACGCGCCGGGCTCATGGCACAGGCACGCAAGATGAACTACTCGACCGGGAAGAAGAACGCGAACCCGTTCGCGCTCCCGGGCGTGGTCACGTTCACGCACAACAACTTCCAGTACCCGATCTCTCAGGTCACGGTCGTCAAGTACGTGAATCACGTGTTCCAGCCGCAGGGCAAGCTGCTCGCCGGGCGCGGAGCGCTCCGCTAGAGCAGGGTCTCTCGGGCATGCCGCGCATCGGGCAAGATGCGCGGCATGCCCGACGCAGTCATCGTCGCCGCCGCCCGCACGCCGATCGGCCGTGCGGCCAAGGGCTCGCTGGTCGAGGCGCGGCCGGACGACCTGGCGGCCTTCGCGGTTCGCGCCGCCCTGGCCAAAGTGCCGGAGCTGCCGGAGCAGGAGATCGTCGACGTGATGGTCGGCTGCGGGTTCCCGCAGGAGAAGCAGGGCATGAACCTCGCGCGGCGCGTCGCGCTGCTCGCCCGGATGCCGGTCACCGTGCCTGGCACGACGGTGAACCGCTTCTGCGCATCGTCGCTGCAGACGATCCGCATGGCGTATCACGCGATCCGCGCGGGTGAGGGCGATGCGTTCGTCGCCGCCGGTGTCGAGTCGATCTCACAGGTGAACGGCTATCCGAGGTCGGAGGACGAGATCCACCCCGCACTGTTCGGTGACGACGCGCCGATCGCGAACGTGTACATCCCGATGGGGCTGACGGCCGAGAACGTGGCCGACCGCTGGGACGTCTCGCGCGAGGACATGGATCGCTTCGCGCAGCAGTCGCAGGAGCGTGCGGTGGCGGCGCAGCAGTCGGGCTTCTTCGAGCGCGAGATCACGCCGTGGGATGGTGTTTCTGTCGACGACGGCCCGCGCGCGTCGTCGACGCTGGAGAAGCTGTCGGCGCTCGAGCCGGTGTTCAGGCCCGGCGGCAAGGTGACGGCGGGGAACTCCTGCCCGTTGAACGACGGCGCCGCCGCGGTGGTCGTCATGTCGGCGGAGCGCGCGTCGGAGCTCGGCATCGAGCCGCGCGCGCGGATCCTCGCGTCATCGGTCTCGGGCGTCGAGCCGGAGATCATGGGCGTGGGCCCGATCGAGGCGGTGCGCAAGGTGCTCGCCTACGCCGGAATGACGATCGCGGACGTCGACGTGATGGAGCTGAACGAGGCGTTTGCGGCGCAGGTGCTGCCGGTGTGCCGGGAGCTCGGCGTCGATCCGTTCAGCGACAAGCTGAACCCGCACGGCGGCGCGATCGCGCTCGGGCATCCGTACGGGATGACGGGGGCCCGGATCATGAACACGCTCTTGAACGACCTCGAGACGATGGACCGGACGATCGGGCTCGAGACGATGTGCGTCGGCGGCGGCCAGGGAATGGCCATGCTCGTCGAGCGTTTGAGCTAGCTCTGGGCCCGCTCGCTCTCATCCTGGCCCTCGGGTCGTCCGTCGTCTGGGGTTGCGCCGACTTCGGCGGCGGCTCGCTGACGCGGCGGCTGCCGGTACTGGCGGTCACGGTCGTGTCGCAGGGCGCGGGGTTCGTGGCGTTGCTCGTCGCGCTGGGTGTGCGCGGCCGGCTCGACACGCATTCGTTCGCGCTGGGCTTGGTCGGCGGCGTCGGCGGCGGGATCGGCTTGGCGGCGTTCTACAAGGCGCTGTCGCTCGGGACGATGAGCATCGTCTCGCCGATCGCGGCATGCAGCGCAGTCGTGCCGTTCGCGGTCTCGCTCGCCACGGGCGAGCGGCCGGCCGTCGTGGCGGTCGCCGGCGCGGTGTTGGCGCTGGCGGGCGCGGTGCTCGCGTCGGTGGAGGAGCGGCGCTCGGCGTCGCCTGAGCGTGCGCGGGCGATCGTGCTCGCCGGCGTCACCGCCGCGGCGCTGGGTCTCTTCGTGTACTTCCTCGGTCTCGGCAGCCGGGAGGGCGATGTGCTCTCGACGCTCGTCGGCGCGCGAGTCGGGTCGCTGGGGATCCTGGTCCTCCTGGCGGTCGGCCGGAGAGCGACGCTCCGCCTCCCGGTGCGTGCGTTGTGGGCGGTGGCGGCAGTCGGCCTCGCGGACGTGTCGGCGAACGCGCTGTTCGCGTTCGCGAGCGGCCACGGGCTGCTCGCGCTCGTGTCGGTGCTCGGCTCGCTGTATCCGGTGATGACGCTGTTCCTGGCGCATGTCTTCCTCCATGAGCGGCTGACGCGACCGCAGCAACTCGGCGTCGGCATCGCCCTGGCGGGCGTCATCACGATCGCGGCAGCGTGACGGTTCCGTGAACTTTGGTCTGACCACTCGGGGCGGCCCTTTCGGTCAGGCGCCGCTCGAGGCAGCGCAAGGGATTCCGCAGTGCACGCCGATTTGGTCTGACCACACTGCTCGGCCCGTCGGGACAGGGCCGACGTAGCATCGGGTCGTGCTCGCGCCCCTGATCGTCGAGGACAAGGTCGAAGCCTTCCTGGACGAGCACGGCCTGGGGAGCGGGCCCGTGACCGCGACCCGGATCGGCGACGGCGGTGGGTCGAACTTCACCTTCCTGATCGCGCGCGGGAGCGACCGCTTCGTGCTCCGGCGGCCGCCGCGGCCGCCGTTGCCGCCGTCCGCCCACGACATGGTGCGTGAGGCGCGCCTGCAGCAGGCGATCCGCGCCGCCGGGTTCACGCGGCTCGCGGAGATCGTGGCGGTCTGCGACGACGACACGGTGATCGGCGTGCCGTTCTACGTGATGCGCCACCTCGACGGGCACGTGATCACCCAGGAGCTCCCACCCGGTCTCGAATCAGCGGACGCGCGACGCGCGCTCGGGCTCGACCTCGTCGACACGCTCGTCGAGATCCACGCCGCCGCCGTCTCGACACCCGCACTTGCCGCGTTCCAGCGGCCGGGCAGCTACCTCGACCGCCAGGTCCGCCGCTTCACCGACCTCTGGCAGATCAACAAGACGCGCGAGCTCCCGCACGTGGACGAGGTCGCGCGGCTCCTCGCCGAGCGCGTCCCCAAGCCGCTCCCGCCGACCGTCGTCCACGGCGACTACCGCCTCGGGAACATGATGGTCGCCGTGAACGAGCCGACGCGTGTCCGAGCGGTGCTCGACTGGGAGATGGGCGCGATCGGCGATCCACGCGCCGACGTCGGCTATCTGCTCGCGACGTACTCCGAGCCGGGCGGCCGGTCGAGCCCGCTCGGTTCGTCGCCGGTCACAGCCGAGCCGGGGTTCCCGTCGCGCGGCGAGCTCATCGCGCGCTACGGCCGAGACGTCGAGCCGCTCGGCTGGTTCGAAGCGCTCGCGCTCTGGAAGGCAGCGGTCTTCTGCGAAGCGATCTACGGCCGATACAGCCGGGGCGAGCTCGGCGCCGAGGACACGCGCGCCGCGATCTTCGAGCACGCCGTGCCGCTGCTCGCCGAGACCGCGCTCGACGCGATCAGCTAGCCGCTTCGGCGACGCCGCGCAGCGTCTTCGAGTCGCGCGTCGAGACGAGCAGCGTCGTCGCTCCGCTCTCGCGGAACGCAGCCAGCCGGTCGCGGATGCGTTCGACCGACCCGACGAGCGCCACCTCGTCGACGAACGCGTCGGGGATCTTGGCGGCCGCCTCGACCTGCTGACCCGCAAGGAACAGTTCCTGCACCTCTTCCGCCTCCGCCTCGTACCCGTACTGCACGAAGAGATCGTTGTAGAAGTTCTGCGACCGCGCGCCCATGCCCCCGATGTAGAACGAGTAGTACGACTTCAGCGCATCGCGGGCGCTCTGCACGTCATCCGTCACGACCGCCGGCACGCATGGGGCGACATCGAAGCCGTCGCGCGCACGGTCGAGCGGGAACACCTCGCGCGCCTTCGCCGGCGACCAGAAGATCGGCAGCCACCCATCCGCGATCTCGAACGCCTGCGCGACCGCCTTCGGCCGCACGGCCGCGAGATAGATCGGGATGTCCTCGCGCAGCGGACGCGCCATCAGCTTCAACGGCTTCCCGAGGCCGGTGCCGCCCGATACCGGGATGTCGTAGTGGGCGCCGTGATGTTCGAGGCGCTCGCGGCGGAGCACCGAGCGGACGATGTCGACGTACTCGCGTGTCTTGCCGAGCGGCTTTCCCCACTCCTGCCCGTGCCAGCCCTCGACGACCTGCGGGCCGGAGGTACCGAGCCCCATCAGGAACCGCCCGCCGCTGAGCATGTCGAGCGTCACCGCCGTCATCGCCGCGTTCGCAGGCGACCGCCCGGGCAGCTGCATGATCGCCGTACCGAGGCCGATCGTCGTCGTCGTGGCGCCCAGCCACGCGAGCGGCGTGATCGCGTCCACGCCCCACGCCTCGGCCGCCCACGCAGACGAGTACCCAAGCTGCTCCGCCTCACGAGCGAGCTCGATCAGCTCGAGCGGGCTCGTGCCCGGCTGCGCATACCCCATGTAGAAGCCGAGCTTCACCGCGTGCGATGCTACGGCAATGACCGCGACCGCATGGTCGCCGCCGACCGAGCGGCTCGAGCAGGTGCGCGCGATCATGCACGACCGCGTGCTGCCGAACGAAGCAGCCCTCGACCGCGAGGACGAATCCGCCGACGCGCTCGTCGCCGAGCTGCGGGCGGAGGTGAAGGCCGCCGGATTGTGGGCGCCGCATGTGCCGCCCGACGCCGGCGGCACCGGAACCGGGTTCCTCGACTACGCGTACCTGAACGAGCAGATCGGCCGCACGCTCTGGGGCCAGCTCGTGTTCGGCTGCCAGGCGCCCGACGCGGGCAACGCCGAGATCCTGCACATGTTCGGCACCGACGAGCAGAAGGAGCGCTGGCTCTTCCCGCTCGTCGCCGGCGACATCCGCTCCTTCTTCTCGATGACCGAGCCCGAGGTTCCCGGCTCCGATCCGACGACGCTTCGCACACGCGCGGTGCGCGACGGCGACGACTACGTGATCGACGGTCACAAGTGGTTCTCGTCCGGCGCCGAGGGCGCGGCGTTCGGGATCGTGATGGCGGTCACCGACCCCGACGCCGATCCGCACGTGCGCGCGTCGCAGATCATCGTCCCCGCCGACGTGCCCGGCGTCGAGGTCGTGCGTGCGATTCCGACGATGGGCCACCGCGGCCGCAACTGGTCGACGCACTGCGAGGTGCGTTACACGAACGTCCGCGTGCCGAGAACGAACCTGCTCGGCGAAGAGGGCGCCGGGTTCCGGATCGCGCAGAAGCGGCTCGGCCCGGGACGCATCCATCACGTGATGCGCTGGCTCGGTCAGATGCAGCGCGCTTTCGAGCTGATGTGCGCGTACTCGCTCGAGCGCGAGACGTTCGGCGAGCCGCTCGCGCAGAAGCAAACGGTGCAGAACTGGATCGCCGACAGCTACGCCGAGATCCAGGCATGCCGGCTGACGACGCTCGACGCGGCGCACAAGATCGATGCCGGCGACGAGGCGCGCGTCGAGATCTCCGCGATCAAGTTCTACGCGGCGCGTGTCCTGCAGGACGTGATCGACCGTGCGATCCAGGTGCACGGCGCGCGCGGCCTTACCGACGAGACGCCGCTCGCGCAGATGGCGATGCACGCCCGCGCGGGCCGGATCTACGACGGCCCCGACGAGGTTCACCGCCAGGTGGTGGCGCGGCGCATCCTCAAGGCGTTTGCATCCGGCGACGGGTGGCATTTCTCCTAGTGATGCACTTCCTCCAGGGCAAGCTGATCGTGTCGTCGCCGTCGCTGATCGACCCGAACTTCCGCAAGACCGTCGTCCTGATCGCCCACCACGACGAAGAAGGAGCACTGGGGCTCGTCCTCAGCCGGCCGTCGGACGTCGCCGCCGCCGAAGCGGTGCCGGTGCTCGACGGGCTCCCCGGCGCCGAAGACCCGGTGTTCGTCGGCGGCCCCGTGCAACCGGACGCGTTCATGGTCCTCGCGGAGTTCGAGGACGTCGACGAAGCCGCGGCCCCGATCATCGGCGGCCTGGGCTTCATGCCAGCCGACGCGGAGCCGGGCGATCTCGCCATCAAGCGCCTTCGCCTCTTCGCCGGCTACTCGGGCTGGGGTAGCGGGCAGCTCGAGGACGAGCTCGCGGAGGACTCGTGGATCGTCGTCGAGGCGGCAACCGACGACGCGTTCGCCGACGACCCGGACGAGCTCTGGCGCACGGTGCTGCAGCGTAAGGGCGGCAGGTTCTCGCTGATGGAGAACATGCCGTTCGATCCCGGGCTCAATTGAGCGGAGCTCAATTGAGCTAGATCGGCGGCTTCCCGACCGGCTCGCCGTCCACGCGCGGGCCTGGCAGATTCGGGAACGTGAACGGGGCCGGCTCACGACCAGGCTGCACGAACCAGCACTCACCCGTTCCGCGCCCGGAGACCGCGCGCCACATCGCCTCGGCCACGTCGTCCGGCTGCACCAGCGGGAACCCGGCGGCAGCGAGCTCGGCGCGCTCTCCGTCGATCATCGGCGTGTCCGCGATCCCGGGGCACACGGCGTTCAGCCGGATCGGCGCGACGTGCGGCGCCATGCTGCGCACGAAGCCGACGACCGCGTGCTTGGTGAGCGAGTAGACCGGATCCGACGGCATCCCGGTCAGCCCAGCGAGCGATGCCGTCGCGACGATCGCGCCGGCGTCCATCACCTCGCGCAGGCGCAGGACACCCAACACGATCCCGTCGACGTTCACACCGACGGCACGCCGGTAGTTCTCGTACGTCAACTCGCCCGTGAGCACGCCGGCGTTCAGGCACGCGACGTCGACCGCGCCGACGCGCTGCCACGCCGCCGGTGACGTCACATCGAATCCGTTCACCACGTCGAGCGACTCCACCTCGAAGCCCTCGTGCTCGAGGCGCGCACGCAGCGCGCGACCGATGCCGCCTTCGCCGCCGGTGACGAGCGCCTTCACGGTTCGAGGACGACCTTGCCGACGTGATGGCGCGCCTCGATCAGGGCGTGCGCAGCTCGTGCGTCGGCCAGCGGGAACGTCGCGCCGACGAGCGGGTCGATCGCGCCGTCGCCCCATAGCGCGAGCAGCTCCTCTGCGCGCTCGCGCACGAGACCCGGGTCGAGGCGCAGCAGGCGGCCGAGATAGAACCCGAACACCGACGCGTTGCGCCCAACGAGCCACTGCACGCTCGGGTCTTGCCACAACCCGCTCGTGTAGCCGATTGCGACGATCGTCCCGAGGGGATTCAGCAGCGGCAGCGACCGCGTGAAGACCTCCCCGCCGACCGGATCGAGCACGACGTCCACGCGCAGGTCGTCGATCTCGTCGTAGCCGCGCACCTCGTCGGCGCCCAGGCGCCGCGCCACGTCGCGCTTCTCGTCCGAGCTCGCCGTTGCGTAGACGAACGCGCCGCGGTGCTTGGCGAGCTGGATCGCGGCCGAGCCAACACCGCCGGAACCGGCGTGCACGAGGACCTTCTCGGCACGCACGATCGAGACGAGCGGGATGTACGCCGTGAGATAGGTCGTCAGGAATGCCGCGCCGGCGGCAAACGACGCTTCGGCAGGCAGGTCGAACACCCACTGCGCGTCGACCTCCACCCGTTCCGCGTAGCCGCCACCACCGGCCGACCATGCGCACACGGGACGGCCGGCCAGCTCACCCGCGATCTCGTTTCCGAGCACGTACGGCAGGTCGGGCATCTGCGGGTACAGCCCGCGCCGGATCAGCACGTCGGCGAAGTTGACGCCGGCTGCGCGCACCTCGAGCACGGCGCCGGACGGCTCCTCCCACTCCTCGAGCGCGAGATCGCCGCCGACCTCGCGCAGCACGACGGCCTTCACCTACCGGTCCAGTTCGCCTGGCGCTTCTCGAGGAACGCCGCGACTCCCTCCTGGCCGTCCTCCGACGAGAGGCACGCCGCGAACGCCCGCACCTCGCGCTCGTCGCTCCGCGTGTCGCGCGTGTCGTGGAAGAGACTTTTGATCTGGCGGATCGCGAACGGGCTCTGCCGGTCGAGCGGCTCGACGTAGCGGGCGATCCCCTCGTCCAGGTCGTCGACCAGGAACTCGACGAGCCCCCACGCTTCCGCCGTCTCCGCGCTGATGCGCTCACCGGACATCGTCAGCCACCGCGCGCGCCCCGGCGAGACGAGGCGCGGCGCGCGCTGCGTGCCGCCGCCGCCGGGGAGCAAGCCGAGGTTGACTTCCGGGAAGCCGAGCTGCGCATCGCGGGTCGCGATCCGGAGATCGCACGCGAGCGCGATCTCGAGCCCACCGCCGAGGCAGAAGCCGTGGATCGCGGCGACGACGGGGACCGGTGCCGCCTCGATCAGGTCCGCGACCGGCTGGATGCCGCCCGGCCGATCGCCGTCGGCCATGCCGCCGACGAAGCCGCTGATGTCCGCGCCCGCCGAGAACGCGCGCTCGCCACGGCCGCGCAGCACGACGGCGTGCACGTCGTCGCCGACTTTCTCGAACGCCGCCCAGAGCGTCTCGAGGATCCCGCTGTTGACCGCGTTGACCGGAGGGTTGTCGAGCCAGACGGTCTCGATCATGCAGGAATCCTCGAGTACAGCTCGCGGAGCTCCGTCTTCTTGAACTTGCCGACGCTCGTCTTCGGGATCTCGGAGACGAACTCGAACCGCTCCGGCAGCCACCACTTCGCGAAGTCCGGCGCCAGGAACGCGCGCAGCTCGTCCGCGGTCGCAGTCGCGCCCTCGCGGAGCACGACCGCAGCGAGCGGGCGCTCGTCCCACTTCGGGTCGGGCACCGCGACGACAGCCGCCTCGGCGACCGCGGGATGCGCCATCAGCGCGTTCTCGGCGGGCGCGGACATCAGCGGCTTCGTCGGCGGCATGGCCGAC
>DATINO010000115.1:0-32013 GCA_035474195.1 Gaiellaceae bacterium
GCTGCTCGAGGAAGTTGAGCGCGCGCTCGACGTCGTCGCGGCGCAGCACCTGCCAGCGGCCGTCGGCACGCACGAGCGGCGCGCGTTCCGCGGCGAGCCGGCGCAGCTCGGCTTCGTCGAGCCCGAGGTCGCCGACGCGCAGCTGCCAGTCGAGATGCGCGAAGAGACCGGTCGACGCGCGTGCGCGCAGGTCTGCGCTGATCCGCGCCGGCCGCGACGTCCACGCCGTCGGCAGTACGACCGGCACCGGCAGGGTCGGCATCACGCGGCGCAGGAAGTGCTCCGCGTCCTCGGCGTCGATCGGCGCGTCGCGCGGCTGGTCGTCGTCGAACACGAAGCCGTGCCCGGCGAGCGTGGGCCGCAGCGAAGCGAACGCGCGCGGGAGATCGGTGTACGGATCGGTGTCGCGCAGGAAGCGGAACGCGTCGGGGCCGGCATCCCAGAGGAGCGAGGCGGGCAGAGCGACGGTTGCGTCGTCGGAGGCGTGAAGCCACAGCTCGAGCGCGAGCCCGTCGTCGCGCTCCTCGAGATGGAGGCCGACGCCCCACGGCGCGCGGATCAGCCGCTCGAGCCCCTGATCGACCCAGCGCGTGACCTTCTTCTCCAACGCGCGGTAGGAGCCGCCGTGCGCCAGCTCCGGATCGGCCGACGACAGCCCGTGCAGGAACGCCTCGACGGCCCGGTTGCGCCCGAACGGGCGCGCCGAGCCGAGCCTGACGCCGGCGGCGACGAGCCGGTCGCGCGCGATCTGGTCGACGAGCCGCGGGTAGAGGTCGTTGACGGTCGCGACGCGGTCGCCGTGGAAGTAGTCCGCGATCACGGGCGGCGACGCGGCGGCGATCCGGGTCAGCGTCTGCTCGATCTCGGCCTCGAGTGTCGCGCCCCAGAAAGCGAACCACTCGCCGCCGATCTCGGCCGCCTGCGGGAAGACGAGGCCCTCGGAGACGGCGCGCCGCGCGAGCTCGCGGACGTGCAGGACGGCGCGGGCGCTGTCCGCGAGCGGCTCGCCGGGCTCGAAGCGGGCGAGCTCGCCGGCATCGAGGAAGCGGCCGCGGTAGACGTCGCCGAGGACGTCGAGCTCGCCCTCGCCGGTCGCCGAGCCGTCGCGCGAGAACGCGAACGCGACGGCGTCGGGATGCCACAGGAGCTCGAGCACGGCCAACCATCGTAGGCACGATCAGCCTTCGGCCGCAGCGACCGGCCGAGGCCCAGCGCGTAGCGAGGCTACGTGCGGGTGATCTGGCTGCCGCCGACGATCGCGTCGCGGCCGTCGGGATACCGCACCCACGCCTTGTGCGTGCCGTCGTAGTCGGGGCCGAAGAGGATCAGGGTCGCCTCTTCGCCCCGGACGCGGCACGGCTCGTCGCCTTCTGGGTCGACGCCGCGCCAGATGCGGATGAACGGATTGCGCTCCCATTCGTCGCCGATCGTCGACGGGAGCGTGTGCCCCGGATGGATGCGTGTCTCGTGGGGGAGCGACATCAGCGTCTCCATGATCGAGCGCACCTGGTTCGCGTAGCCGTCCGGCCCGCCGTTGCCGGTGCCGCCGACCGTTCCCTTGAAGAGACAGTCGCCGGTGAAACAGTCGGTGTCGTTCACGAGCAGCGCCCAGTGCTCGCGAGCATGTCCCGGTGTCGGCAGGCCGCGGATCTCGAAGGAACCGGATTGCACGGGCTCGGCGAACGAGGTGACGACCGGCACCCCCCACCGCTCCGGGTTGACGACATGGTCGCCGTCGCCGTGCGTGATGAGCACGTGCGTGAGCTCGATCCCCTGCTCTTCGACGATGCGCGCGAGCGGATCCTCGACGCCGTTCGAGTCGACGATGAAGCCGTGCGTGCCGTCGGAGACGAGGTAGGCGTTCGACGTCCACGTCGGATGCTCGACGCGCTCAAGCAGCAAACTCGATCACGCTCCTGATGCCGTCCTGCTCCTCCATCAGCTCGAAGCCCTTGTTGACCTCGTCGAGCGTGATGCGGTGCGAGATGAACGACTCCGCGTCGATGTCGCCCGCAAGCCAGCGATCGACGAGCTTCGGCACGCCGTCGCGGCCCTTCACGCCGCCGAACGACGAGCCGGCGACGCGGCGCCCGGTGATCAGGAACCGCGGCACGACGTCGAGCGTCTCGCCCTTGCCGGCGACACCCGCCACCGTGCAGAGCCCCCAGCCCATGCGCGCCGATTCAACGGCCTGCCGCATCACACCGACGTTGCCCGTCGCCTCGAACGTGTAATCCGCGCCGAAGCCGCCGGTCGACTCGACGATCCGCTCGACCGCGTCGGGACCGCCGGCCATCGTCTCCGTCGCACCGTGCTGCGTCGCGAGCGCGAGCCGTGCCTCCGAGAGGTCGACGCACACGATCCGCTCTGCGCCCTGCAGGCGGCAGCCGATCACCGCGCCGAGCCCGACCATGCCGGCGCCGAACACGACGCACGTCGAACCGGCCTCGACCTTCGCGGTGTTCATCGCCGCGCCGATCCCCGTCGAGAGGCCGCACGCGAACAGCGCGGCGCCGTCGAGCGGTGCCTCCGGGTTGATCTTCGCGAGCGCGATCTCCGGCATCACCGTGTACTCCGCGAACGTCGACGTGCCCATGAAGTGGCGCATCGGTTCGCCGCCCGAGTGGAGGCGCGTCGTGCCGTCTGGGAGGAAACCCTTGTTCTGCTGCTCGCGGATCGCGAGGCAGAGGTTCGTGCGATCGCTCCGGCAGTGAATGCACTCGCGGCATTGCGGCGAGAACAGCGTGACGACGTGATCGCCCGGCGCGAGCGACGCGACGCCCTCGCCGACCTGCTCGACGACGCCGGCGCCCTCGTGCCCGAGCACCGTCGGCGCGTAGCCCGACGGATCAGCGCCAGAGGCGGTGTAGAGATCCGTGTGACACACGCCGCATGCCACGAGACGCACAAGCACTTCCCCAGCGCGCGGCTCGTTCAGCTCCACCTCTCGCACCGCGAGCGGCTTCCCGAACTCTTCCAGAACGGCAGCTCTCATACGCATCGTGCGCGTACTTTCTCACGACCCGCCAGGTCGCGAGCGCAAGTGGGCGCACTCGGGCCGGCCGCGGCGCGCGCTCTTCCACCTCGAGATCGAAGAGCCGCGCCTCCGGATCGACCGCTTCGACCGCGCCCACGAGCACGACGCGGCGCCGGTGCAGGAAGCGCGAGCTGAGGACGAGCGCGGACGCCCTGCCGCGGGCCGGATCGAGCACGACCTCCTCGACGACGCCGACGCGCGCCCCGCGGGCGCGCACGCCGAAGCCCTCGGCTCGCGCGAGCCAGTACTCGAGCACGTTGCTGCCCCGGCCGAACACATAGGCCCCCACACCGGGTGCTTACCGCAACCCCGCCCGGAGCCAAACCTCAGAAGAGCTCGCTGTCTTGCGCGCAGCGATTACCCATGTTTCGATCTGCCCGGTGGGCCGCTCACTCTTCGTCGCCGGGCTCCAGAGCGCCGGCGTCCCCGGGGATCGCGAGGCGACGCTCGCCCGCTTCGAGCGGGACGTGCGCGCGCTGCGCTCGACGTTCGACGGGCTCGAGCTCGTCGTCGCGCCCGAGCTGCACCTGATGGCGCTGCCGCCGCTTCTCGAGGAGGAGCAGGAGCTCGCCGTCGACGTGCCGGGCGAGCTCACCGAGCGGCTCGGCGCGCTCGCGCGCGAGACCGGGCTCTGGCTCGTTCCCGGCAGCGTCTACGAGCGGGTCGCCGACGGCGTCGCGAACACCGCGGTCGTGCTGGCGCCGTCGGGCAAGCTCGTCGCGAGCTACCGCAAGTGCTTCCCGTGGCAGCCGTACGAGACGTCTGTGCCCGGCACGCAGACCGTGTGCTTCGACATCGACGGCGTCGGGCGCTTCGGGCTCGCGATCTGTCACGACGGCGTCTTCCCCGAGGTGTTCCGCTCACTCGCATGGCAGGGCGCCGAGGCGATCTTCCAGGTGACGCTGACCGCCACGTCGGACCGTGACGCGGAGACGGTCGTCGCGCGCGCGAACGCGTACGTGAACCAGGTCGCGATCGTGAACATCAACGCGGCGGCGCCGGTCGGGAACGGCCGCAGCCTCGTGATCGACGCCGAGGGCACGGTGCGCTACGAAGCAGGCGTCGCGGAAGAGGTGCTGACCACGGTGCTCGACCTCGACGCGGTCGCGCTCGTGCGCGAGCGCGGCGCCTTCGGGATCAACCGTCTGTGGGAGGAGATGGACCGCGTCGGGCCGGGGCTCGACCTGCCGATGTACGGCGGCCGCTACAGGCCGCGCGGAAACGCGTAGACCGTCCGCCCGTCGCGGCCGCTCGTGTCGACCGCAGCCCAGAGCGAGTCGAGGACCGCCTCCTCGGACGCGTCGACGGTCGCCTGGAAGAGCCCGTCGATCTCGCGACCGCGCATCGTCCGTTCGTCGGACGTCGAGAACGCGATGAAGATCTCGCCGCTCCCGTGGTGGGCGACCGAGCCGGTGCGCGCGAGCCCGAGCCCGACGCGGCGCGCGAGACGCTCGAGATCCTGTGGAGCAAGCGGCGCGTCCGTTGCGACGACCCCGATACAGCTGCCGGCTGCCTTCTTCCGGTGGTCGGGCGGCACGAGCCCGGTCGACATCCCATTCACGCGGAGCTGCTCCGGGACGCCGAAGTTCGTCAGCAGCAGGACGCCGACCGTGTACTCGCCGGCGCGGCGGCTCGACGAGCCGATCCCGCCCTTCCAGCCGAAGCAGCTCATCCCCGCGCCGGCGCCCACCGCGCCGCGCTCGAAGTCGGAACTCGCGGCGGCCACGGCGTTCGACACGTCCGCCGGCTGCACGTGCGCGATGCGAGCGTCGGAGAGCCAGCTGTCGTCGCACTCGCCCACGACCGGGATCACGACGTCGTCGACACCGACGCGCGGGTCGGCGGCGAGCGCCACCTGGACCGCTCCGTCGTACACCCGGCCCACCGCGTGCGTCGAGGTGAGATAGACGTTCGTCTCGAGCAGCCCCCACTCGCGAATCTCGTGCGCACCGGTGAGCTCGCCGGCGCCGTTCAGCACCGCTGTGCCGGCGGGTGCGGGCAGGAGCGGCGGCACGATCGCGGTCACGCCGGTCACCTCGACCGTCACGTGACCGACGGTCACGCCGACGTCGGCGATCGAGTTGCGCGGCCCCGGCTCGAGCGTGCCGATGACGACGCCTTCCTCGCGTGGGCGTGACATGGTTGCGAGCCTAGTGATCCCGTTCGTGTGGAGCGACGACTGCTTGCGGCACGAGCCGGACGCCGAGATCTGGGTGGGCGTGCGCACACCGGCGACGGAACTGCCCGAACGGGCTCTTCGCATACGCGAAGCGCTGGTTGCCGTCGGCGCGCGTGAGGTCGCCGCCGTTGCGCATCCCGACGAGGCCGTGCACGCCGTGCATGACCCCGAGCTCGTCGAGTACCTGCGGACGGCGTGGGACGAGTGGTCGGCGCTGGGTCTGCCGAACGACCGTGTCGTGCCGTACGTGTTCGCGCGCGAGGAGCTGACGAGCGGACGTCCGGCGCCGAAACCGGCGGCGGTCTGGGCACGGCCGGGGCGCTTCGCCTACGACACGATGACGCTGATCGGCCCGGGCACGTGGGAGGCCGCGCGCGGCGCGGTCGACTGTGCGTTGACGGCGGTGGATCTCGTCGCGGACGGCGCGCCGTTCGCGTACGCATGCTGCCGGCCGCCCGGGCACCACGTGACGCGCTCGCTCTACGGCGGCTCGTGCTACCTGAACAACTCGGCGATCGCCGCGGCTGCGCTGCTCGGTGTGGTCGGCGGCCCGGTCGCAGTCGTCGACATCGACGCGCATCACGGCAACGGGACGCAGGAGCTGTTTCGCGGGCGCGACGACGTGCGGACGGCGTCGGTGCACGTCGACCCGGGGGCGGGCTGGTTCCCGCACTTCCTCGGCTTCGCCTCGGAGAGTGACGGTTCGAACCTGAACGTGCCGGTCGCTCCGGGGTCCGGCGACGAGCCGTGGGTCGCGGCGGTGCGTCAGGCGGCGGCCTTCGCCGTGGGCGCCCGCGCGCTCGTGGTGGCCCTCGGCGTCGACGCCGCCACCGCCGATCCGGAGAGCCCGCTCGCCGTCACCCACGACGGCTACGGCGAGGCGGGGCGGATCCTCGGGTCGCTCGGTGTGCCCACCGTCGTCGTACAGGAGGGTGGGTACGACCTGGGGACGATCGGGGATCTTGTCGTCGCGACGCTCGCGGGCCTCGTCGGCGCGACCTAGGCCACGCGGGCCACGTCTGGTGCCAGGCACCGCGCAGTGCGCTTCGCATCAAGGACGGGGCCACCCGGGCCACGTCTGGTGCCAGGCACCGCGCAGTGCGCTTCGCATGAAGGACGTGTCCCGCGCAGCGCTCCTGATGTAGAAACGCAGGTCATGAAACCTCTCCCGGACGGCGGGACGATCGGCGTGGCCGCGTGCGCGAGCCCGTACGACATGCGCTCGGAGCTCGACCGCGGGGTCGAGTGGTGGGAGGCGCAGGGCTACCGCGTCAAGCTCGGCCCCGGCGTGCACGACCGCGACGACTACGTCGCCGGCGACCCGAAGCGCCGCGCCGAGGACCTCCACGCGCTGTTCACAGACCCGGACGTCGACATCGTGCAGTCGCTCCAGGGAGGCTTCGGTTCCAGCGAGCTGCTCCCTCACCTCGACTTCGACCTGATCGGAGCGAACCCGAAGCCGTTCATCGGCTACAGCGACATCACCTCGCTGCACGTGCCGATCCGCCAGCTCGCCGGGTTCCCGACCTTCTACGGCTACGGGCTGATCGGCGTCGGGGACAAGGAGACGACCGCGTTCAGCCGCGAGCGGCTGCTGCGCGTGCTGCGCGGCGAAGTCATCGGCGAGGTGCCGCGCGACCCCGACGACCCATACGTCCGCGCAATCGCGCCGGGAAAGGCAAGCGGCCCGCTCGTCGGCGGCTGCCTGTGGCTCCTGATGCAGACGATCGGGACGCCGTGGGAGCTCGACACCGACGGCGCGATCCTCTTCTTCGAGGACACCGACGCGCCGCCCTACTTCATCGACGGCCAGCTGACACAGCTCCGGCACGCGGGCAAGCTCGACGGGATCGCGGGCGTGGTCGTCGGCGACATGTGGCGCTGCGACTACGGCGACCTCCCCCGGGAGGTCTCCGACTGGCGCGCAGGGAAGTCGGTCGAGGACGTCCTCGACAAGCACCTGGCGGGCCTCGGCGTGCCCGTGCTCTACAAGCTGCCGCTCGGGCACGGCAAGCACCTCGCTTCCATTCCGCTGGGCGTCCAGGTTACGCTCGACGCCGACGAACGGACGCTGACGGTGGACGAATCACCGTTCCAGGACTAGGAGGTCGGGCGATGCAGGCACGGCGGTTGGCGGTTGTCGGGGTCGTCCTTGCGGTCTGCGTGTTCGCAGCTGCCGCCAGTGGGTCGGAACGGCGAAGCGGCGGGACGTTCCGACTCGGGACGAGCTCGCGCATCGACTCGCTGAACCCGTTCGTCGCGTTCAACCAGGACGCCTATTCGACCTTCGAGTACATCTACCCCGAGCTCATCCAGTACGACAAGGCGAACCGCAATTTCGCACCCGACTTCGCAACGTCGTGGAAGGCGTCGAACGGCGGCAAGACGTGGACGTTCAAGACGCGCCGCGGCGCAGTCTGGTCGGACGGCCAGCCGCTGACCTCCGCCGACGCGGCGTGGACGATCAACACCGCGCTCAAATACAAGGGCGGCGCAACGGCCAACTCGGCCGGCTTGATCGCGCACATCACGCGCGCCGACGCGCCGACGCCGACGACGCTCGTCGTCCACTACGCAGCCGCCCTCGGCAACGTCCTCGGCCAGTTCCAGCAGTTCCCGATCCTGCCGAAGCACATCTGGTCACAGCACACCGGCCACAAGGGAAACGACCTGAAATCGTTCCCGAACAACGCGCCGATCGTCGGCGCCGGCCCATTCAACCTGATCAAGTTCACGAAGGATCAGATCGCGCTCTTCCAGCGCAACGACAAGTTCTACGGCCCGAAGCCGAATGTCGACGCGTTCGGTCTGCAGATGTTCTCCAACGACGACGCGCTCGTCGCGGCGCTCAAGCACCACGACATCGACGCGATCGAGGACGTGCCTGCGACCGCGATCAAGACGCTGCGCGGCTCCGGTTTCACGGTCAAGCAAGTGCCCGGCCTCGACCACACCGACTTCATCATCAACTCGAATCCGAAGAAGACGAAGCACCGCGAGCTGCTCGACCCACGCGTGAAGACCGCGATGGACTACGCGGTCGACCGCGCGCAGATCGTTCGCGTCGTGTTCCTCGGCGCAGCCCACCCGGGCGACTCGATCATCTCGCCGTCGTCGGGCGCCTGGTACAACCCGGCCGTCAAACCGACGCCGTTCAACCTGGCGAAGGCGAACAGCATCCTCGACGGGCTCGGCTACAAGAAGGGCTCAGACGGGATCCGCGTCGCGAACGGCTCGCGCATGTCGTACGACGTGATCACGCCAACCGACGTGCACTCGATCCAGCGCACGTTCCAGATCATCCAGGCGGCCTTCCGCAAGATCGGCATCGAGATCAAGCAGAAGTCACTCGACTCGAGCGCGGCATTCGATGCGATCACGGCGCCGAACGGCAAGTACACCGACTTCGACCTCTCGATGTGGGACTGGGTCGGTCTCGTCGATCCGGACTTCATGCTCTCGGTCGTCACCTGTGAGCAGTACGGCGGCTGGTCGGACACCGGCTTCTGCGACAAGACCTACGACGCGATGTATTCGAAGCAGCAGCTCACGCCGAATCAGACCAAGCGCCGCGCGATCGTCTGGCAGATGCAGAAGTACCTGCAGCAGAAGAAGCCGTACCTATGGCTCGCGAACCTCGACAACGTGAGCGCCTACGGCTCGAACTGGACGGGCATCGTCACCTCGCCGCAAGGGCCGTTCAACTCCATCTCCAAGGTCAGCCTGACGAGCATCCAGCAGAAGTAGTCCGTGCGCGGCGCGGACTACGTCATCAAACGCACGGCGTTCGCGCTCGTGACGGTGTTCGTCGCCGTCACGCTGAACTTCGCGCTCTTCCGGCTCGCCCCGGGCTCTGCGGTGACCGACCTCTCGCGCGTGCCTCACGCCACGCCTGAACTGCGGCAGGCGCTGAAGAAGCAGTTCGGCCTCGACAAGTCGAAGGGCGCGCAGTACGTCATCTACCTGAAGCAGCTGGCGCACGGGAACCTCGGCGTCTCGTTCGCCAACGAGCAGCCGGTGTCGACAAACCTGCGCGTCGCGCTGATCAACACGCTTCCGATGGTGCTGCTCGGCACATTCTTCGCGATCATCATCGGCACGCTGACCGGGGTGATCGCCGCGTGGCGGCGCGGCACGCCGACCGAAGCGCTGACGGTGACGAGTGCCCTCGGCTTCTATTCGATGCCGACGCACTGGCTCGGACTGATGCTGATCATCATCTTCGCCGGCACGTTGCCGACCGGCGGGATGACGAACGAGTTCCTGATCAACCCGTCGTTCTGGACGCACTTTCGCGACCTCGCCGCGCACATCACGCTGCCGTCGCTGACACTCGGGCTCGTGCTCTACGGCGAGTACACGCTGATCGTGCGCTCCGCGATGCTCGAGACGCTCGGCGAGGACTACATACTCACTGCGCGCGCGAAGGGGCTGAAACCGTGGACGATCGTGCGCCGCCATGCGCTGCGCAACGCGATGCTGCCGGTCGCGACCCTCGTCGCGCTCTCGCTCGGCTACATCGTCGCCGGCGCGATCCTGATCGAAACGGTGTTCTCGTGGCCCGGCATCGGCCGCGCCGTCTACGACGCCGTGCTGCAGCGCGACTACCCGATGCTGCAGGGCGCGTTCCTGTTACTCACGATCTCGGTCGTCTTCTTCAACCTCGTTGCCGACCTCCTCTACTTCAAGCTCGATCCGAGGATCACCGAGTGAGCTCGATCCTGATCGAAGCGCCGACCGCGCCGGCCATCACTCGCCGCGGCGTCGTCCTGCGCGCGCTGCGCCGCAACCCGGCCGCCGTCATCGGCGCATCGATCCTGGTCGTGATCACGTTCTGCGCCGTCTTCGCGCCGTTGATCGCCCCGTACGGGTTGCACACACAGGTCGGGCCGGTGTTCGGCAGCCCGTCGTGGAGGCACCCGGTCGGGCTCGACGACGGCGGGATCGACATGGTGACGCTCCTCATGTGGGGCGCACGGATCTCGCTCATCGTCGGTTTCGCCGCGACGTTCGTGTCGATGGCGATCGGCGGCACGGTCGGCGTGCTCGCGGGCTACTTCGGTGGCAAGGTCGACACGATCCTCATGCGGATCACCGACTACTTCCTCGTCATCCCCGACGTGCCGCTGATGATCGTCGTGGCGGCGATCTGGGGGCCGAGCCTGTTCCACATCGTGATCGTGATCGGGATCCTGCTCTGGACCGGCACGGCGCGGGTCATCCGCGCGCAGGTGAAGAGCGTGCGCGAGCGCGTGTACGTGAAGCGGGCGCGCGCGCTCGGCGCGGGGCACATCCGCATCGTCGTCCGCCATGTGCTCCCGCAGGTGGCGCCACTGCTGATCGCGAACACCGTGCTGACGGTCGCGGTCGCGATCTTCGACGAGACGGCGCTGTCGTTCCTCGGGCTCGGCGACCCGAGTCGCACGTCGCTCGGCAAGGTGATCGAGAACGCGTTCGAGCGCGCGGCGATCTCGTCGGGCGCGTGGTGGGCGATCGTCCCGCCGGGCGCGCTCGTGGCGTTGATCATCCTCGGCTGCAGCCTCGTCGGCGGCTCGATGGAGGACGCGCTGAACCCGCGGCTGCGTGTCGCGCACCTCTCGGCGCGCACGTTCCGGCTGCGGCCGCTCGTCGGGCGGAAGGAGGCGCTGTGAGCGAGCCTCTGTTGCAGGTCGACGATCTGCACGTGTGGTTCGACCTCCAGGGCGGCGGCGAGCTGCACGCTGTGCAGGGTGTCGGCTTCACGCTCGACCGCGGCGAGCGGCTCGGCCTCGTCGGCGAATCGGGCTGCGGCAAGACGACGACGGCGCTCGCGATCATGGGCCTGCTGCCGCCGAGCGCGAGCGCCGCGGGACGCGTCTTGCTCGACGGCGTCGACGTGTTGGCGGGCGGCGAGTCGACGATCCGTCCGCATCGCTGGGTCGACATCGCAATCGTGTTCCAGGGCGCGATGAACGCGCTCAACCCGGTGCAGACGGTCGGCAAGCAGATCGTGGAGGCGCTCGAGCTGCACGGCATGGCGCGCGGCTCGACGGCACGAGCGCGCACCGGCGAGCTGCTCGAGTCCGTCGGCATTCCCGCGGCGCGCGCCGGGCGGTTCCCACACGAGCTGTCCGGCGGTATGCGGCAGCGGGCGGCGATCGCGATGGCTCTCGCGTGCAACCCGAAGGTGCTGATCGCGGACGAGCCGACGACCGCGCTCGACGTGATGGTGCAGGCGCAGATCCTGGAACTGCTCGACGCGCTCTGCCGCGAGCTCGGGCTTGCACTCGTGCTCGTCACGCACGACCTGCCCGTCGTCGCACAGCTGTGCGACCGAAGCGTGGTCATGTACGCCGGCCGCGTCGCGGAGCAGGGACCGGTCGACGCGCTCTACCACGACCCACGCCACCCGTACACACGGCTGCTCTTCGCGGCGACGCCGGACCTCGACGATCTCGACGGCCGCGTCGTCTCGATCCCCGGCGCTCCGCCGAGGCTCGACCGGCCGCTCGACGGCTGCCCGTTCCGCCCACGGTGCGACCGCGCGTTCGACCGTTGCGGCGACGAACCTGCGCTCGTCCGAGTCGGAGACGGCCGCGCGGCCGCGTGTCACCTCAGCGAGGTCACGGCGAGATGAGCTGTGCGCACTTCGTGACGGTGCCTGGCACCAGACATGTCCCACCACCGTCCCTGCAAATGAGCTTTTTGTGGACGCGCTGTCACGTTGTTGTCACGGTGGCTGGCACCGGATGAGTTCGCTGCTCGAGGTCGCGGATCTCGTCGTCCGCTACCCGATCCCGCGCGGGATCGTCGGTACGGTGAAGCGCGCTCCCGCGCAGGCGGTGCACGCCGTCGACGGCATCTCGTTCGGGCTCGCGGCGGGCGAGATGGTCGCGCTGGTCGGGGAGTCGGGCTGCGGCAAGACGTCGACCGCGCAGGCGGTGATGCGGCTCGTCGATCCGGAGGCCGGCTCGATCCGGTTCGAGGGCCGCGACCTGACCGGTCTCGGCGTGCGCGCGCTGCGGCCGCTGCGCCGCCGGATCCAGATGGTCTACCAGGATCCGTACGAATCGCTCGACCCCCGCTTCCGCGTCCGGCAGGCGGTCGAAGAGCCGCTCGCGATCCACCGGCTCGGCGGCTCGAAGACCGAGCGCGAGGAGCGCGTGCGAGAGGCGCTCGAACGCGTCGAGCTGACACCGCCCGAGCTCTTCCTCGAGCGCTACCCGCACGAGCTCTCGGGCGGCCAGCGGCAGCGCGTCGCGATCGCAGCGGCCCTCGTGCTCGAACCGGTGCTGCTCGTCGCCGACGAGCCGGTCTCGATGCTCGACGTGTCCGTGCGGGCAGGCGTCCTGTCGCTGCTGGACTCGCTGAAGCGCCAGGGCCTGGCAATCCTGATGATCACCCACGACCTCTCGACCGCTGCGCGCTTCGCCGACCGCATCGCCGTCATGTACCTCGGCCGCATCGTCGAGGAAGGCCCAGCCGCACAGGTCGTACGGACGCCCCAGCATCCGTATACGCGTGCCCTGCTCTCTGTCGTCCCGCGCCGTGACCCACGCGACCGGCACACCGGGCAGGTGCTCCGCGGCGAGACCCCCGACGCCGTTCACATCCCGAGCGGCTGCCGCTTCCACCCGCGCTGCCCACTCGCGTTCGACGCGTGCCGCGTCGAGGAACCGGCCCTCGCGCCGACTCCGGCGGGCCACGACGCGGCGTGCCTGTTGATCTAGCAGGCACCGAGCGCCGCGGGTCGAACTCACTCGGGGCTGTCGAGTACCTGGGGTCTTCAGCTACCGCGAAGAGAGGATTGAACCGGTGGTAACCCAGCTCAGTCGTTTTGCACCCTTGACCGGAGTCGTGTATGCGCTCCTGACGCTGTTCGCATTCGGGACCGCTTCCGGAGCGCCCAGCAGCAGCGCGAGCGGAATGAAAGTGATCGCGTTCTACGAGAGCCACCGCACGAGCGCACGCGTCTCGGACCTGTTGTGGATGCTCGCATTCGCGTTCCTGGTTCTCTTCGCAGGAACGCTGAGGTCGCATTTGCGCCGGAAGCCGTCTGCGGAGGCGCTCAGCTCGGTGGTACTCGCCGGCGCAGCGGTGTTCGCAGCCGGCGCAGTCATCTACTTTGACTTCGACTTCGCTCTCGCCGCGGTCCCGAGTCACCTCGCGCCTGCGGCCGCCCAAGCGTTGAACGTCCTCGCGCTCAACATGCAGCTCGCGGCTTCGGCCGGAGGCTTGGTCTTCGGACTCACCGCGGGCCTCGCGATCCTCCGAGGCGACACCCTCCCCAACTGGCTCGGCTGGTCGGTCATCGTGATCGGGCTGATCGCAGCGACACCCGCCTTCATCTTCGCACTCGTTCTCTTCGCCCTCTGGGCGGCAACCGCCGGGATCGTGATCTGGCGACGCACGCCGGGAGCCCCGGTTCCAGCGTAAGAGAGCTCTCGAGCAGACCCTCAAGCAACACGTGTCTCAAGCCGCAGGGCGGGAACGCCGATATCCCGCCCATGCTGCGGTTCTCAGCTCTCGTGTCCGCCTTCGGCTTCGCCGTCAGCCTTGCTGCGCTGCTGGGACGAGCCGCGGCCGGAAACCGTCGATCCTGACCGGCACCAGCCGGTAGCCCCGCACCCCGTCCGCGCCGAGCGCGACGTGGAGGATCGCCGTGCGCCCGGTGGCGCTGCCGGACGGGAACACGAAATTGCCGAGCGTCCACGCGACGAGCGAGTGCGGCGCGGGCGTCGCAACCCCGCCGAGGACGTGCGGGTGCGCACCGAGCACGACCTTCGCTCCCGCGTTCAGGCACGCCGCGGCGAACTGCTGCTGGCGTGAGTCCGGATCCGGATGCAGCTCGGTGCCCCAGTGGAAGAAGCAGACCGCGACGTCGGCGCGGCGCAGCGCCGCGTGCACGTCGGCGGTGATCGCGTCGACATCCGCCTTCGCGGTGCCGGGCGACGAGCTCGTCGCGTTGAACCCGTACGGATTGACGTCGGAATAGCCGAGGAACGCGACGCGCAGGCCGCCGGCCTCGACGATCGCAGGGCGCCGTGCCTGAAGGTCGTTCGCCCCGGCGCCGATCGTCTGGATACCGGCGGCGTGCACCGCCTCGACCGTGTCGAGCAGTGCAGCGCGCCCGAAGTCGACCGTGTGGTTGTTGGCGAGCGTCAGCACGTCGAAGCCGGCGACCTCGCGCATCGGCACGAGCGCGGCGGGCGGGCCGCGGAACGTGAACTCCTTCACGGCGGCGACGCCGCGCGTCGAGACGGCGGTCTCGAGGTTGCCGACGGTGATGTCGGCCCTCCGCAGCGTCGAGCCGACGAACGCCCACGGGTACGCGCCGCCGTGGGCGGCGATCGCGGGACCGACGCTCTCGCCGAAGGTGACGTCGCCGACAGCGTCGAGCGAGACGGGGCGCACGACGAACGCCCCTGCGGGCCGGAACCTCCCCGCCGACTGGACGACGAGCTGCACGCGTCCGGCGGTGCGTGGCGCGAAGCGCAAGGTGTAGCGGCCGAGCCTCCCGGCGGTGGTCGAGGCGACGACGCGGCCGTCGGCGCGCAGCAGCACGCGCGCGCCGGACCCCGCGAACCCGCCGACCGTGACGGCCACACCCGGAGCGCGCCACTCCGTCGGCTTCGACGTGATGGTGAGCGGCGGGACGACGACCGCGGCATGTGGCTGCGCGTTCTTCCGCGTAAAGGTAAGCGTGGCCATCGTCGCGGCGGCGGCCGCGAACGGGAGCAGCGCGAACACGAGACGCCGGGGCACCGGCGTCTGGATTCACGACTGCGGGCCGGTCTCCTCGTCTCCGGAGCGGCGGCGCCAGAACGTGAGCACGCCGACGAGACTCGCGAGCAGGAGCGCGATCGCGCTCTTGTTCGGCCGTTTCGATTCGGCATCGATCCCCGGCACCGCTTGCTTCGCCTTGCGTTTCAGGACCCGTTTCCCGACGGCGAGGGCGAGCCAGCCGACGGCGGCGTTTCTGCGATTGAACACGGCCACACCGCCAACCTACCCCGGCGCGGCGGCGGCAAACCCCGTTGGATTCCATCGCGTTCCGTACTACAGTCAGCGCCGGTGGGCAACCTGGGCGAAGCCGCACGCCCTCTGCGCCAGCGCCGCTTCCGGCTGCTCTGGTTCGGCCGCGTCGCATCCGCGATCGGCGACGCGATCGTTCCGGTCGCGCTCACGTTCGCCGTGCTCTCGATCCACGGCTCCGCAACCGCGCTCGGCAGCGTGCTCGCGTCGTTCACGATCGCGCGCGTCGTGTTCACCCTCGCGGGCGGCGTCGTCGCCGACCGGTTCTCTCGGCGGACCATCATGCTCAGCTGCGACCTGCTGCGCGCCGTAGTCCAGGCGCTCATCGCGGTGTTGCTGCTGACGCATCACATGACGCTCGTCACGTTCATCGCCTGCGAGGCGCTGTTCGGGATGGCGTCGGCGTTCTTCGGCCCGGCCGCGGACGGTCTCGTCCCACAGACGATCGAGCCCGGCGAGCTGCAGTCCGCGAACGCCCTGCTCGGGATCAGCCGCAACACGCTGAACGTGTTCGGCCCCGCGGTTTCGGGGCTGCTGCTCTGGGTCGCGGGGCCCGGCTACGTGTTCGCGATCGACGCCGCGTCGTTTATCGTGAGCGCGGCGTTCCTGGCGCGACTCGACGTCGACGCGCCGATCCGCGCGCCGCTGCGCTCGTTCGGCTCCGAGCTTCGCGAAGGGTTCCGCGAGGTGACTTCGCGCGGCTGGGTGCGTGCACCGATCATCGGCTTCGCGATCTCGAACTTCATGCTCGCGTCGTTCCTCGTGCTCGGCCCGCTCGTGTTCCTCAGCCACTTCGGCAATCCGAGGCAGGTCTGGGGGATCGTCTCCGCGTGCGGATCGATCGGGGCGATCGCCGGCGCGTTCGCGTCGGTGAAGCTCGCACCGCGCCATCCGCTCTACGGCGCGTTCGTCAGCACGACGCTGCTCGCGGTCCCGATCGCGGCGCTCGCCGAGCCGATCGCGTGGGAGGCGATCGCCGTCGCGTGGGGCTTCGGGATGGGGTCGATCGCGCTCGCGAACACCTGGTGGGAAACGACGCTGCAGCGACTGATCCCGGAGCAGGTCTACTCACGCGTCCGCTCGTACGACATCCTCGTGTCGTTCGTCTTCATGCCGATCGGGATGATCGCGTTCGGCCCGCTCACCAACTGGCTCGGCCTCGAGCACACGCTGCTCGCCGCCGCGCTGATCGCGGCGGTGACGAATCTCGCAGTCGCGTTCACGCCGGCCGTGCGCACGGTCACCAGCGCGACGCCGACGCCGGCTGCGACGATGGTTGCGTGACTCGATGATCTGACGTTTACGCGGAGGCGGCTGCGCGCTTGCGGTTCGGCAGATGGATCGCGCGACCGAGTGCCACGAGGCCTGCTTCCTTGATCGCCTCGCTGAGCGTCGGGTGCGCGGCCATGCCGTCGGCGACCGTCTCGACCGTCGACTCGGCATCGATCGCGACCGTGCCCGCCTCGATCAGGTCGGTGACGTGCGGGCCGACCATGATCAGGCCGAGCAGCTCGCCGTACTTGGTCTCGTGGATCGACTTGACCCAACCGACGGTGTCGCCCTGCATCACGGCGCGCGCGTTCGCGACCCACGGAAACGTCCCGACGGCGACGTCGTCGCCGTACTGCTCGCGCGCCTGCGCCTCGGTGAGGCCGACGCCGGCGATCTCCGGATCGGTGTAGATCGGGCGCGGCACCGCGCGGTTGTCGACGATCGCCTCGTGGCCGCACGCGTTCTCCGCGGCGACCTCGCCCTCGCGGAACGCGGTGTGCGCAAGCTGCCAGTACCCGGCGCAGTCGCCGACCGCATAGATGTGCGGCACGGTCGTCCGGCGGTGGTCGTCCGCGGTGATCCCCTTGCGCTTGTCGTATTCGATGCCGGCTGCCTCGAGCCCGATGCCCTCGACGGTCGGCCCGCGGCCGACCGAGACGAGCATCAGGTCGCATTCGACCGACTCGCCGTCGCCGAACGAGACGCGAAGCGTGTTGCCCTGCTGCTCGACGCCGGTGCACTGCTTCCCGAGCTGCAGGGTGATGCCGCGCTTGCCGAACGCTCTCGCGAGCTCCTTCGCCGCATCCGCATCCTCCTGCGGGATCAGTGTGTCGAGCATCTCGATGATCGTCACCTCGGAGCCGAACCGGTTGAAGATCGAGGCGAACTCGGCACCGATGATCCCGCCGCCGAGGATGACGAGACGGCGCGGGACTTCGGTCTGGGCGAGCAGCCCGGTCGAGTCGACGCACAGGTCGCTCTCGAGACCCGGGATCGGCGGCCGCAGCGGGAACGAGCCCGTCGCGACGATCGCGCTCTTGAAGTTGACGTCCTCGCCGCCGTCGACGCGAATCGTGTTCGGCCCGGTGAACGTGCCGGCACCCTTGATCCACTCGACGCTGTTCGCCTTGAACAGCGATGCGACACCGCCGGTCATCTGCTTGACCACCGCGTCCTTCCACTCGTTCGCCTTCGCGAAGTCGAGCTGCGGCTCATTGACGGTGACACCGAGCTTCCCGAACGTGTCGTGTGCCTGGTGGAGGAAGTGCGCTGTCTGCACCCATGCCTTCGTGGGGATGCACCCGACGCGCAGGCACGTGCCGCCGAGCTCGGGCTCCTTCTCGATACACGCGACCTTGGCGCCGAGCTGCCCGGCGCGAATCGCTGCGGTGTAGCCGCCGGGGCCTCCCCCGAGGACTGCGATGTCGACATCCATGGCGGCGATCGTAGCGTTCGAAAAGATCATCCCGGCGGAGGAGCGGAATCGGTCACGCGACCGACGGGCGCATGCCTACGGTGGAAGGATGAAGTTTCTCCTCGTCCTCTTCTCTTCGCTCTTCGCCGGTTCCGGCTCGCGGCCGCGGCCCTAGGCGGCGACCAGCCAGTCGCGTAGCCGGAGGCGTTCGTCCTCGATCTCCGGTAGGACGCGGCGCAACGACACGTCGACGTCGTCCCCGGTCCACGACCACGTGCCGGCGACGAGCCCGTCGACGAGGATCGCCGGCTTGCCGATCACGACGTCGCCGAAGCGGCTCCGGTCTGCATACCCGATCAGGAGATCGTCGTAGCGCGGCAGGAAGCGCACCGGTGCCGGTGTCTCGGCATCCGGACGCGGTGCGCCGGGAAGGTCGAAGTAGCCGTCGCCGAGCTCCTCCAGCTCGAGCCGCGCGAAGATCTCGCGCAGCCGCGTCAGGCCCGACCACACCTGCGCGTCGCGGACGGTCGCAGGGCCGAACGCGGCCAGATAGCGGCGCACGAGCTCGTCCGGGTCCGGCTCCCCCACCTCGACGAGCTCCTGCACCGGGCTGCCGCCGACGTTCCAGGTTCCCGCCGGGGGTGTACGGACGAGCGGCAGGTTCGACTGGATGTAGCCGGTGAAGTGCCCGAGGTTCACACCGTCGGGCGCAAGGTCGCGCAACGCCGGGATGCGCGCCGGGAACCGCGTCCGTGCCTCGGCGAGCAGCCGCTCGTGGTCAAGCTCGCGAAGCGTCGGCAGCCGCTTCGTCGCGTCGAAGAGCGGCTGCAGCGTCGGCTTGACCCAGCGGTGGTCGGCGGCCGTGACGATGTGCATGGTCACGCGCTGCAGCGTCGCGACGACGACGCGACGCTCCATGACGTCGGCGGTCAGCTCCGCCCGGTCGAAGTCGCGCAGCCGCGACCACAGCCCGAGATAGGGCCCGTTCGAGTCCTGCGCCTGCAACCCGGCCAGGCGGTGGATCGCCTCGCAGGCGCCGAGGTCGGCGCGATCGAGGAGCAGCTGGCGCGCGAGCGTCGCGCGGTTCAGTTCGCGGGGCGTCAGGGGCAGACGACGATCTTGCCGAACTTGTTCCCGGCCCGGAAGCGCTCGTACGCATCCTGCGTCCGCTCGAGCAGGAACGACTCCTCGACCGGCACCTGCAACGGGTGCTCGGCCATGAACGCGCCGAGCGCGGCCATCACCTCGGCCTTCTCCTCGATCGAACGGGCGCGCAAGGTCGAGCCGTGGATCCGGCCGCGCTTTCGCGTCAGGTAGCCGAACTGGATCTCCGCGCTCGAACCGGCACCCGTGCCGATCACCGAGATCCGCCCTTTCAGCGCGAGCCGCTCGAGATTCGTGGCGAGGTTCTCGCCGCCGACGAGCTCGAGGATCACGTCGTACTCGCCATCGACGTCGGTGTCGGCGCCGAGCGCGCGCAGCTCGTCGTGGTGATGTCGCGCGTTCGCCGTCACCGTCGCACCGGCGGCGAGGCCGAGCTGCACCGCGGCGACACCGACGCCGCCGGCCGCGCCGTTGACGAGCAGGCGCTCGCCGGCCGCGAGCTCCGCCTGCGTGAAGAGTGCGTCGTGCGCCGTCGCGAACACCTCGACGAACCCGCCGGCTTCTTCCCAGGTCATCGCGTCCGGCACCGACAGAACGTGCGTCTCGTGCGCGACCGCGAGCTCCGCGTGGCCGCCGCCTGGCAGCAGCGCCATCACGCGCCTGCCGTCCACCTCGCCGGCGCACTCGAGCCCCGGTACGTCGGTCGCGCCGGGCGGCGGCGGGTAGCGGCCGGCGCGCTGTCCGAGGTCGGCGCCGTTGATCCCGGCCGCGCGGACGCGGATCAGGAGCTCCCCGTCGCCCGGCACGGGATCGGGCCGCTCGGAGATCTCGATCCGTCCGTCGACAATCGTGGCCGCGCGCATCAGTCGAGGCGCTTGAGCATGACGACGCCGCCGTCCTGCTCGCGGACGTGCGTGAAGCCGTTCCGCTCGTAGAACCCGACGGCCGCCGAGTCGGCCTCGACGCTCAGCGAGACGGCGCCGTGACCCGCGCCGCGGGCCGCAGCGAGCAGTGCGTCCATCAGCTCCTGCCCGAGCCCGTGCCGGCGACGGGACGGGACGACGGCGATCGAGAGCTCGGGCGTGTTCTCATCGACGAACCCGTAGCCCGGCTCCGAGTGCCGGAACACGCGTAGCCACGCCGCGCCGACACGGTTGCCCGTCTCGTGCGCGATCACCGCCAGGTCGCCGGGCCGCCCCCAGTTGTCGACATAGCGCGAGAGCGGGATGTCCGCCTCGAAGGCGTTGACGCGCCACGCATACGCGTGCGCCAGCATCGAGCGCATGAATGGGACGTCGCCGGCGGAGCCCTTGCGCGTCAACCGATCTCCTCGGTCAGCTGCACGCGATTGCCGTCCGGGTCGAAGACGTCGACGAGCCGCATCTGGCCCGCGAGCTCGATCACCGTGCCGACGTCGACGCCTTCGTCGCGCAGGCGCTGCGCCGCCGACTTGATGTCGTCGACGTCGACTGCTGCCACTCCGCCGCCCATGGTCGGCTCGCCTTCGGCGAGCGCGATCCGCATCCTGCCCCGCTCGAGCCTCGACCACTTGTCGTCCCAGTCGACGAACGTCTCGTCGAACCCGAGCAGCCGCTTGTAGAAGTCGCGTCCACGGTCGAAGTCGCGGACGAGGTACCAGACACGTGGGAGCTCGCTGACGTCGGTCACAGCGCGAGGGCGGGATCTTCCACGAACGTCTTCACGGTTCGGAGGAAGTCTGCACCCTCGGCGCCGTCGACGGCGCGGTGATCGACCGTCAGCGTCATCGTCAGCATCGGCCGGATCTCGACCGCCCCGTTCCGGGCGACCGGTGTGTCGACCGTCGCCCCGACCGCCAGAATGGCCGCCTGGGGCGGGTTGAGGACGGCGACGAACTGCTCGATCCCGAACATGCCGAGGTTCGAAATCGTGAACGTGCCGTCCTCGAGGTCCTGCGTCGTCAGCTTGTTGTCGCGCGCCCGGCCGACGAGGTCGCCGCGGGCGGCTGCCACGTCGGCGAGCGCGAGGCGTTCGACGCTCCGGATCACGGGCACGACGAGGCCCTGCGGCGCCGCGACGGCGATCCCGACGTTGGCGGTGGGGAAGCGCAGCAGCGCGTCCTCCGAGTACTGGACGTTCACGTCGCGGTGGCGCATCAACGCCTGCGCGCACACTTTCGCGAGCAAGTCGGTGACGGTGATCCGCACGTCCGGGTTGAGCTCGCGGGCGCGTGCGACGAGCTCGTTCGCGCGCGTCATGTCGGCGGTGACGGTGAGCTGGAAGACGGGCGCCTGCCAGGCTGCCGTGAGCCGGCGCGCGATCGTCTTGCGGATGTTGGTCAGACCAATTCGCTCGACCTCACCGGCCGTGACTGGAACCGCCGATGCCGACGGTGCAGGTCTGGCCTGCACACCTTCGACGTCTTTCGCGACGATCCGTCCTTCAGGCCCTGTCCCGGTCAGGGATGCAAGGTCGATCCCTCGCTCGCGCGCCAGCCGGCGAGCGAGCGGCGACGCCTTGATCCGGCCGTTTGTCGTGGACGAGCCACCCGTCCGCAATTCCGCTGGCGCGGAATCGCTAGTGCTTGGGGCGGCCGCCTGAACTTCGGGCTCGGTCGTACCACTAGCGGAACCCGCGTCAGCGGGTTCCGCGGTTGGGAGGTCCTCCCCGGGCTCCCCGATGTAGGCAATGGTCTGACCAACTGGGGCCTCCCCTTCGGACAAGGCGATCTTCAACAACACTCCCGCGAAGTCCGACTCGACTTCCTGCGTGACCTTGTCGGTGTCGATCTCGTAGAGCGGCTCGCCCTTGGCGACGGCGTCGCCCTCGCTCTTCAGCCACTTGGTGACGGTGCCGGACTCCATCCCCTGGCCGAGCCGCGGGAGTTTCACCTCGGACGCCACTTACCTGCCCACCGTGCGCTTGATCGCTGCGAGCACGTCCTCCGCGTGCGGAACGACGAACTGCTCCATCACGGGAGCGAACGGGAGCGGCGTGAACTTCGCGCCGACCCGCTCGATCGGAGCGTCGAGGTAGTCGAACGCCTGGTGCTGGAGAACCGCGGCGACCTCGGCCCCGAAGCCCATGCGCGTCACTGCCTCGTGCGCGACGACCGCGCGGTTCGTCTTCTTGACCGACGCGACGAGCGTCTCCTCGTCGAGCGGCTGCAGCGTGCGGGGGTCGACGATCTCCACGGAGATGCCGTCCTCCTCCGCCTGCTTCGCCGCCTCGAGCGCGCGGTGGACGAGCGGGCCGATCGCGATCACCGTCACGTCGGTGCCCTCGCGGACGACGCGCGCCTTCCCGAACGGGATCGGCTCCAATTCCTCCGGCACCTCGCCCTTGACCGGGTACAGCAACCGGTGCTCGAACAGCACGACGGGGTTGTCGTCATGGATCGCCGTCCAGAGCAGGCCCCGCACGTCCTCCGGCGTCGACGGGTATGCGACCTTGAGCCCCGGGACGTGGACGAGCCATGCTTCGAGCTGCTGCGCATGCTGCGCGCCGGGTGACCAGCCGGCGCCACCCTGTGTGCGGATCGTCAGCGGCACGGTCACCTGCCCGCCCGACATGTAGCGGTGCTTCGCCGCCTGGTTGACGATCTGCTCGAGCGAGAGCGTCAGGAAGTCCTCGTACATGATCTCGACGATCGGGCGCATCCCTGCCATCGCGGCGCCGATGCCGGCACCGACGATCGCCATCTCGGAGATCGGCGTGTTGCGGACGCGGTCCGGGCCGAACTCGTCGAGCAGCCCTTGCGTCACGCCCATCGAGCCGCCCATCTCGGCGATGTCCTCGCCCATGATGAACACGCGGTCGTCGGCGCGCATCGCCTTCGCGATCCCGTCGCGGACGGCCTCGCGGTAGGTCAGCTCAGGCATAGACGTTCTTCAGCGCGTCTTCGGGCTTCGGGTCGGTGCCGTTCTTCGCGAACTCGAGCGCGTCCTCGACGACGCGATGCGCTTCCTCGTCGAAGGCCTCGAACTCCTCGTCGGAGAGCCCGATCCGCTCACGAAGCCGGGGGATCGGATCGTGGAACGCCGCCGCCTCACGGTCCTCCTTCGAGCGGTAGACCTGCGGGTCGCCGATGTAGTGCCCGTGCATGCGATAGGTCGGGATGTCGAGGAACACCGGGCCTTGGCCGGAGCGCGCGTACTCGAGCGCCTCGAGCGCCGCCGCGTACACCGCCTCGACGTCCTGCCCGTCGACCTTGATCGAGCGCATGTTGAACGCGAGCGCGCGCTTCGACATGTCGTCCCAGACGGGCGAGTGCTGCCATCCCGGCGTCGACTCGGCCCAATGGTTGTTCTCGCAGACGAACACGGTCTTCGTTCGCCACAGCTGCGCGAGGTTCAACGACTCGTGGAACGTGCCGATGTTCGTGGCGCCGTCGCCGAAGAACGCGACCGCGACGCGAGGCTCGTTGCGCATCTTGAACGCGAGCCCGGCACCGGTGACCGCCGGCAGCCCGCCGCCGATCACGGCGTTCGCGCCGTAGTTGCCGCGCTCGATGTCGTAGAGGTGCATCGACCCGCCGTAGCCGTGCGAGACGCCCTCGACCTTGCCGTAGAGCTCCGCCATCACACGGCGCGGGTTCGATCCCCGCGCCAGGGTGTGGCCGTGGGCGCGGTGCGTCGAGGCGAAGATGTCGTCCTCCTCCATCGCGCGGCAGACACCCACCGCGATCGCCTCCTGGCCGATAGCTACGTGCAGGAACCCGGGCAGCTCGCCGGCGCGGAACCGGTCTTCGACCCGCTCTTCGAACCTCCGGATGAGGAGCATGTCGTGCAGGAACTCGCGCAGCGTGCTTTCGCCGACGGTTGTCTCTCTCTCGACCTTCGCCAAAGTGCCGGGAGTGTACGCTCCGCCCCGTGAGCGTCGCCGACCAGTGGAACGCCATTGGATCCGAGCTTCCGAACGGGTGGACGCAGGCTCGATTGCGTCTCGCGCTGAAGGATCGCGCAACCGCGGACCGAGCGGCGGCGATGCTCGGGCCGGCAGGTGCGTACCGCGCGGCTCCCACAGTGCTTCTCTTCGAAGTCGCGCGCGACGGCAGCGCCACGAGCCCGGACAACCTTGCGCGCCTTCTGCGGAACGTGCCGAACGGCGCACTCTCGCTTTCTGGATCCCAAGCCGACGAACCCGTTGCGCCGACGCGCGAGATCACGCCCTTGACAGCGTCGTGGGACCGCGCGGTGGCCGACTTGCCGGGCGACTGGAGCGATCTGTACGTCGAGCTGAATCTCACGTCGACCGACTTCATCGACCCCGCCTCGGTGCTCTGCATCCAGTGCAATCCGCGTCGTGACGGCACACGCGCCGCGCTCCGCTTCCGCTGCGCGCGCGTACAGGGTTACGGCGTCTCGCCGGAGATGGCACGGCGCTGTCTCGAACGCTGCGACGCCGCCGGCATCCAGGGCAGCATCTCCGTGCTGCGCTCGGTGTCCGGCTCGCGCCACGTCGACACGCAGGGACCCGTCTGGCTCGAGAACGGCAAGACGTTTTGACTCCCGACCCGGTTTCCTGGCTGCTGATCGAGCCGGGCTGGCAGGTGGTCGACTCCGGCGGTGGCGAGATCGGCAAGGTCGAAGAGGTCACCGGCGACTCGAACGCCGACATCTTCGACGGCCTCGCGGTTGCGACCGGGATGCTCGCGCGGCCGAAGTACGTCCCCGCCGAGCAGGTCGGCGCGATCACGGACGGAACCGTGCAACTGACGCTCGACCGGAGTGCATTCGACTCGCTCGGCGACTACGAGGAGCCGGCGGACTCGATCGAGATCGAAGGCGAAAAGTCGTCGCTCGGCGAACGGCTCGAAGCGAAGGCGATCCACGAGGACCCGCGCGAGCACCGCGAGACGCTCGTCCGCCGGATCTCCACCTGGCTCGGGCTCGCGGGGCGGCGCTGACCGACGCGCTCGGCCTCGCCGCGCAGGTGCGCGACGGCGAGGTCTCGCCACGCGAGCTCGCCGAGCAGGCGATCGCGCGCATCGAGGCGACGAACCCGACCCTCAACTTCCTCGTCACCGAGGCGTTCGAATTCAGCGAACCAGCCGACGGCCCCCTCCGCGGCGTGCCGATGCTCGTCAAGGACCTGACGGAGACCGCGGGCATCCGCACGACGTTCTCGTCGCGCGCATACAAGGACTACGTCCCCGAGAACGACGCCGGGACCGTGCGCCGCATGCGCGGGGCCGGCTTCACGATCCTCGGCAAGTCGAACACGCCCGAGTTCGGGATCACGTGCGTGACGGAATCCGACCTGAACGGTGCGTGCCTCAACCCGTGGGACACCTCGCGCACGCCGGGCGGCTCGTCGGGCGGCGCGGCCGCGGCCGTCGCTGCGGGAGTCCTGCCGCTGGCGCACGGCTCCGACGGCGGCGGATCGATCCGCATACCGGCGTCGTGCTGCGGGCTCTTCGGTCTGAAGCCGGCGCGCGGCCGCGTCTCCCCCGCGCCGTACGTCAGCGGTTCACTCGAGATGTCGCAGCAGGCAGGGCTCTCGGTCAGCGTGCGCGACGCCGCCGCTTTTCTCGACGTGCTCGCCGGCTACGAGCCGGGCGACGCGCACTGGGCGCCACCGCCCGAGCGTCCGTTTCTCGAGGAGGTCGGACGCGATCCCGGACGCCTGCGCATCGCGTTCACCACGGAGCCGCCGATGCCCTACGACGTCGAGCCGAAGGTCGCTGCGGTCGCGCGCGAGGCGGCGGACTTCCTCACCGAGCTCGGCCATGACGTCGTCGAGGCGACGCCGCCGTGGCGCGACGAATCGCTGCTCTGGGTGTTCGCGCGCATCTGGCAGCTGACCCCGGCGCTCTACCCTCTCCTCGACCCGGATCTGCTGATGCCGATCAACCGGGCGCTCTACGACCGAGCGCACGACACGTCGAGCGTCGAGTTCTCCAGGAACGTCTCGGCCCTGTTGTTGCACGCCCGACGCACCGTCGCGTTCTGGAACGACATCGACGTCGTGCTCACGCCGACGCTTGCGAAGCTGCCGGTCCCGATCGGCTGGATCTTCGAGCCAGACGATCCTTGGGAGCAGTTCGAGCGCGGCGGCTGGATGACGCCCTTCACTCCGCTCGTCAACGTGACCGGCCAGCCGGCGGCGAGCGTCCCGTTCGGTGTCGTCGAGGGACTGCCGGTCGGAGTCCAGCTGATCGGGCCGCCGGCGGGCGAAGCGATGCTATTCCGGTTGGCGGCGCAGATCGAGGAGGCACGACCGTGGGCCGAGCTTCTTCCCGGCGGAGGTTTGCCCGAATGACCAGCGGGCGAAAGACTGGGCACATGTCGATCTCCGAAGCCGCCCGGAACGTTGTCGACCATGCGACGTCCGTTGCGAAGCTCGAGGTCGAGCTCAAGACGCTCGAGCTGAAGAAGAAGGCTGCGTCGTTCGCGATCGGCATCGGGCTCGGCGTGGGCGCGGCGGTGGTTGCGTTCTTCGCGCTCGCCTTCGCGCTCGCGACGATCGCTGCGGCGTTCGCCACGTTCCTGCCGTGGTGGCTCGCGCTGCTCGTTGTCACGCTCCTGCTGCTGTGCCTGTGCGGACTGCTCGCGCTGCTCGCGACACGCGCGTTCAAGAAGGCGAGCAGGAACTGATGGCGCGCACGCCGGAGCAGGTTCGCAGCGAGCTCGCAGCCGAACGCGAACAGCTCGCCGCGGGGGTCGACGAGCTCCGTGCCTCGGTCGGCCGTACGGCGAAGAAGACTGTTCCTGTCGCCGCGGGCGCGACCGCGCTGATGGGCATTGCCCGCCATTTCGCCCGGCGCGGCCGCCGCCGTTGAGCGGCGCCGCGTGGCTCGCCGTCTTCAAGCGAACGGCTAAGAGGTTCCTCGCCGACGACTGTCTCGGCCTCGCGAAGCAGATCGCGTACAGCTCGCTCCTCGCGTTCTTTCCCGCGATCGTCGCCCTGGTCGGGCTGCTCGACCTGATCGGCGCGTACGACACGCTGCAGCGCTTCCTCGACCCGGTCGCACCGAAGGCGGTCGTCGACCTGATTCGGTCGTTCCACGCTGACACGGGCGGCAGCGGCTCGATCGTCGCGCTGCTCGTCGGTGCCGCCGGCGCCGTCTGGGCGGCGTCGGGCGCGATGGGATCCGTCGTCACCGCGGTCAACCGCGCCGAGGAGCGACCGGAGACGAGGCCGTTTTGGAAGGTGCGCATCGTCGCCCTGATGCTCGTCGCGGCGACGGTCGTCGTCGCGACCGGGACATTGCTCCTCGTCGTCCTCGGCGGCACGCTCGGTGATGCGATCGCCGCGAGGGCGAACCTCGGCGGAGGGTTCACGTGGATCTGGAACATCGCGCGGTGGCCGCTCGCGTTCGTCGCCGTCCTGCTCTTCTTCGCACTGATCTATTACCTCGCGCCCGACAACCCGCATCGCCGGTGGCGGTGGCTCACACCCGGGTCGCTGCTCGGGTCGCTGATGTGGCTCGCGCTGAGTGGGCTCTTCGCGCTCTACACCGCGTTCTCTGATTCGTACTCGAAGACCTACGGCACGCTCGCGGGCGGCATCGTGCTGCTGCTCTGGCTGAACTACTCCGCGTGGGCGATCCTCTTCGGCGCGGAGCTGAACGCCGAGCTTGCTCGAGACAAGCGTTAGCTCCGCGTCGAAGCGTTAGGCGCGGAGCTCCGCGCCGAAGCGCGAGCTCAACTCGGAGACGATCGCGGCCCGGAAACGGGCTGCGTCGTCGTCCGAGAGCGTTCGTTCGGCGGATTGGAACGCGACCGAGAACGCGATCGACTTCTTTCCGGCTGGGATCTGGTCGCCGCGATAGTCGGAGAGGAATCGCGTATCACGCAGCTCCTTGCCGGCTGCGGCTCGGGCGGCCGCGATCAGGTCGCCGGCGGGGACCGTCTCGTCCACCACGAACGCGAGATCCTGGCGGACCGGCGGATAGGTGATGACGTCGCGATACGTCACGCGCTCGGGCACGAGCGCGAAGAGCTCCGCGAGGTCGAGCTCGAACGCGCTCCATTCGCCGTCCGGCCCTACGCCGGGCGCGTAGGTCGCGACCCAGCCCGACTGCACGGTCGCGGAGACCGCGAGCTCACGCGCGAGGTCGGCTCGCGCGAACACGGGCTCGACGTTGAGCGCGGCGAACACCGCTTCGACGAGGCCGCGCGCGCGGAAGTAGTCGCCCTGCACGATCCCGCCGAGCCGCCAGGGCTCCTCGGGCACCGGGCCGGGCGGCAGGTAGACGTGTGCGATCTCGAAGAGCGCGACGTCGCCGTTCCCCATGTCGAGATTGTGCTGGGCCGCGCCGAGCAACCCGATCGTGAGGTTCGTGCGAAGGACGCGTTGCTGCGACGACAGCGGCTCGGGCAGCTCGAGTGCGTTCGGATCGGGATCGCCGTGCTGCAGCGAGTAGGTGTACGCCTCGTACATCCCGGCGCCGACGAGCACGTCGGCGACGAGCCGGCGGAGGCGCTGCTCGTGTGTGAGTCGGCCGTACATCGCCTGTCGCCGGGGGAGCGTCGCCGGGACGTCCTCGAGGCGGAAGCGGCTGACCTCCTCGACCACGTCGATGTCGCGGCGCACGTCGCGCGCGCGCCAGGTCGGCACGGTGACGGCCCAGTCGCCGGCCACCTGGAATCCGAGCCGGCCGAGCCGCTCGCGCTGCTCGTCCTCCGCGATCTCGAGGCCGACGGTGGTATTCGCGTACTGCGGGCGGTACGTGATCACGGTCGGCGCTGCGGGGACGGCGCGAAGCTCGGTCTCGCCGGTCCAGCGCGCGCCGGCGAGCTCGGCGAGCAGTTGCGACGCGTAGGTGGCCGAAAGCGCGGCCGCTTCGGGGTCGACGCCCTTCTCCCAGCGCGTCTGCGCCTCGGAGCGCATGCGGTGACGCTCGCCGCTTCTGATCACGGTCAGCGGCTCGAAGTTCGCGGTCTCGAGCACGACGGACGTCGTGGTCGCGGAGACCTCGGTGTTCTCGCCGCCCATCACGCCGGCAAGTCCGATCGGGCGCTCGTGGTCGGCGATCACGAGGTCGGCGGGATCGAGCTCACGTGCGGTGCCGTCGAGCGTGACGAGCGTCTCCTTCGGCTGCGCGCGTCGCACGACGATTCCGCCTCGCAGAGTGTCGCCGTCGTAGGCGTGCAGCGGGCTGCCGAGCGCCAGCATCACGTAGTTCGTGATGTCGACCACGTTCGAGATCGGCCGCATACCGGCGCCCATCAGCCGCCCCTTCAGCCAAGGCGGCGACTCGGCGATCGTCACGTCGCGGAACACGCGCGCGATGAAGCGCGGGCACGCGTCGAGGTCGTCGATCGCGAGCGAGAACGGCTCGTCGCCGTCGCGCGCGGGATCGGTACCAGGCACAGGTTGGAGCTCCACGCCGGTGAGCGCGGCGACCTCGCGCGCGATTCCGTAGATCGACGTCAGATCGGGCCGGTTGTAGAGCGTCTCGATCTCGAGGATGTCGTCGCCGAGCGGCAGCACGTCGGCGAGCGGCATCCCGGCCTCGAGCTCGTCGGCGAGCAACATGATCCCGCCGTGGTCGATGCCGAGCTCGAGCTCCCGCTCGGACAGGATCATCCCGTCCGACACCTCGCCGCGGAGCTTTCGCTGCTCGATCTTGAATTCGCCGGGCATCATCGCGCCGGGGACGACGACCGCGACGGTCGCGCCCGCGCCGAAGTTCCACGCGCCGCACACGATCGAGCGCGGCTCGCCGTCTCCGACGTCGACTTTCGTCAGCTGGAGCTTGTCCGCGTTCGGATGCTTCTCGGCCTCGAGCACCTTGCCGACGAGGAAGTGGCCGTAGTTGCCGTCGACGTCGGCGACCCCGCGGCGCACGACGCGGTCGACCTCGCAGCTCGTGAAGACGAGCCGACGCGCGAGCTCGTCGATCGGCAGCGTGAGCTCGACGTACTCGCGGAGCCAGCTGACCGGGACTTTCAAAACTGCCCCAGGATCCGCACGTCGTTCTCCCAGAACGCTCGCAGGTCGGGCAGCCCGTGCCGGAGCATCGCGATGCGCTCGATCCCGAAGCCGAACGCGAACCCTTGCCACTCGTCGGGATCGAGGTCGACATTGCGGAAGACGTCCGGGTTGACAAAGCCGGCGCCGCCCATCTCGATCCAGCCCGAGTGCTTGCAGACGGCGCAACCCTTGCCGTCGCACAGGAAGCACGTCACGTCGAACTCCACCGACGGCTCGGTGAACGGGAAGTGGCTCGTGCGCATGCGGACGTCGCGGTCGAGCCCGAACAGGGCGCGGAAGAACTGCAACACCGTGCCGCGCAGGTCGGCGAGGGTGATGCCGTGGTCGACGGCGAGGCACTCGACCTGTTGGAACGTCGGCGAGTGCGTCGCATCGGGTGTGTCGCGCCGGTAGACGCGGCCGGGCGAGACCATGTAGATCGGCGGCGTACGCGCCAGCATCGCCTTGATCTGGTCGGGCGACGTATGTGTGCGGAGCACGGTTTCGTCGTCGAGGTAGAACGTCTCGAGTTTCGATCGCGACGGGTGGTTCTGCGGCTGGGTGAGCGCGTCGAAGTTCTCCCAGACGGTCACCACCTCGGGGCCGTCCCAGACCTCGTAGCCCATGCCGAGGAAGATGTCCTCGATCTCGCGGCGGATCTGCGTCAGTAGATGGAGCCGGCCGCGCGTGACCGGCGTGCCGGGGATCGTCACGTCGACGCCGCTGTCGGCGGCGGCGCGGCGGGCGGCGAGCTCGAGCTGCTGCTCGCGCTCGGCGACGGCCGCCTCGAGGCGCGTCTTGACGCCGTTCAGGAGCAGGCCGCTCTCGCGGTCGCGGACGCCGCGCAGCGCCTGAGCGAGGTCGGACTTGCGGCCCAGGTAGCGGACGCGCGCATCCTCGAGCGTGCCGCCCGAGATCGCGTTCAGCGCTTCCTGTTCATAAGCCGACCAGTCCACCGCGGCGAGACTATCCAAGTGTCCTCCTTCGCTTTCGTCGGGGTTCCAGCTCAGGCCCCGGTGCGGTGGGAGGACGCGCTACGCAGCGTCCCCGGTTGCGCACCGGGGCCGGCTAAACCGCTGCGTGGTCAGCGCTTGCATCAAGTAGAAGGATACCGAGGTGAGCGCGTACGACAAGATCGCCCGGATCTACGACCCGTGGTCGCGGAGCGTCGTCGAGGACGTGCCGTTCTACGTCGCGGAGGCGGTCACCTCGGGCGGCCCGGTGCTGGAGCTCGGGGTCGGGACGGGCCGGATCGCGGTGCCGATCGCCGCGTCCGGGATCCGCGTCGTCGGCGTCGACCTGTCGGACGGGATGCTCGAGGTGGCGCGCGAGAGCGCCGCGCTGGCAGGCGCCGAGGTCGACCTGCGCCACGGCGACATGCGCGACCCTCCCGTCGACGAGACGTTCCCGCTCGTGATCTGCCCCTTCCGCTCGCTGCTCCACATGGAGACGGACGAGGACCGGCGCCTCGCCCTCAGGGCTGTGTCGCGTCGTCTGACCGCCGGACGTGGCCGGTTCGTCTTCGATGTCTTCACCCCGTCCGCCGAGGACATCGCGCACACGCACGGGCGGTTCATCGAGCGCGAGCCCGGGATCTGGGAGCGCGCGGACTGGCACGAGGAGACGCGCACGCTCGTCCTCCGCCTGCGCAGCCTCGACGCCGAGTCGGAGATGTCGCTCGCGTGGTTGTCGGTCGCCGAGTGGCGGACGCTCCTCGCCGAAGAGGGCTTCGAGGTCGAGGCGCTGTACGGCTGGTTCGACCACACGCCCTGGCGCGGCGGCGAGGACTCGGTCTGGGTTTGTAGGCTTCGAACGAACGGATGAGCTTCTTCGAGCCGCCGCCTCCGCCGCCCGAGCGCCCGCCGGGGCCACCGCCGCCCGAATGGGTCGCGCCGCCGGAGAACGTCCTCCCGGCATCGTTTCCACTCGACCTCGTGCTCGCGCGAACCGATGAGCTCGCACTCCTCGTCCACACAGGCCGGGCATACCAGCGAGGTTTCGAGTTCACGCTCGCGCTGCACATGCGGACGCGTCGCGAGCGACTCGGTGACGACCCGATGGCTGGTTGGCATGGACCACGGCATGGGAAGT
>DATINO010000116.1:0-5249 GCA_035474195.1 Gaiellaceae bacterium
CCCGACTACGTCCGCGAGGGGACGCAGAGCCGCCATGTCGCGCGGAGCATCGCGGACGAGCTGCTGAGGCTCCCGGAGCCGCCGACTGCGGTGTTCGCCGCGTCGGACGTGCAGGCGCTCGGCGTCCTGGAGGCGGCGCGCGGGCTCGGGATCGACGTGCCGGAGCAGCTGTCGGTGATCGGCTTCGACGACATCGAGATCGCGAGCTACGTCGGGCTCACGACGGTTCGGCAGCCGCTGTTCGAGAGCGGGCGGCGCGGCGCAGAGCTCCTGCTCGAGGCGCTCGCCGGCCGGCCCGCACCGGTGCACGTGGAAACGCTGCCGCTCGACCTCGTCGTCCGCGGCACCACTCGACCGCCCCGCTGAGCAATTTCTCCGTCGGCGCCGGCCATGCAATGATCTAGCCCATGGATCCCTCCCGGCTCGAAGGCGTCGCGATCTTCTCCGACCTCACGAAGGGTGAGCTGGAGCGCGTTGCGCGCTGGGCCGACGAGGTCTCGGTGCCCGAGGGCTACGAGCTCGCGCGCGAGGGACAGTTCGCGCACGAGTTCTTCATCATCGAGGACGGCGCGGCCGCGGTAGTCGCGAACGGCGACCGGATCGCCGAGCTCGGCGCCGGCGATTTCTTCGGCGAGATCGGACTCCTCGAGACGGAGCGCCGCACCGCCACCGTCGTCGCGACGACCCCGATGGAGCTGATCGTGATGTTCGAGCGCGAGTTCCGCCAGATGGAACGCGAGATGCCGTCGGTCGCGACACGCGTCCGCTCGGCGATCCGCGCGCGGCTCGAGGCGAACTCCTAGGAGCCTCACAAACGGGTCTTAGGGAGCGGTCGAAGACTGCCTCCCATGACCAAATCACGGAAGTCCCACGTAGTGATCGCCGTCGCCGCCGCGAGTCTCGCGGGGGCGGGCGCGGCGGTCGCGGAGTCGAGCCACACTCACTCCAACACGCTCTCGCATGGCCTCCGCGGAGGCGGCCCGGGCGGGATGCGCGACGATCTCTCGGTCGCCGCGACATATCTCGGCTCCACGGAGAGCGAGCTCCGGACGAAGCTCCGGAGCGGCACGACCATGGCAGAGGTCGCGAACGCGACCGACGGCAAGTCCGCCGACGGCCTCGTCGCCGCACTCGTCGACGCGGCGAAGAAGACCATCGCGGCGGACGTCTCGAGCGGTCGCCTCACGCAGTCGCAGGCAGACGGGATCCTGCCGAGCCTGAAGCAGCACGTCACCGCCCGCGTCAACTCGACCGGACCGCCCGGAGGGCCAAACGGCCGCGGCGGACCGCACGGCGGGCTCGACGCCGCCGCCGCCTACCTCGGTCTCTCCGAGGGCGCCTTGCGGATCCAGCTGCAATCGGGCAAGACGCTCGGCGAGGTCGCCGGCGCCACCACCGGCAAGTCGCAGGCGGGCTTGATCGCGGCACTCGTCGCCGATGGGAAGTCACACCTCGACCAAGCCGTGAAGGACGGCCGCCTGACCCAGTCCCAGGCCGACGCAATGGCCGCGAACATCGAGACGAGTGTCACCGACCTCGTGAACGGCGAGCTGCCGCCGCGGGCGTGACGCAACTTCGGCGAGGATCCGCAGCGTGCGGATCCTCGCCACCGTTCTGATCGCGCTCGCCGTACCGGCGAAGCCGCCTATCGTGCAGAAGCCGGTCCCGTTCGGCGCCACCCGCCGGGCGGAGACGGCCGCGTACGCGGCCCGCCACTACGGCCTCCACACCTGGCGTCTCTCGCACCCGCATGTGATCGTCGAGCACTACACCGCGAGCACCACATTCGCGTCCGCGTGGAACACGTTCGCGAGCGATACGCCCGACGTCGAGTTGCGCGAGCTTCCGGGAACATGCGCGCACTTCGTGATCGACCGTGACGGGACGATCTACCAACTGGTTCCGCTCACCACGATGTGCCGACACACGGTCGGTCTCAACTGGACGGCGATCGGGATCGAGCACGTCGGCACGAGCGACGCGCAGATCCTGTCCGACCCGAGGCAGCTCGCGGCGTCGCTCCGGCTCACGCTCTGGCTCATGCACCGCTACGGGATCTCGCTGCCGAACGTGATCGGGCACAGCGAAAGCCTCACGAGCCCGTACCACCGCGAGCGGTACGCACCCTGGCGCTGCCAGACACACAGCGACTGGACGCACCGGGACATGACGGTCTACCGTCGACGCATAGCTGCGCTCGCCCGCGACGACCACGTCGCGATCGCGACAACCGGAGGGCCGAAGCCCAGTCGGTGCTGACGCTCCGTCCGGTTCCGTCTCTTGAATCGACGACATGAAGCGGCTTGTCCTCGGCCTCGTGATCGGCTTGACGATCGGTGCATCGCTCGCGGCCGCTGCAGCGACGCTGGCCACTGGACCGAGGCCCGAATGCCGCTCGAACGACGCGGACACGCGCGCCTGCCTGCTGCAAGGCGCCGAGGAGTATCTGTTGAGAGTTCCGAGCCTCGATCTCGACTGCGTCGCCCACGTCCGGCCGTCGGATGACGATCGGTACCCGTACCTGTCGTGCTACCGGCACTCGAACTACAACCGTTGCGTGCACGGGCGTTCCCGAAGCCTCACGAGCGTCGTCACGCGCACGCGGATGTACATCCAGGCCGCCGACCACTGCGTGGCCGTGTCCAACGGCCTCGGATTCCGCGTCACGAAGGTCGGCCGCAACCTCACCGGGTACCCCCGGTCTCCTTGACTGCGCTTGCGACTCCCCCTCCCTTCGGCCAGGTCCGACCACCGCCGCCGAGGGGGGCCGCCGGGAAACCCTGTCCTACACTTGGCCGGTACCGTCAGGAACAAGGGGAAGAGAGGTTCGTCGCGTGAAGAACGCCGTTTTTGCATCGCTTGCCGCCTGCCTGCTCGCGGGCGCGGCTATCCTGGCCGGGAAGGTCACAATCGCAGGCGCGACAGCGAGCGATGCTGCTCCGAGCGCGAACGTCGCACTCGTTCCAGGCTTCCACGCCCCGAAATACTCCTCCACCGAGAGCCTCCCAGGGTTCCCTGAGTCCGCGCTGTCCGGGTACCAGTTCGGTGCGGTTCCCCTGGGCTCGGTCACGGCGGCAAAGCTGAGCGGCTACGACACGGTTGTGCTCTACGGCCTACGATGGGGCGACTTGAGCGGCGCAGAGCAGGCCGCGATCGACGAGTTCGCGAAAACCGGAAAGGTGATCATCTGGGACGCCGATTCGACAGGCGCCCAGGACTACGGATCGTTCGTTCATCCGTTCGCGACGAAGTCGAGTGGTGCCGTGGGCGGCAGCCACGGCTCGGTCGTGACGTTCCCGCAGGGGAGCCCGCTCGCGAGCTCGAGCTCCTCGAGCTCGAGCTACCTCGACCCGGCGGCGCTCGTCGCGAGCACGCACCTGATCGGGCACATGAACGTGCTCGCGCCTCCCACCGCGGACTGGGCACCCGGCCTGATCGCGGCGAACAGCAAGATCCCCGAGGGGGGGTGGGTGGTTGCGTGGGGTTACGGTTCCACCGCGAACCACGCCGGGATGGTCATCTACTCGGGCATCGATGCGGACGCTTTCAGCGATGCCGCGAGCCCGAACTACGCGATCAAGGAGCTCGCGATTCAGCTCGCCACGCCCTTCAGCCGAACCGGTGATGCCGGCTGCTCGCCGAACTGCCCACCCCCGCCGTCCGGCGGCGGTGGCGGGACAGGCGGGACAGGCGGGACAGGCGGCGGCAGCCCCGGAGTTGGCGGTCCGAAGTCAACTACCTTCGCGCAGTGCTCCTTCACGAAGCAGCCTCCGAAGACGTGGGTGCGCGGCACGATCCATCTGTCGCTCACGACGAGCGTCGCCGACGGCATCTCGGGCGTGGTCAAGTCGAGCACCGACCGTGTGATCGGAAATGGCACGGCGTCGAGCCAGGGCCATCTTGCGCTCCTCGTCAACACGCGCCTCCTCGCATCGAACCACCTCTCGACGGTGAAGGCCGACGTGCTCGTCAACGCCGCAGTCGCCTGCACACTCACGACGCAGCTTCGTGTCGACAATCTGAAGCCGAAGGCGTTCGGCCTCAAGGCCACGCACACCGCGGGCGGAAACATGCTGATGTTCCGTTCGAACGAGCCGCTGCGCATCTGGTTCACGACGCGTCATCACCAGTATGGGACGTTTTCTCGGAGGCACTCGGGCAAGACGAGCCTGAAGTTCCCGAGGAGCGTCACGAACGGGACGCTCCGACTGGTCGACCGTGCGGGCAACACCACCCGAATCAAAGTCACCTGGAAATGAGCTCAGTGCTTCGGGGCCGGTGATCCGGCCCCGAAGCACCAACGATTCCTACGCCACTCGGCGCGGATGGGCGTGCGCGACCGGCGCTCTCGATCCAACTGCACGCTCGGGCGCCGAGGCGTCGCTCCTGGCCGCCAGGCCGAGCCGCCCGGCAGCTGCCCGCACGAGCTCGACGACCGGGACGAGGAGGATCCACGCGAGCACCGCCACCACGACTTGCGTCCACCGGCCGACCATCAGCAATCGGTTCAAAATCCGCCTCCTCCCTCGGTGAAACTGCGCCCCTTGGAAAGGTGTCGGCAAAACCCCGCTGGACTTGAGTGTCGCCGACGAGGTAGACGTTCAATGGCAGGCGCCGGATCCCTCGTCCAGCACCTGGCTCGTGAAGATCGAGTGGAACTGCCAGCGGTAGCCCGCGGGCTGCAACGACAGCGAAAGCACGCCTAGGTTCGAGTCGCTCCTGAACGGCTCGCCCTGGAGCGGAGCAGCAGTGAACGGATAGTCGCTGCGCCCGCCGGTGCCGACGACGAACTCCCGGATGCCGTTCGGATCGAGGTTCGGCTGGGTCTGGCTCTCCGGTGTCGTGCCGATCGGATCGAAGCGCTCCCAGTCGTGGTTGTGCCCCGAAAGCACGATGTCGACGTGTGCGGCCGCGAGCACGTTCCAGAGGTACCCCATCTGCACGGCGTCGCCGTGCTCCCCCGAGGAGAAGCGTGGCTCGTGCCAGTAGGCGAGCGTGCACTTCGCATGGTGGATCGCAAGATCGTGGCGCAGCCAGGCGGCCTGTGGCGACAGGGCGTCGCAGCCCCCGACCTGACTCGGCGAGCCCGACGAGCCTCCGTAGTGGCACTCCGAGTTCAGCACGACGAAATGCCATGACCCGACGTCGTAGCTGTACCAACCCTTGGTGCCGGCAGCCGCGCCGAAGTAGGAGAAGTAAGGGGACGCGTCGTTTCGATGGCATGCGTTGCCGTATTCGTGATTGCCGAT
>DATINO010000117.1:0-4006 GCA_035474195.1 Gaiellaceae bacterium
CTCGTCTTGAAGACCGGCCTCGCCCCCCTGCGCTGACCGCGCTCGTTCAGAGCTCGAGCCGCGGCAAGGCCGCCTGATCCGCGCCGTCGAGGGCGGCGAGCGCGATCGCGAGATCCTGGATCGCCAGGCCCGTCGAATCGAACATCGTGATCTCGTCCTCGCTCGCCCGGCCGGGCGCCGTGCCGGCGAGAACGGCGCCGATCGCCGTCACGTCCTTCTCGGCGACGAGTCCCGCCTCGACCGCGTGCGCGAGCTCGCCGCCGTGCGACGCCTGCTCCCAGTCGTCGCAGAAGAGCCGCGCGCGTGTGAGCTCGGGGCCGGCCACCTCGGCCTTGCCCGGGCCGTCGGCCCCCATGAGCGAGACGTGCTGGCCCGGCCGCAGGCTGCCCTCCGCCAGGACGACTTCGTGCCCGGGCGTCACCGTCACGACCAGGTCGGCCGCGAGCGCCTCCTCGCGCGACGCGGCGACCGAGCAGCCGAGCTCCGACGCGACCTGCGCCGCGCGGGCCGGGTCGACGTCCCACACCGCGACCGACCGTCCGCGCGCCACGAACGTCCGCGCTGCCGCGCGGCCGTTGACGCCTGCACCGATCACCGTCGCGCTCGCCGCATCCGCGCGGCCGAGCGTCTCTGCGGCGAGCACCGCCGCCGCCCCGGTGCGGAGGGCAGTGACCGACGCTGCGTCGAGCACCGCCTGCAGTTCGCCGGTCGACGCGTCCGAGACCAGCACGATGCCGGACACGGTCGGCAAGCCGCGCGCCGGGTTGCCGGGGAACGACGTGATCCACTTCAGGAGCGCATGACCGCCGCCCAGCGCGGGCATCGCGCGGAAGTCGCCCGCCGGGTAGTTCGTGACGTACACCTTCGGTGGCATCGACCACTCGCCGCGCGCGTGCGCGACGAACGCGTCACGCACCGCGTCGACCGCACGCTCCGGCGAGACCGCGGCCTCCACGGCGGCGTAGTCCATGACGACGGCCGAGATCACAGTGACTTGACCGCGGCTGCGAGCTTCGCGACCGACTCCTTCGCGTCGCCGAACAGCATCATCGTGTTCGGCTCGACGAAGAGCGGGTTGTCGATGCCGGCGAAGCCGGGGTTCATCGAGCGCTTCAGCACGATCACGGCCTTGGACTCGTCGACGTTCAGGATCGGCATGCCGAAGATCGGGCTGCCGCGGTTCTCGCGCGCGTCTGGATTCACCACGTCGTTTGCGCCGATCACGAGCGACACGTCGGTCCGCGGGAACTCGGCGTTCGCCTCGTCCATCTCCTTCAGCGCCGGATACGGGACGTTCGCCTCCGCGAGCAGCACGTTCATGTGACCGGGCATCCGTCCCGCGACCGGGTGGATGGCGTATGTGACCTCGACCCCTTTGTGCTCGAGCAGGTCGGCGAGCGCACGCACGTCGTGCTGCGCCTGCGCGACCGCCATGCCGTAGCCCGGCACGACGACCACCTTCTGGGCGTACGCGAGCATGACCGCGACGTCGTCCGCAGTCGTCGGGCGCACGGTGCCGTTCGTCGCCGCCACGTCGCCCGCGCCCGCCTGGATCTGCCCGAACGCCCCGAACAGGACGTTCGTGACCGAGCGGTTCATCGCGCGGCCCATCATCAACGTCAGCAACGTGCCCGACGCGCCGACGAGCATGCCGCTGACGATCAGCACGTTGTTCTCGAGCTCGAAGCCGGTCGCCGCCGCTGCGAGTCCCGTGAACGCGTTCAGCAGCGAGATCACGACCGGCATGTCGGCGCCGCCGATCGGGAGGACGAAGAGGATGCCGAACAGCGACGCACCCACCAGCACGACCGCGAGCAGCCAGCTGCGCTCGGCGCCCGCGACGATAGCCGCGCCTGCGCCGACGATGGTGGCGAACAGGAGCGCGTTGACGATCTGCTGGCCGGCGTACGTGATCGGGCGGCCGCCGATCAGCTCCTGCAGCTTCGCGAAAGCGATCATCGAGCCGGAGAACGAGATCGAGCCGATCAGCGCCGAGAGGACCAGCGAGATCGAGATGTCGCGCTGCAGGTCGCCCGAGAGCGGCGCCTCGCGGTGGAACTCGGCCCAGGACACGAGGGCCGCCGCGCCGCCGCCGACGCCGTTGAACAGCGCCACCATCTGCGGCATCGCGGTCATCTTCACGCGGCGCGCGGCGACGGCGCCGAACGCGCCGCCGATCACCATCGCGACGATCATCCAGAGGTAGTCGTGCAGCCCGTGCCGGCCGAACGTCGTCGCGATCGCGAGCGCCATGCCCGCGGCGCCGACCCACACACCGCGCCGAGCGCGCGCCGGGTTCGAGAGATCGCGCAGCGCCCAGACGAAGGTGACGATCGTGACCAGGTAGAGCAGGTTCGAGGCGTTATGCCCCATCCGTGTCCTTCGGCGAGGAGGGCTTGCGCTTGAACATCTCCAGCATCCGGTCTGTGACGACGAAGCCGCCGACGACGTTCGCCGAACCGAGCACGACGGCGACGAACCCGATCACGAATGTCAACGTGTCCTTGTGATCGAGCCCCATCACGAGCATCGCGCCGACGATCACGATCCCGTGGATCGCGTTCGTCCCCGACATCAGCGGCGTGTGCAGCAGCGTCGGAACCTTCGACACCACCTCGAAGCCGAGGAAGATCGCCAGCACGAGAATCGTCACCTCGAACACGAGCAGCGTCCCGTGGCTCACGCCGTCACCTCCTTCCGGGTCACACATGCACCGGCGACGATCTCGTCGTCCCAGTCGAGCACGAGCTGTCCGTCCTTCGCGAGCAGCCCGACGATCGCCGCCATGTTGCGCGACAGCAACTGGCTTGCATGCGTCGGCATCGTGGACGGCACGTTCGTCGTGCCCACGATCGTCACGCCCGCATCGACGACCTCCTCGCCAGGACGCGTCAACTCGCAGTTGCCGCCGCTCTCCGCGGCGAGGTCGACGATCACCGAGCCGGCGCGCATCCCGCGCACCGCCTCCGCGGTCACGAGCTTCGGCGCGGGGCGTCCGGGAATCGCCGCAGTGGTGATCACCGCGTCGAACCCCGGGATGCGCGACTGCAGCTCCGCCTGCTGCGCCGCCTGCTGCTCGGCCGTCAATTCGCGCGCGTAGCCGCCTTCCGTCTCCTCGCCCTGCACACCGAGATCGAGGAACGTCGCACCGAGCGACTCGACCTGCTCCTTCACCGCAGGCCGCACGTCGAATGCGCTCACGACGGCGCCGAGCCGACGCGCGGTCGCGATCGCCTGCAGGCCTGCGACACCTGCCCCGAGCACGAGCACCTTCGCGGGCGGGATCGTCCCCGCCGCCGTCATCAGCATCGGCAGGAAGCGCGGCAGCCGGTCGGCGGCGATGAGCGCGGCCTTGTAGCCGCTGACCGTCGCCTGTGACGACAGCGCGTCCATCGGCTGCGCGCGCGTGATCCGCGGGATCGACTCGAGCGCCAGACCGTGGACACCCGCGTCCGCGAGGCGCGCGACGCCGTCGGCGTCCGTGAGCGGCGAGAGGAAGGCGACGAGCACCTGGCCGTCTCGGAGCCGCGCGGCCTCGGTCTCGCTAGGCCCCGCCACCTTGACGACCACGTCGCAGCCCCACGGATCGCCGATCGTTGCGCCGGCGTCGGTGTACGCCTCGTCCGCAAAGCCGGCTTCGACCCCTGCACCCGCCTCGACGACGACCTCGAAGCCCTCCCCGAGACGGCCGATCGTCTCGGGAACGAACGCCACCCGACGCTCGCCGGGCGCCGCCTCCTTTGGTACTCCGACTTGCATCGCCGCGCGCGACGCTACCGCAAAGCCCGGCCGTGTACGGTCAGGATGAACCCGTGACGCATCTCCTCCTCGACTACGGGCTCGTCATCCTCTTCCTGCTCGTCGCGATCGAGTCGGCCGGGATCCCGCTCCCCGGCGAGACGGCGCTGATCACCGCCGCCGTGCTCGCACACCACCACTGGGGGATCTGGTGGGTGATCGTCGTCGCTGCGGCCGGCGCGATCATCGGCGACAACATCGGCTACTG
>DATINO010000118.1:0-29190 GCA_035474195.1 Gaiellaceae bacterium
GTCGCGACGATGTCGCGCATGTGCTCGTCGCGGTCACGCTCGAGCTCCTCGAGCAGGAAGTCGTCGACCGCCGCACCGTCCACGACGGTGCCGTCGAGCGTCTCGTCGGCGATGTCGATGAGGTGCCTGCCCTCGGAGCGAAAGCGGCGGCGCAGCGTGAGCCCGTGCGGGTCCTGCGGCGTCGCGGTGTAGAACGGCCGCGCCGCGGGCGCCTGCCAGTTGACGACGAGCTGCCGCTGCGCCTCGTCATGGACGAAGCGCCGGCCGATGTACAGGGGCTTCAGGAGCGTTTCGAAGTCGAGGCGCCCGAAGCAGAGCCCGCGCTCGGCGTCCTCGAAGGTGCGGAGCCGCCGCGCGGCCCACGCGTCCATCGCGGCCTGCGCGATCTCGCCGTCGACGTAGTCCCCGGCGCCCGCCACGGCCGCTCGCATACGCTCCAGGTGGTCGTACGCGCGGTCGACGTACGCCTGCTCCGCTTCGAGCTCCGGGTGGCTCATGCATCCACCGTAACGGGACCTCTCGCGGCGTCCCGGCCGTATCTCGGTTTGTGAACCGTCGCGAGTTCCTCGCCGCCGCCGCCGTGGCGCCGTACGCCCTGCGCTCCGCCGGCCGAGGGGGGCCGGTCGCGCTCGTCACGTGCGACGCCGAATCGAGGCTCGCCGTCGTCGACCTGCGCACGCTTCGCGTCGCAGGCTCGATCGCCACGCTCGCCGACCCGCGCGCCGTCGAGCGTGTGGGCGATCTCGCTCTGGTGTGCCACACCGCCGAAGGGGCGCTGTCGATCGTCGACCGCTCGCGCGTGCGCCACATCGTGCGCGGCTTCGTCGAGCCGCGGTACGCAGCCGCACATCCTGACGGCGTCCACGCGTTCGTGACCGACTCGGGACGGAGTGGCATCGCGATCGTCGACACACGGCACGGAACGGTCGTCGACCGTGTGCGTTTGCCCGGCTGGGCACGTCACGTGACGATGTCGCGCGACGGCTCGCGGGTCTGGGCGGGGCTCGGGTCCGCGTCCGAGCACGTCGCCGTCGTCTCGACGCGGCCTCTTCGCCACATCGGGAATCTCACGCCCGGCTTCCTCGCCCACGACGTCGGGCTTGCTCCGGACGGCCGCTTGTGGGTCACGTCGGGGAGCAGCGGCATCCTGGCCGTCGGCGGCCGGAAGCGCTCGGCGGATCGCGCCCCGCAGCACGTGACGTTCGGTAACGGGCGGGTGTTCGTGACGAGCGGCGACTCGGGGACGTTGCACGTGCAAGCGCACGACGGTCGTGTGCTTTCGCACACGACCGTGCCGATCGGCTCGTACAACGTCCAGTTCGCCGCGAATCGCGTGATCACGCCGTCGCTGCTGCACGGGACGCTGGCGGTGCTCGACGCGCTCGGGCGGCCGCTCGGGACAGTGCACGTGGCCGGGTCGTGCCACGACGCGTGTGTCCTCTGAGGATTTACGAAAGCCTTACTGCCTCGTCGGTGGATCTTCGCGGTCGGTGGGGAACATGGGCGCGAGTGAAACGGGTCGTTCTCTTCATCCTTGCCGTCGGAGCGCTCGCACCGTTCGCGGCGCCGACCGCCGGCGCCGCGGTCCCATGTCGCGACCGGATCTACAACGACTGGTACCACGACGGCAAGATCGCGACGACGTACCCGACTGCGTGCTACCGCGATGCGCTCGCGCACGTCAAGGGCGATGCGCTCGTGTATTCGAGCCTCTCGGACGACATCCGGGCCGCGATGCAGGGCGCGCTTGCGGTCAAGAAGGGCGACACGAAGGTTCCGGCGCAGATCGGCACCCACGGCACGCGTCCTCTGAGCTCGTCGAAGCCGAAGCAGACGATGTCTCCACACGATCCGTCGTCATCGCCGGAGCAGGTCGACTCCACGCTGCCGACTTCGACGGTGGCTGCGGGCACGACGAGTGGTAGCGGCAGTGGGATTCCCGTGCCGCTGCTCGTGCTCGGCGGGCTCGCGCTTCTCCTCACCGCGGTCGGCGGTGTCGGCGTGATCGCGAAGCGCCGCCGGCTCTAGCCGGGCACGAGTCGCCGGAGCCGTGCGCGCTCGGCCGGCAGGTAGAAGCCGAGCACCGCGAGCGCGAGCGGGTACGCGCAGACGAGCAGCAGTGACGGAATGGCCGAGAGATGCGCCGCACGCGCCGCGACGGTGAGCGCGACCCCGGTGCCGATGGCAGTCACGACCCGGCGCCACTGGTAGGCGACCGGGTAGACGCTCTGCGCGTACCACGTCATCCCGATGAAGAGGACGACGTACGCGGCGAGCGTCGAGATCGCCGCGCCGACCATTCCCCAGCGCGGGATCAGCCAGAAGTTGAGGCCGACGTTCGCGGCCGCTCCCACTCCGGTGACGACCCAGTTCAGCTGCGTTTTCCGTGCGCGGCCGCTCCCGATCGCGAGCACCGTGTAGCCGGCGTAGATCGCGCCGGCGAACGCGAGCAGGGCGACGCCCTTCTCTGCGCGCTGATAGTGCGGGGCGGTGAGGAGCCGGGTCCACCACGGCGCGAGCGCGCCGAGCGCGAGTGCGACCCACGACGCGAACGCGAGCAGGTACGTCAGGACGAACGCGTACGTTCGTCTCGCCTCGCGGTCGTCCTCGATCGAGTACGCGAACGCGGGCCACGCGGTGCGGAACGCGATCATCACGAACGTGATCACGGACGCGATCTTCACGGCCGCGGAATAGATGCCCGCTTCGCCGAGGCCCTTGTACCAAACGACGAATTCGCGGTCGACGAAGTTGATCACCCACAGCGCGAGCGCAGACGGCACGAGTGGCAGCCCGAAGTTCTGCATGGCACGAAGGAGCGAGCGGTCCCACTCGAACCCGAGCTGCTCAGTGCGGTACCCAAGCAGACCGAGGTACACAACGAGCGTGCCGGTGAAGTTGCCGACGACGAGCCCGATCGCACCCCAGTGGAACACGGCGACGAACAGCACCATCGCCACGACCGTGACGAGGACGTTGGTGATGCTCGCGATCGCAAACGCGGTCGACCGCTCCTCGGCGCGGAAGAGATTCGTGAGCTGCTGGTAATTCGTCTGCGCCCAGAGTCCGACTGCGCCTGCGCGGACGAGCCACGGGTCGTGGCCGAGACCTAGCCAATGGCCGATCGGCGCAGCGAAGACGAGCCCGATGACGAGCCCGATCGTCGCCATCGTCATCGTGAACCAGAACGACGTGCGGACAACGGTCAGCTTCTCGGTCGGCTGTTTCGCATCGAAGTAGAAGCGGAAGAACGCCGACGCGATTCCCATCTGCAGCACGATCGCGAGCACCGCCGTTGCGGCAGTGATGATCTCGACTCGGCCGTATGCGCCAGTGGGCAGGTAGTGCGTGTAGAGCGGCAGCAGGATCGTCGCGAGAATGCGCGAGACGAGGCCGCCGAGGCCGTAGATCGCCGAGTGACGCCCGAGGCGCCGCATCTGGAACGCGAGGCTCATCCGCTAGAGCGAACGGTAGAGATCGACCAGGCGGTCTGCGACGCGGTCGATGTCGTGTACCTGCTCGACGTAGGCGCGGCTTGCGGCGCCTACCTCGCGTCGCCTGGCGGGATCGTCGACGAGAGGCCCCAGCACGTCGACGAGCGTCTCCTTCGTCGCCGGGACGACCGGGATGCGAATCCCGTAGCCCTCCGCGCTCCGCTCGACGACATCTGGCTTCAAGTACGTGACCACCGGCTTGCCGAGCGCCATCGACTCGAGCGCGAAAACGCCGTGCCAGCCGGCATTCAGCTGGTCGACGACGATGTCGGCGCGGCGGTAGCGGTCGCGCGCAACTTCGTGCGGGAGGCCTTCGACGATGTCGAGGTCGACGTCGAGCTGCTCGCATGCCTCGATCACGTAGTGCGTTCCCTTCTTCTCGCGGTTCGACGGCGCATGGACGACGAGCGGGCGTGAGCTGTCGGACGGCGGAACCGGAGTGAACGCCCGCAGGTCGAGACCGGGCGGGATGACGTGTGCCTCGGGCACCCAGCGGATCGCGTCGTAGCTGCCGACGATCTCCGCATCGGCACGCTTCCCGAACGCGAGCTGCTCGGGAGTCTTCCCGCGGATGTCGGAGCCGAGGTAGTGGAAGACGCTCTTCTTCCGGAGTGCTTTCAGCAGCGGAAACTGGATCGACTTCGGGACGAGCGTCAGCCCGAAGTAGAAGTGGAATACGTCGGTCACCGGCGCGAGCCGCGCGAACGCGGCGAACTGCTGCGCGAGCTTGGCGGGCAGCGACCCGCGACGGTCGAGCGACCAATCGGCCTCGTGGTGCAGCTTCCCCCGCTCGAAGACGACGAGCCGAGCGTCCACTCCGCGCCGCCGCAGCGCCTGCACGTTCTCCCACGGGATCCCCGCGATGTTGACCGGACAGTGCGTGACCCGCAGCGAGCGTTGTGATGCGTCCGTCACGCGTGCGTCACGTCGCTAGACCCGTGGTAGACCCGTGGTCTGACCACGAAAGGATCGTGTCGCGATCGGCCTTTCGCAGTCGCCATCGGCGATGTTGCACTTCGGTGTCACTTGGTCTGACCACACACGTCCGCCAAAACGGCCTCGTCCCGAGGTGCTCCTCACGCGTCGAACTCGAGCTGGTCGAAATAGCGGAGCGCGGTTCGGCCCGGGCGGATACGGGACGCGTACGTTCGCAGCTCGTCGTCCGAGATCTCGCCCAGCGCGCGCTTCACACCCAGGTACGGGAGGTTCAAGTCCTCCTGGTAGACGATCGTCGAGATGCGCGGGTTGATCTCGATCACGTGCTCGCCGACGAGCTGGATGTTGAAGAAGTGCTCGATGCCGAGCTCCGCGACGATCCGGTTGCCTGTGCGCATCAGCTGCTCGTCGTCGAGCGTGACGAAGAACATCGCGAGACCCGCCCGCATCGCCTCGCGCGTCTTCGCATGACCGAGCACGATCTCGCGGCCGTTCCCGATCCCGTCGATCGTCCGCTCGCCGCCGACGGCGAGCTCCATCACGAGCAGGTCGGGCCCGCCCTCGTCGGGCAGCAGCTCCACCGCCTCCTCGAGCCGCATCGCCACCGACCCCGGCCGCTCGTTCAGCAGTTGGTGCGCGCGGTCGACCGTCGGGTCGAGCACGCGAAAGCCGCGTGAGCCCGACGAGAACACCGGCTTGAAGCAGACGGGCCGCTCCGGATAGCCGAGCTCCGCCGCCGCGGCCGCCACTTCCCGCGCGCCGTTCACGCGCCTGAACTCGGGAGCCGTCACGCCGATGCGATGCAGGAACGCATATGTCTCCGCCTTGTCGTTCGACCGCTCGATCGCATCCGGAGACGACACGAGCACCGGCATCGGGAAGCGGTCGACGTGCGCTGCCAGCCCCTCGAGGTCGAACGACGACTGCGGCAGGATCGCGTCGACCCCCTCGCGCTCCGCCACCGCGAGCATCGCGTCGGGGAACGCCGGATCCGAGCCGCCCGGGACGATGTGGAAGGCGTCGCACAGGTGACGCCCGACCGAGCGCTCGCTCATGTCGGTGCCGACGAGCCGCACGTCCCGCTCGCCGTTCCGCCGCAGCGCACGCAACAGCGCGGCCGTCCCGGGGGCGCCCGACGCCGTGACCATGACCGTGATCGGCTTCACGCCAGGTCGATTCTGTCGTGCCGCAGATGCTCGAGCCGTGCCGCACGGTCGGCGTCGAGCATCGACTCCATCGACTCGCGCATCGTCGCTCCCTCGAACGCCCAGATCTCCGGATGCGTCAGGAGCTGCAGCCACTCGAACGATCCACGCGCCAACTCGCCGTGCGGGCAGCCGTGCCGCCAGTGCTGGTTCGAGTCGGAGCGGTAGTGGTCAGGGTCGAAGAACCGCGCTTCCATCACGTTCACTGCGTCGGCGATCGGCTCGCGCATGTACTCCGGATCCGGGTTGTGCCACGCCACCACCGGGTCGAAGCGGTCATCCAGATCGACATGAGGCCACACCGCGTGGTGCGCAACCCGATGCCCCAATGACCGCAGCCGCGAGATCGCGCCTTCGCCCTCTGCTGACGCGAGGTTGTAGAAGACGGAGCGCGTCATCAGGAACCACGTCGACCATGCTCCCTCCTCCGCCTCGACCTCGGCGACGGCAAGCGCGCCGTCCAGCGACAGGTCGACGTCGTGGCGCAGGATCAGATCGCCGGCCGACGGCGCCGCATCGAACCCGGCCCACCGGTACCCGCCTTCACGCGCGGTGCGAAGAAGCTCTCGGTAGTGCGTCAGCGAGAAGTCGCAGCTCATCGCCGTGCCAGTATCCAGTGGAACGACACGGGTCCCTCTGGCTCCGTGATCGTGACCACTTCGTCGTCGACCAGCTCGAACCCGGCGAGGAGCTCGCGATTGCGCGCAGGGTCATGACCCGAGAAGTACATCGGGACGCCGAGCCACTCGCCCTCCCATTCGTCGAGGTCGTTTGCCCCGAGTGTCGCGAGGAACAACCCGCCGGGCCGGAGCCAGGTCAGCACGTGGTCGAAGAGCTGCGGCAGCAGCTCGCGGGGCACATGGTTCAGCACGTAGAACGAGCAGACGGCGTCGAGTGAGTCGGGAGGGAAGTCGACCGTCGTCAGGTCGGCCTGCACGAATGCCGCGCCGGGAACGCGCGCGCGGGCCCGGCGGAGCTGCTCTGCTGACAGGTCGACACCCGTCAGGCGGTAGCGCGCCGCGAGCTCGCGGGTCTCCCGCGTGCCGTTCCCGCAGCCGAGCTCGACCACCTGCGCACCTGCCGGGAGGCGGTCCGTGAGGCGGGTCAGCCACTCGAAGCGCGGGTCGTCGGAGAGCTGCGCCGACCACGTCTCCCATGTGTCGGCCATCGCGTCGTAGCCGGCGGCGACGAGCGCAGTCCGCCGGTCCGTCACTCGACTTCCACGTCGAGGAGCGTGCAGGCCGCCTCCGCCCGTTCGAGCGCATCGAGGTTCGTGTCCCCGACGGCGATCACGTAGCCGCGGCGGTCGCCGTCGAGCCGCACCGGGCGAATCGTCTCGCCGAGCTGCAGATAGACGTCCGCCTGCACGACGCCCGGGAACGCAAGCACCTTGTCGAGCGGACCGATGCGCTGCACGACTCCCGTCGGCAACGGCCCGGGCTCGGCGGTGAAGAAGCGGATCGCGAGCGGTTGTGCGAACTGCGGCCGTACGAGCTCGTCGGGCAACTCGTCGCCGAGCGCCATCCGCAGCTGCACGTCCACGAGTTCGACGCCGACAGCCCACCGCACGAGATCGGCCATCTGCCCACCGGGGATCCGCGCCGCGCACTCGACCACGACCACGCGCCCGTCCGGCGCTGCGATCAGCTGCGGGAACGCAATCCCGGTGCGCAGCCCGAGGGCGTGCACGGTGTGCAGTGCGATGCGCTCCGACACGGACAGCTGCTCCGGCGGGATCGTCGGCGGATAGACGTGGATCCAGCCGACGCCGAAGCCGATCCCGGGCGGCCGCATCCGGTCCGAGAGCGTCAGCAGGATGCCCTCGCCGTCGCGTGCGATCACGATCCCGTTCATCTCCGTGCCATGCACGAACTCCTCCAGGATCGCCTCGCCCGTCGGCGATGCGACGAGCGCCTCGTGCAGGTGACGGTCGACGTCGTCGAGCGAGTCGACGCGGAACACGCCACGCTGCCCGCCGCTGTCCGCCGGCTTCAGCACGGCCGGGAAGCCGACTTCGTCACCAGCGCGGCGCGTCTCCGAGAGCGTCCGCACCGCGGCGAAGCGCGGCTGCGGAACGCCTGCCTCGGCCAGGCGCCGACGCATCGCGACCTTGTGCGTCATCAGATGCGCGGTCTCGATCCCGATGCCCGGCAGCCCGCGCGCGTCGGCGACCGCGGCAACCACCGGCACCGCTCGGTCGGCGGACACGGTGAGCACCCCGTCGACCTTCAGGCGCGCCGTCGCCTTCAGTACCGCCGCGACGTCGGAGAAGTCGACGACCTTCGCGATGTCCGCCTCCGCGAGCCCAGGTGCATCGGGGTTGCGGTCGACCGCGGCGACGCGGAGGCCCAGCTCCTTCGCCCGGAGAATCGCGCGGCGCTGATGGCGGCCTGCGCCGACGAAGAGAACGGTCCGCACGGACGTCCGATCCTACTTCGGCGCGACTGCCGACCGCAGTAGCTCGAGCGTCCCTTCGACGTCGATCGGTGAGCTGAAGCGCGCCGCCTGTTGCAGCGCGATGCCGTCGAACACGATCCCGAGGAACCGGCCGAGCGTGTCGAGCGGCACATCGCCGCGGATCTCGCCCGACTCCTGCAGCCGGCGGTACTTCGTCTCGAGCGCCGCCTGGCCTTCCGGGTTGAGCGAGCGCCAGCGGTCGCGCAGCGCTGGATCGGTGCGCAACATCCGCGAGACGTCGAGGTACGCCCCGATCCAGGCCGGGTCGTCCTCGACGATGTGCCGCACGACTCCCTCCCAGCCCCGATCGAGCCACAGCTCGATCAGCCGCCCCTGGTCCTCCTGCGCGAGCGCGACGAACAGGTCGAGCTTCGAGGGGAAGTAGCTGAAGATCGCGCCGCGGGAGAGCCCGATCTCGCGCTCGAGCACCTCGACGGTTGCACCCGTGTAGCCGTGCTCGCCGAACGCGCGGCGGGCCCCCTCCGTGATCTGGTGGCGGCGCTCCTCGCGGTGGGCATCGCTGACCTTCGGCATGATCCTCACTTTACAAAAACGGACGGACGTACTATATTACGCCTCATGAGGAATTTCACGCTGCCTGCGCTGCTCACCGCCGAGGCCGTCTCGAGCACCGGCAGCGCGATGACGTTCGTGGCGCTGCCGTGGTTCGTCCTCGCCACCACGGGCTCGCCGACCCGGATGAGCATCGTGCTCGCCGCCGAGATCCTCCCGATGGCGCTGCTCGGGATCCCGAGCGGCTCGGTCGTCGCTCGGCTCGGCGCGCGGACCTCGATGCTCGTCTCCGATCTCGTCCGCGCCCCGCTCGTGGCGCTCGTCCCCCTCCTCCACTGGACGGGCCACCTCACGTTCTCGCTGCTCGTCCTGATCGTCTTCGCGCTCGGGATCTTCATGACGCCGTACATCGCATCGCAGCGCTCGATCATCCCCGAGGTTCTCGGCGACGACGAGAAAGCGGTGTCGAAGGCGTCGGGCATGTTCGGCGGCGCGCAGCACCTGCCGATCGTGATCGGGCCGTCGATCGCCGGCGCGCTGATCGCGTGGATCGGGACGGCGCCGCTGCTCGTCGTCGACGGCGCGACGTTCCTCTTTGCCTTCTTGGTCGTGCTCACGCTCGTCCGCGGCGGCAAGCCGGTGGCCGGCGACGAGGACAGCCGCGGGTTGATGGCGGGCGTGCGCTACATCTGGCGCGACCCTCTGCTCCGCAGCTTCAGCCTGATCACGATCGTGCTCGACGGCGCCGCGAACGGGATCACCGTCGCGGTGCCGCTGCTCGCGTACACGCGCTACGACCGCAACCCGCACATCGTCGGCTGGATCTTCACGGCGTTCGGCATCGGCGCGATCACGGGCTCGGTGCTCGTGATGAAGCTGCTCGACCGGTTCGCACCGCTGAAGCTCGCGTCGTTCGGGATCGTCGCCGCGACGCTGCCGCTCTGGATCGTCGCCGCGCCGGTCTCTTGGCCCGTGGTAGGAGCCGCGGTCGTGCTCTGTGGGCTCTTCGTGCCGCTGGTCAACGCGCCGATCATGGGAATCATCACCACGCGGCCCCCTGCCGCCCTGCGCATGAAGGTGATGACCGCGGTGATGGCGGCCAGCGGGTCGTGTGGGCCGTTGGGGCGGCTCATCATTGGCCCGCTGTACCGCTATCACGGCAACGCTGCGGTCTGGATGGAGATCGCCGGCGGGATGAGCGTCGGCGCGATCGCGTTCGTCGTCGTCGCGTGGCGCGCGCCGGCTGACGTCGAAGCCGAAGCAGCAGCCGTCATCGCCTAGCGCGTACCCTTCGCCGGGTGCTGGAGGGCAAGCGGATCTTCGTCAGCGGCGGCGCGGGCTTCATCGGCACGACGCTGGCACGTGAGCTCGTCGAGCGGAACGAGGTCGTCGCGTACGACAGTCTCCACCGCGACTCGCTCTCGGGCACGGACCTCGGCGACCATCCGAACTTCAAGCTCGTGCAGGGCGACATCCTCGACGCGGATGCGTTTCGCACCGCTGCCGACGGCGCGACGCACTTCGTGCACTGCGCAGCGATCGCCGGAGTGGACTCCGTGCTCCAGAGCCCGGTGCGCGTGATGCGCGTGAACGTGATCGGCACGTACAACGCGCTCGAGGCTGCCCTCGCGACCCTGCCGACGCTCGAGCGGTACGTCGACTTCTCCACGAGCGAGGTATTCGGGACGCACGCGCTGAACGTGGAAGAGGGTCACGTCTCGACGATCGGCTCCGTCGGCGAGGCGCGGTGGACGTACGCCGTGTCGAAGCTTGCAGGTGAGCACATGGCCCATGCCTACCACGACGAGCTCGGCCTGCCGGCGGTGACGGTGCACCCGTTCAACATCTTCGGTCCCGGCCAGATCGGCGGCGGTGCGATCCGCGCGTTCATCGAGGCCTCACTCGCAGGCCGCGACCTGACGATTCACGGCGACGGCTCTCAGATCCGCGCATGGACGTACGTCAGCGACATGGTGAGCGGCGTCCTCGCCTGCCTCGAGCACGAGGCGGCGGTCGGCCAGGCGTTCAACATCGGGAATCCGCGCGGCGCGGTCACGATCTTCGACCTCGCTCAGCGGATCAAGCGGCTGAGCGGCGCGGACGGCAAGATCGTCTTCCAGCCCCTGCATTACGCGGACGTCGAGCTCCGCATTCCGAACGTGAAGAAAGCTCGTGAGGTGCTCGGCTGGGAGCCGACAGTCGAGCTCGACGAAGGCCTCGAAAAGACGATCGCGTGGTACCGGACCAAAGCACTCGCATCCGCTTAGGCTGGCCCGACACGGGCGAGCCCGAGCTCGACGAGGTGCGCGAAGTCCTCGAGAGCGGCATGCTCACGATGGGACCGAAGGTCGCGGAGTTCGAGGCGGGCCTCGCGAAGGCGTGCGAGGTCGAGCACGCGCTCGCGGTCAGCTCCGGCACCGCTGCGCTCCATCTCGCGGTGCTCGCGTTCGGGCTCGAGCCGGGCGACGAGGTGCTCGTCCCGGCGTACACGTTCCCGGCGACGGCGAACGTCGTAGCGCTCGCGGGGCTGCGCCCGGTGCTCGTCGACGTCGACCCGGAGACGATGAACATCGACCCCGCGCAGGTCGAGGTCGGGAAGAAGACGAAGGCGCTGCTCGCCGTGCACCTCTTCGGCCGGCCGCTGCCGCTGCACGAACTGCCCGAGGTGCCGCTGCTCGAGGATGCCGCGGGCGCGCTTGGAGCGCGCTACCGCGGACGCGCGTGCGGGAGCCTCGGCGTCGCGGGCTGCCTCAGCTTCCATCCGCGCAAGATCGTCACCACCGGCGAAGGCGGCGCGGTGACGACGAACGACGAAGCGTTCGCGGCGGAAGTCCGCCTGCTGCGGAACCACGGCTGGCGCTCGCTGGTCCCGGCCGACATGCCGGTCCCCGGGCTCAACTACCGCCTCTCAGACATCCTCTGCGCCGTCGGGATCCCCCAGCTCGCGCGGCTCGACGAGCTGCTCGCGACGCGGACCCGGATCGCCGACGGCTACAGCGAGCGGCTTGCGCACCTGCCGGTGCTGCTGCCGCGCGCCGACGACGGCGACGTGCACGGCTGGCAGGCGTACGTGATCCAGGTCGACGACCGCGACCGGATGCTCGCGGAGCTGCGCGCGCAGGGTATCGAGGCGCAGATCGGAACCTATTCGCTGCCGCTCCTCGGCGCCTACCGCGACCAGGGCGAGTTTCCGGGTGCCCGCCGGGTCTTCGAGCGCGCGCTCGCGCTGCCGTTCCATACGCGGCTCACGGAGGGCGAGCTCGACCGCGTGGCCGAGGCGCTCGGAACCCTGCTGAACGCGTGACTTCAGCGGTCGGGGCCGCCAGCCGGGTTCGCGTTCGCGCGCACGCCGCCCGCATCGGCATCGCGACGTTCGTACTGGTCTGCGTCGCGGGGCTCGCTCTCCGAATCTGGATCGACCGGTCGGCGATCGGTATCCCCGATTCCGACGAGGCGGTCGTCGGGCTCATGGTGCGCCACGCCTTGCACGGGCACTTCACGACGTTCTACTGGGGTCAGCCGTACGGTGGTTCGCAGGAGGTGCTGCTCACCGTTCCTCTGTTCGCGGTCTTCGGTGCGAGCTACACGGTGCTCCGCATCGTCCCGGTCGCGCTTGCCGCCGTGACCGCGTTGATCGTGTGGCGCATCGGCCGCCGTGTGCTCCCGGCGCCGGCGGCTGCCCTCGCGGGTGCGCTCATGTGGATGTGGTTCCCCGAGAACCTCGTTCACCTCACACACCAGTACGGCTTCTACGCGAGCGAGATCGTCTATGCCGCGCTGCTTCTCCTCCTTCTCTTGCGCGTCATCGAGCAGCCCACGCGATTGCGCGTCGCTCTCGTCGGCCTGACGCTCGGCCTCGCGTTCTGGGAGAGCGTGCAGATCGTTCCACTTGCCGCGCCGGCGCTCGCCTGGTCGGCGTGGAAGCAACCGCATGCGCTTCGGCATGCCTGGCTCGCGGCCATCCTCGCGTTCGTCGGGGCGCTGCCGTGGTTCGTCTTCAACGCCCGACACGACTGGGCCTCGCTGATGGCGCGCGCCGGCTTGCACGACTACACACACAGCCTCCGGCTCTTCGCGTCGCCGCTCCTGCCGATGACGCTCGGCCTCCGAACGCCGCTGACCGGCGAGATCGCCCCGCCGGGCAAGGTCGTCGTCACACTCGCATACGCACTGCTGCTCGCTCTCGCGGTGGCCGCAGCGGTCAGGTACCGGCACCAGCGGGTCGCGTTCCTGTTCGCGATCTTCTTCGCCTTCCCGTTCATCTGGGCGCTCTCGCGTCGCGTCACCTTCTTGTCCGCGACGCCTCGCTTCCTGATCGTGCTCACGCCGGTGATCGCGGTGCTCGTGGCGCAACTCGGGCGGCGCGTCGCCGGAGCCGTCGCGGTCGCGGTCGCGGCGCTCGCGCTTTCCGCGATCAGCATCCAGCGCATCGACGCCGATACGAAAGCGGTCCACCCACACGGGATCCCCGTCGTGCCTCGGGACCTGACCCCGCTCATCGGCGTCCTCGAGCAGGGAGGCATCACCCATGTCTACGCCGACTACTGGATCACCTACCGCCTCGACTTCGACTCGCACGAGCGGATCGTCGCGACCGAGCTCGATCCGGGAAACAGTTGGATTCGCCATGGGGTCGTCCAGCGGCCGGTGGGTCTCAAGCCGCGGTCGCTCGACTACGCCCACGCGGTGGACTCCGCTCGTCACGGGTTCGTGTTCTTCCGTCGCTCGATCGGCCTGCCGCTCCCGAAGCGGCTTGTCGAGCTCGGGTACCGGCGTGTCCTGGTCGGCGAGTTCGCCGTCTATCTCCCGACTTGACAAACTAGTAAGTCATCACTAATCTAGGCGCATGGTGGTGACGGAACGCAAGTCGAAGGAGATCCGGCGCGAGGAGATCCTCGACGCCGCGCTCGGCGTCTTCGCCGAGCACGGGCTCCACGGCGCCTCGACCGAGGAGATCGCGAAGCGGGCGGGCATCTCGCAGCCGTATGTCTTCCGGCTCTTCGGCACGAAGAAGGAGCTGTATCTCGCGGTCGTCGCGCGGTGCTTCCGCCAGACGCTCGAGCTCATGCAGCGGGCGGCCGAGGGGAAGCGCGGCGAGGAGGCGCTACGGGCGATCGGGCTGGCCTACGGGGAGCAGCTCGCCTCCGACCGGGTCTACCTGCGCGCCCAGATGCAGGCCTACGCCGCCAGCGAGGATCCCGCGGTCGGCGCCGTCGTCCGCGGCGGCTTCGGCGACCTGGTCTCCTACGTCGAGCGGGTCTCCGGCCTCGAGATGGACGAGATCTCGCGGTTCTTCGCCAACGGGATGCTGATGAACGTGCTCGGCTCGATGCAGGCACCGGCCGAGGACTGGGGCCGGCGGCTGCTCGAGGGCTGCAAGGACGGGATGGAGCCGTAGGCTCCCTTTTTTTTCGAACGGAGGTAAGTAATGACTCACAAATCAACGACGAACATGTGGTGGACATTCGCGATCACCTCGCTCGCGCTCTTCATGGTCACGCTGGACAACCTCGTCGTGACCACCGCCCTGCCGGTGATCCGCCAGGACCTACACGCCGGGATCAGCGGCCTCGAGTGGACCGTCAACGCCTACACGCTGACGTTCGCCGTGCTGCTCCTCACCGGTGCGGCCCTCGGGGACCGCTTCGGCCGCCGCAGGCTGTTCGCGATCGGGATCACCATCTTCACCGCCGCGTCCGCGGCCGCCGCGCTCGCGCCGACGATCGGCGCGCTCGACGCGGCCCGCGCGATCCAGGGCCTCGGCGGCGCGATCGTGATGCCGCTGACGCTCACGATCCTCTCGGCCGGCGTTCCCGAAGAGCGGCGTGGCGTGTTCCTAGGCGCGTGGGGCGGCATCAGCGGCCTCGCGGTGGCGTTCGGCCCGCTCGTCGGCGGTGCCGTCGTCAGCGGCTTCTCGTGGCACTGGGTCTTCTGGCTCAACGTGCCGGTCGGCATCGCGCTGCTCGCGCTCGTGCCGCGGCTCGCCGAGACGAAGGGGCCGTTCGGCCGCGTCGACGTTCCGGGCCTCGTGCTCGCGAGCGGCGGCCTCCTTGGGATCGTGTGGGGGCTCGTCCGCGGCAACTCCGTCGGCTGGGGCTCGCCCGAGATCGTCGGTGCGATCGTCGCCGGCGCCCTCGTCACCGCGCTCTTCGTGGCGTGGGAGCTGCGCACCGAGCATCCGATGCTGCCGATGCGGTTCTTCCGCAACCGCACCTTCGCGCTCGCGAACGTCGCGTCCCTCCTCATGAGCTTCGGGATGTTCGGCGCGATCTTCCTGCTCGCGCAGTTCTTCCAGACGGTGCAGGGGTACTCGCCGCTCGGCTCGGGCCTGCGCATCCTGCCGTGGACGGCGATGCCGATGGTCGTCGCGCCGATCGCGGGCGCACTGTCCGACCGCATCTCGGCGAGCCGCATCATCGGCACCGGCCTCGCGCTGCAGGCGATCGGCCTCGGCTGGATCGCAGCGGTCTCGACACCGACGACGCCGTACCTGGACATCGTTCTCCCGTTCGCCATCTCCGGTGTCGGGATGGGGATGTTCTTCGCCCCGATCGCCAACGTGATCCTCGGTTCCGTCCGGGGCGAGGAGGAGGGACAGGCGTCGGGTGCCAACAACGCGATCCGCGAGCTCGGCGGAGTGCTCGGCGTCGCGGTTCTCGCCTCGGTGTTCTCGCGCTACGGCGGCTACGGAACCGGCAGGTCGTTCGTCGACGGCATGACGCCGGCGGTGTGGATCGGCGCGGCAGTCGTCGCCGTGGGCTCGGTGGCTGCGTTCGCGATCAGGCTCAGGCCGAAGGCCGCCCAGGTCGTCGCGCTCGAGCCGGCACTGGAGAACGCCGCGTAAGCTCCGCTTCGTGAGCCTCGCGGACTTCGACCGCGTCCCCCTGACGTTCGGCCCGTCGCCGGTACATCCGCTGCGACGGCTCACCGAGCATCTCGGGGGCGCGGTCGACGTCTGGATGAAGCGCGAGGACTGCAACTCCGGCCTCGCCTACGGCGGCAACAAGGTGCGAAAGCTCGAGTACCTCGCCGCCGAGGCACTCGAGCAGGGCTGCGACACGCTCGTCTCGATCGGCGGCGTGCAGTCGAACCACACGCGCCAGGTCGCGGCCGTCGCGGCGCACCTCGGGCTCGGCTGCGTCCTCGTGCAGGAGCACTGGGTGGAGTGGCCTGACGCGGTCTACGACAAGGTCGGGAACATCCTCCTGTCGCGGATCATGGGCGCCGACGTGCGCCTCGATCCGGGCGGCTTCGACATCGGCATCCGGCCGAGCTGGGAGCAGGCGCTCGCGGATGTCGAGGTACGTGGGGGAAAGCCGTACGCGATCCCGGCCGGCGCTTCCGACCATCCGCTCGGCGGCCATGGGTTCGCCCGCTGGGCGTACGAGGTCGAGGAGCAGGAGCGCGAGCTCGGGGTGTTCTTCGACACGATCGTGGTGTGCACGGTCACCGGGTCCACGCACGCGGGGATGATCGCCGGGTTCGCCGGACAGGAACGGCCGCGCCGCGTCCTCGGCATCGACGGCTCGGCCACGGTCGAGCAGACGTGGGCGCAGGTCGCGCGCATCGCCCGTCGCACCGCCGAGGCGATCGGGCTCGGTCGCGAGCTGCGCGACGACGAGATCGTCCTCCTCGACGAGTGGCACGCGGGCACCTACGGCATCCCCGACGGGAAGACGATCGAGGCGATCCGGCTGTGCGCGCGGCTCGAAGGCGTCATCACCGACCCCGTGTACGAGGGCAAGTCGATGGCGGCGCTGATCGACCTCGTCCATGACGGCCGCATCGAACCGGGCTCGCGCGTGCTGTACGCCCATCTGGGCGGCCAGCCCGCGGTGAACGGCTACGCCGGCGCCTTCTGAGCGCCGACCACGCGCGGGGCGGCTGCCGCGACGGCGGCAGCGATCGCCGCGAGCACGACGAACGACACGCGCAGCGACGACGCCTGCGCGACGAGCCCGACGAGCGGAGGCCCGACCAGCAAGCCGAGGTAGCCGATCGTCGTCACGGTCGCGACCGCCGTCGCGGCGTCGGGCCGCCGGCCCGCGATGCCGAAGATGATCGGCGCGTTCAGCGAGACGCCGGCGCCGCCGACCGCAAGGCCGATCAGTGCGATGGGTGCGTCCGGGCTCAGCGCCGCGAGCAGGCAGCCGACCGTCCCGACGACGGCGCCTCCGACGAGCAGAGTGCGGTCGCCGACGCGTCCCGCCGCCTGGCCGAAGAACCGCCCGGCCGCCATCGAGGCGCCGAACACACCCGGCCCGAAGCCGCTGGCCGTCGGGCTCGCGTCGTGCACGCGTGCGAGGAAGAGGGCACTCCAGCTCTCGGTGCCGCCCTCGACCACGAACGCCGCCGCGCCGAGCAGGCCGATCGCGATCAGCGGCCGCGTCAGGCGCATCCCGCGCGCCGGCTCCGTGTGCACCGGCGCGTCGTCGCCGATCGCGGCGAAGGCGTTGACCAGGATGAGGAGCGACACGGCGAGCAGGATCGGCTCGCGGCCGGCGCCCGCGCCGCGGGCGATCCCCGCGGTGACGGCGCCGACGAGGATGCCGACGGAGTAGAGGCCGTGCGCGAGCGGCATCAGCCGCCTGCCGGTGACGCTCTCGATCCTGCCTGCGTTCGCGTTGACCGCGACGTCGAAGATCCCCGAGGTCGCGCCGGCCGCCGCAAGCGCCAGGACGAGCGTGGGGAAGGAGCCGGCGAGCCCGGGCAGCGTCGTCGCGGCCGCGAACGCGGCGGCGCAGTACGCGGCGGCACGCGCGCCGAACCGCGCGACGACCGGGCCGGCGATGAAGAACATCGCGGGCACCGAGCCGACGGACACGAAGAGCAGCGCGATGCCGAGTGCGCCTTTCGACAGCTCGGTCGCGTCCTGCACGCTCGGCAGCACCGACGCCCACGCGCCCCAGAAGAGCCCGAGCGTCGTGAAGCCGAAGAGTGTCGTCGATTTACGCGGGATCACATCGCGAGGGTGTGGGTGTCTGACACCACGGGTGTCAGACACCTGTTGCCTCAGGCGTGTCGAGCGGCTCGAACCGGAGACGGGCTGTCCCAGGCGGGGTCGGGCTCCCAGAGCGCCCACCAGGCATCCCACCAGCGGCCGCTCGTTCCGAGCTCCGCTTCAAGTCGTCGTCCTTCGGCGCGGATGTCACGGGCCTGATCTTGCGTGAAGCGGCCCTCCTCGACGCGCACATCGAGCAGCTCGTCGTCCTTCCACTCGACGCGGCCGTCCGAGTGGAGGATCAGATCGAGCTCGAGATCCTGCGTGTCGTACCCCGTCTCCGTGCGCCGGAACGGTTCCTGGAGATTGAGGTACCAGCTTCTGAACTCGCGCCCCTCGCCGTGCCAGAGGACGAACACCGCGTACGCGTTGCCGGGGCGCTGCAGCATGAGCATGCCGTGGCCCTCCCACATCTCGTGGTTGCCCCGCCACGGGTGGATGAGTTGGTGCTGCGGGAACGAGAATCGCGTTCCTGCGGCCAGGTAGGTCGCGAGGAGCTCCGGCTCGTCACGGACGACGACGACCGGAAACTCGCACCACGGCTCTTCGTGGAGCACCTCCCGGCGCACGATCGTCTCACCTGCCTGCCACACGTGCCCGACCTTACGAGGCGCTGGTTAGGGTCTCGTTCGATGGACGTATCGATTGTCGTCACGGTGCTGAACGAGGAGGGCTCGGTCGAGGAGCTGCACCGCCGCATCGCAGCGTCGCTCGACGGGCGCGAGTGGGAGGCGGTCTTTGTCGACGACGGCTCGACGGACGGCACGTTCGCCGCGCTGCGCGCGATCCACGAGCGCGATCCGCGCGTCCGTGTCGTGCGGTTCAAGCGCAACTTCGGCCAGCACCCGGCGATGCATGCCGGGCTCGCGCGGGCGCTCGGCAGCCGCATCGTGACGATGGACGGCGACCTGCAGAACGAGCCGGAGGACATCCCGAGGCTGCTCGACGCGCTCGACCGAGTCGACGTGGCGTCGGGCAGGCGCGTGGCGCGCCGCGACTCGCCCAGCCGCACGCTCCCGAGCCGCGTGATCAACGGGCTCCTGCGCTCGTTCACGCGCGTCGACATCTCGGACTTCGGCTGCGCGTTCAACGGCTACCGGCGCTCGGCGATCGAGCCGATGCTCGGTGCGATCGGGCGGCAGAAGTTCACGAAGGCGCTCGTGCTCTCGAGCGGCGTCTCGGTCGAGGAGGTCGACGTCTCGCACGCCTCCGCGGCGCACGGCTCGCGCTATTCGCCGTTCCGGCTCGTGCGACTGGCGCTGCACGTCGTTGCCGGTTTCTGGCCCCAACCCGTGCAATGGATCGGAGTCACGCTCGGCGTCGTCTGCACGCTCGCCGCCACTGCGATCGGCGTCTACGGCATTGCGTACTGGATCTCGCAGAGCAACTTCCCGGGCCCGCTCTTCGGCGGAGCAGGCATAGTGCTCGTCCTCGGCATCCAGGGCTTCGTCCTGGCATTGATCGGGGAGTCGCTGGGCCGGATCCAGCGGGACGTCGAAGGCAGGCCGCTGTATACGATCGAGGAGGAGCTTTGAAGCGAGTGCTGGTGACAGGTGGTGCGGGGTTCATCTCGTCGAACTTCGTGCGCCATCTCCTCGAGGAGACCGACCACGAGGTCGTCACGCTCGATGCGCTCACGTATGCCGGCAACCTCGAGAACCTCGCCGACGTGATGAGCCATCCACGGCTCTCGTTCGTCCACGGCGACATACGTGACGCGGGCCTCGTGCGGGAGATCGTCGGCGGTGTCGACGTGATCGTGAACGCTGCCGCCGAGTCGCACGTCGAGAAGTCGATCGAGCACGGCGCGTCGGAGTTCGTGACGACGAACGTCGAAGGGACGCAGATCCTGCTCGACGCGATCCGCGCGACGCCCATCGAGCGCTTCATCCTCATCTCGTCGTCCGAGGTGTACGGCACGGCGGAGCGTGCACCGATGGACGAGGAGCATCCGCTCAACCCGCGCTCGCCGTACGCTGCGACCAAGGCGGGCGCCGACCGTCTCGCCTACTCGTACTGGACGACGTACGACCTTCCGATCGTGATCGTGCGGCCGTTCAACAACTATGGCCCGCGCCAGCATCCCGAGAAGGTGGTGCCGCGCTTCATCACGCAGGCGCTCGCCGGCGAGCCGCTGACGATCCACGGTGACGGGCATGCGTCGCGCGACTGGCTCTACGTACTCGACGACGCGCAGGCGATCGAGGCGGTGATCGACGCGCCGATCGAGGACATCGCGGGCGAGGTGATCAACGTCGCCACGGGCATTGACATCACCGTGCGCGACATCGCGTCGATGGTCCTCGAGTCGCTCGGCCGTCCGTCCGATCTGGTGCGGAACGTGCCGGAGCGGCTCGGGCAGGTCGACCGGCACATCGGCACGACCGAGAAGGCGCAACGACTGCTCGGCTGGACCGCCGGGACGAGCTTCGAGGCCGGTCTTGAGCGCACCGTCGCGTGGTATCGCGACAATGAGGCGTGGTGGAGGGCGATTCTCGCTCGGGAAGTCCGCGCCTACTCGTCCTAGGCGCAGGTCCCGCACAGCTCGGGCTGCTCGAGGCGGCGCACGAACGCGGCCTCTGGGTCGCCGTCGTCGACCGCGATCCCGCTGCGCCCGGATTCCGATTCGCCGACCGCCGCTGCATCCTCTCGACCGAGGACGAGCCGGCGATCGAGCGCCTGATGTCGGCTCTCGCGATCGACGGCGTCGTCTCGCCGGGCACCGACTGGCCGGTCGGGGTCGCGGCGCGCGCTGCCGAGCGCAGCGGGTTGCCGCATCCGATCGAGCCCGCGACGGCGGTGCTCGCGACCAACAAGCTGCGTCAGCGGGAGCGCCTCGGCGCGGCCGGCGTGCCGCAGCCGCGGTGGTGGGTGGTCGGCGGGGAGGACGCTCCGCCCGCGGTGTCCGGGCCCGTCGTCGTGAAGGCGCCGGACCGCCAGGGGCAAAAGGGGCTGACGCTCGTCGAGGACCCGGCCGACCTGCCGGACGCGATCGAGCGCGCGCGAGCTGCGGCGCGCAACGGCATCGCGCTCGTCGAAGAGCTTGTCGACGGACCCGAGGTGACGGTGGTCGGCTTCTCTGTCGGCGGTGTCTTCCACGGGCTCACGGTCACGGACCGCGTCGTCGCCGACCCACCGGCGTTCGGGGTCGCCCTCGCGCACGTGTGGCCGAGCGAGGTGTCGGACACCTTGAAGGTGTCTGACATCGTTACGCAGGCGCTGATGGCCCTTGGCATCGCAAACGGCCCCTCCTACACTCAGCTCCGCATCGACGCACAAGGCCCGAAGGTGGTCGAGGTCGCCGCCCGTCTCGGCGGCGGGCACGACGCGGAGCTCGTGCAGGCGGTCACGGGCATCGACCTGAACGGCCTCACGATCGATGCCGCGGTCGGAGCCGAGCTCGTGCTGACGGCACCCAAAGCCCGGGTCGGCGGCGCGGTGACCAAGTTCCTGGTCGCGCCCCCCGGGGTGCTCGAGCGTGTCGACGTGCCGGACGGCCTCGAGGGAGTCCAGCGGGTGCGGATCTACCGGGAGCCGGGCTGCGTCTTCGCGCCGCTTCGCCGTGGCGCCGACCGCGCCGGCGCGCTGCTCGTCACCGGCGATTCCCGCGACGAGGCGCTCGCGCGGGCGAACGCCGCCGCGGACCGCATACGCTTCGTGACCGCAGATGCCGGAAGTCTCCGCGAAGCGATCTGAATTCCTCTCGTTCCAACCGCCCGCGATCACCGACGCGGAGATCGACGCGGTTGCGGCGACGCTCCGCTCCGGCTGGCTGACGACGGGGCCGCGCACCGCCGAGCTCGAGGCACGCATGCGCGACTACCTCGAGGCGAAGCACGTCCTCGCGGTGTCCTCCGGAACCGCCGCCCTGCACCTGTCGCTGGTCGCCCTCGGCGTGGGCCCCGGCGACGAGGTGATCACCAGCTCGCTCACGTGGCCGGCGACGGCGAACGTGATCGTGCACACCGGCGCGACGCCGATCTTCGCCGACATCCGCGAGGACACGCTCAACGTCGACGTGGACTCGGTGCGGGCGCTCGTCAACGAGCGGACGAAGGCGATCATGCCCGTCGACCTCTACGGCCAGCCCGCCGATCTCGACGACCTGATGGCGATCGGCCTGCCCGTCGTCGAGGACGCGGCGCATGCGGCCGAGTCGAGGCACCGCGGCCGGAAGGTCGGCTCGATCTGCGACCTCACCTGCTTCTCGCTCTACGCGACGAAGAACATCGCCGCCGGCGAAGGTGGGCTGATCTCGACGAACCGCGACGATCTCGCCGAGGCGATCGACGACTTGCGGGTCATGCGGCGCGGTCACGGCTCGACGTACGACATCGTCGTCCCCGGCTACAAGTCGAACCTCAGCGACGTGCTGGCGTCGATCGCGCTCGTGCAACTCGACAAGATCGAGCAGCACGCGGAGATCCGCAAGCGACACGTCGCGATCTACGAGGAGGGGATCGCGGGGCTCGACGGCGTCGAAGCCGTCGCGCGCGACCCGCGCGACCACCACGCGAACCATTTGTTCGTCGTGCGCATCACGTTCGCCGACCGCGACGCGGTGCAGCAGGCGCTCGGCGAGGAGAACATCGGTACGTCGATCCACTTCCTGCCCGTGCACCGGCTGAGTGCGTATCGCGGCCGGATGGCGCCGCACCAGCCGCCGCTGCCCGTGACCGAGCGCGCCGGCGACGAGGTGCTCTCGCTGCCGATGTCGCCCGCACACAGCGACGACGACGTCCGCGACGCGGTTGCTGCGCTGCACCGGGTGCACGCGCGGCTCGCGGGATGAGACGCTCGCTCAAGATCGCGGCGACGCTGCTCGTCACGTCGCTCGCGGTCGCGTACATCCTCAGCAAGGTCGACGTCGGGAAGACCAAGGACATCATCGCGTCGGCGAGCGTGCCCTGGCTGCTTCTCTCCGCGGGACTGACGCTCGTGACCGTGCCGCCGATGGCCTGGCGGTGGCAGCGGCTGCTCGCGGTGCGCGGCATCCGCGAGTCGGTCGGCTGGCTGACCCGAACGTACTTCGTGTCGTACGCCGTCGGGCAGGTGCTGCCGACGTCGGTCGGCGGCGACGCATCGCGCATCTACGAGACGTCACGGCGGCATCCCGGGCAGATCACGCCGGTCGCCGGATCGGTGCTGCTCGAGCGGGCGCTCGGCGGGGCGGTCACGCTCCTGCTCGCGGGCATCGGGCTGCTCCTCGCGATCGGGCGGTATCCGATCGGCGCGTATCTCTGGATCGAGCTCGTCTTCGTGCTCGGGATGATCGCGACGGCGTTCGTCTTCTTCTCGCGTACCGTTCGCCGGCGGCTCGTGTTCCTCGGTGGGGTTGCGCGTCGCCTGCGCGTCGAGCGGGCGGCACGCGCCGTGTACGACGGGCTGCACGGCTACCGCGACCATCCCGGCGCGCTCCTCGTCGTCGCGGTCGTCACCGCGGCCGCGCAGTTGACGCGCGTCGTCGCGATCTACGCCTCCGGCCGCGCCGTCGGGATCGATCTCTCGGTGCTGCCGTACGTCGTGCTCGGTCCGCTCCTGTTCCTCGTCATGCTCGTGCCGTTCACCGTCAACGGCATCGGTGTGCGCGAGGCGTTCTTCGTCAGCTTCCTCGGCAAGCTCAGCATCGACCACGACCACGCGTTCGCCTGCGGCTTCCTGTTCTTCGTGATGACGATCCTGCTCGCGCTGCCCGGAGTCGCGATCGTGCTCTGGGAAAACGTGTTCGGCCGCACGCCGGTGCCCGATGGAACTGCCTGACGCACCTGACGTCACCGTCGTCGTCGTCACGTACAACGCGCTGCCGTGGCTCGAGCAATGTCTCGATTCGGTCGCCGGGCAGGACCTCGTCGTCGTCGACCACGGCTCGACCGACGACACGCTAGGGCTCGTGCGCAGCAAGCGCCCCGATGCCCGCCTCATCGAACAGGAGAACAAAGGCATGGGCGGCGGGAACAACGCCGGCATGCGCGTCGCGACCGGGCGCTACTTCTTCCTGCTCAACTCGGACGCCTGGGTCGTCGGCGACGGCCTCGAGCGTCTCGTGGCATACGCCGACGCGCATCCCGAAGCAGCGGTCGTAGGGCCACGGCTGCGAAACATGGACGGGACCCTGCAGCGCTCGGTGCGCGGCGAGCCGACCGTGTGGCGGCTCGCCACCGAGTACCTGTTCATCCGCAAGCTCGCTCCGCGCACGCGGCTCCTCAACCCGCTGTACGTCGGCGGGTTCGGCCATGACGAGGAAATCGAGGCGGACTGGCTGTACGGGCCGGCGCTCCTCGTGCGCCGCGACGCGGTCGATGCGGTCGGGATGTTCGACGAGGCCTTCTTCATGTTCAGCGAGGAGGTCGACTGGATGACGCGGTTCCGGCGGGCGGGGTGGAAGGTGCTGTTCCTCCCGGACGCTGAGGTGGTGCACGTCGGCGGGGCGTCCCACGGCGGTCAGATGTACGTCGAGAACTTGCGCAGCCACCTCCGCTTCTTCGCGAAGCACGACGGGCCGAGGACGGCCGAGCGCGCCCGCGTCATGCTGCTCTGGTCGCTCCGCCTGAGGGCGCTCGTCCAGCGCCGCGACGCCTACCGCGACGGGATCCGTTTCCTCTCGTCCGGCGACGCAGCGACGCTGATCAAGTGACTGAATACATCCGCCTCGCGTTCGGCACGGTGCTCGTGCTGCTGCCGGGGCTCGCGCTCGGGCGGTCGATGTCGGAGGTCGTCGCGTGGACGATGGGCGCGCTCTTCGCCGTCTGGACGGTCGTCTTCACCGTGCATTCGAACGTCAAGCTCGCCGCGCTTCTCCTCTTGCTGCTCTTCGTCGCCGCACTCGTTGCGCGGAGGCGACTCGGAATCGAGCGACGGCGGCCCGTTGGTGCGATTGCGATCGGCGTCGTGCTCGGTTGGCTCCTGTGGCACACCGCCGGCGCCGTCGTCGGGGACGGTCTGTTCCACGAGGCGCGCGTGCGCAAGCTGGTCGACGTCGGCGACCTGCACCTCCGCACGGTCGACGAGTTCAGGGACGGGGGACTGCACCCCGGCTACGCGTTCCCGCTCTGGCACGGGCTGGACGCGCTCGTCGCGTGGTTCTCGGGCCTCGATCCGTCGGTCGTCATGCGACACGAGGGCTCGCTGCTCGCGCCGATTGCGGTCGCCGTCGCCTACGAAGCGGGTGCGGCCGTGTTCCGCTCGCGCGCCGGCGGCGTGACCGTGGCGCTCGCGCAGGTGGCGCTGTTCTGCTTCGCGCCTGGTGGCGGCGGGTCGTATGCGCAGCTCTCGCAGCCGGCCAACGCTGCGCGCCAGATCCTCGCGCCGGCGGCGATCGCGCTGGTCTTCTCGCGGAACTACGCGGCGACCGTCGTCGTGTTCGGCGCGCTGGCTCTCGTCCACTCGTCGTACGCGCTCTTCATGCTCGTGCCGCTCGTGGTGGTCGCGTACCGCGAATGGCGTGCGTATCTCGCTGCGGCGGTGCCGGTGGTTGCGGTGCTTCTGTGGCTCCGGCCGCTCGTGAAGGAGACGCGCGCGCACAACCCGAGCGACGCCGAGCGGCTGCGCGGCCTCCAGCAGTACGCCGACCAGCTCGTGATCTCCGGCCCGCACCACTTCCGGCTCGCGCCCGAAGTCCTCGGCCGGACCGGCCCGGTCGCAATCGCGGCACTGTTCCTGCTGCCGCTGACAGCACTGGCGATCCGCAGGCGGTGGGCGCAGTACGTGCTGGGCGGCTCCCTCCTCATCCTCCTGCTGATGGAGGTGCCGTGGCTGTTCGTGCACCTCTCCGACGCCGCGTCGCTCTCACAGGCCCGCCGCGCGGCCGGGTTCGCGCCGTTGCCGTTCGCGTTCGCTGGAGCGTTCGCGCTCGCGGCGCGGCGCTTCATCGCGTTGCCGGCCGCGCTCGCCGCGGGGATCGTCCTGCAGATCGTCTGGCCCGGCGACTTCGGCGTTGGCCTGAGCCACGGCGGGCCGGCGCTCGCCACCTGGGTCGCATTGATCGGAGGCCTGCTCGCGCTCGCCGCGGTGCTCGTGGTGCGCCCGCGGCCGGTGCACGAGCATCACCGGCTCGCCGCGGTGGCCGCGGGGCTCTTCGTGCTGCCGGTCGTTGTCCACGGCTTCTCCCACTGGAGCCCGAAGAGCCCGCGCGACCCGGACGCGCTGTCCGCGCGCCTGATCCACAACCTGCGCACGAAGGTGCCGAAGGGCGCGATCGTGATCGCGCCGGTGCGGACGAGCTACGAGGTGGCCGCCGTCGCGCCCGTCTATATCGTCGCCGCACCGGTCACCCACGTCGCGAACACGGCGGCGAACGATCCGTACCGGCGGGTCGACGACGTGCACCGGTGGATTCAGAGCAACGATCCGGCGATCGCGCGCCGCTACGGCGCAACCTGGGCGATTCGCGCGGGGCGTCTCTATCGTCTCCCGGAATGAAGGCGCTGATCGTCAGCCTCTACTTCCCGCCCGCGGGGGGAGGAGGCGTGCAGCGGCCGCTCAAGTTCGCGACGCACCTGCCGGAGCTCGGGATCGAGACGCACGTGCTCGCACCCGACGACCCGAAGTGGATCCACCGCGACGACGAGCTCCAGCCGCCCACGCTCGCGTGGGTGCACCGCGCGCGCTACCTCGGGCCGAAGGGCCGCAAGCCGGCCGAGGAGCTTCACGGGACGCAGGGGCTCGTCCGCATCTCGCGACAGGCGCAACTCGCCGGGCGGCGGCTGCTCGTCCCCGACGAGAACGTCAGCTGGAACCTGACCGCGATCCCGGCCGCGATCCGCATCGTGCGGCGTGAGGGGATCGACGTCGTCATCACCACGTCGCCGCCGTCGTCCGTGCACCTGATCGGGGCGGCCGTGAAGAAGGCGACCGGTGTGAAGTGGGTCGCCGATCTCCGCGATTCGCTCGTCGCCAACCCGCACCGCCGCGCGGAGAGCCTGCTCGTGCGAACGAAGGAACAGGGCGAGCACGTCGTCGCACGTCTCGTCGCCCGGAACGCCGACGCGATCACCTGTGTCTCCGACGCGATCGCCGACGAGCTGCGCGAGCGCTCCCCTCGCGGGGGCGTCGTCACGATCTCGAACGGCTCCGACTTCGACGACTTCGCCGGGCTCGAGCGCCACGAGTCGGATCGCTTCCGGCTCACGCACACCGGCTCGTTCTTCGGCAAGCGCGACCCGCGTCCGTTCCTGACGGCGCTCGAGGGCTCGGGCCTCGACGACGTCGTCGTCCGCTTCCTCGGCGACTTCCGCTCGACCGACCGCGAATGGGCGGAGACACGCGCGCTCGGCGACCGGCTCGAGCTGATCCCCTACGCGGCGCGGCGGCGATCGCTCGAGCTGCAGCGCGACTCGGAGGCGCTGCTCCTGCTCATCCCGGAGGCGGGCGGCCGAGGCAAGGGCGTCCTCTCGGGGAAGGTGTTCGAGTACCTCGCGGCCGAGCGGCCGATCCTTGCGGTGGTCCCGCCGGACGGGGCGGCGGCGAACCTCATCCGCGAGGCGGGTGCCGGGATCGTGGTCGCTCCCGACGACATCGCGGGGATGACCGCCGCGCTGCGCGACCTCCATCGGAACTGGAAGTCCGGGACGCTCGACGGTACGCCGCTGACGGACGAGTGGCGGGGCAAGGTGTCGCGGCGCACGCGCTCGGAGGAGCTCGCCCGCCTGCTCGAACAGGTGGTCGGATGAGGCGCGTCACGAGCTTCTTGTTCCTCGCGAGCGTGTTCTGCGTGACGTTCGAGAAGGTGCATTGGAGCTTCGCCGGCACCGTCTCGCTCGCCGACGTCCTGGCGATCGGCTTCCTGATCGCGTTCGTCCTCGGGACGCGGCGGTGGCGCATCCCGCACACGAGCGCCGTCCTCGCCGGCTTCCTTGCCGTGTTCCTGCTCGTGTACCTGCTCGGCTATTTCGACCTCTCCGACTCCGACGCGCTCGCGCAGTGGGGGAAGGGGCTCACCAAGTGGGCGATCCACTTCGCGTTCCTGGCCGCGGCGGTCGTGTGGCTGTCACGCCGCGGGCAGCGCTACTTCTGGCGGACGCTCGGCTGGTTCAGCGCCGGCATCGTGTTCAACGCGGCGTACGGCGTGCTGCAGTTGCTCGACGCGCGTCGGGGCGGCAATCTCGATGCGACGCTGCTCTCGCCGATCACCGGCGGAGCGAGCCAGATCAACGTGTACGGCGCGATCAACGGCGCGAGCGTGTTCCGGCCGAACGCGATGACCGGCGACCCGAACCACCTCGGGATCATGCTGATCGTCCCGCTGCTCGTCCTGACGCCGCTCTACCTGCGGCTCGAGCGCGGCCATCGCATGCGTAAATGGCTTGCGACAACGGTCGGCTTCCTGCTCATCGTCGAGGCGGCGACCCTGTCGCGCAGCGGGCTGCTCGGTCTCGGCGTCGGGGCGCTGATCCTCGCCGTGCCCTACCGGCGGTATCTCCGCACGCCGCAGTTGCTCGTGCCGATCGGGCTCGCGGTCGCGATCCTCGCGGGCATCGTGCTGTCGCGGCGGTCGTATTTCACGACGATCCTGAAGTCGCGCGTGCAGACGAGCGGCGGCTCGGAGAACGCGCACTTCCAGGTCTACTCGTTCATCCCGCACGTGCTCCACACCGACCCGCTGTTCGGGCTGGGCCTGAACACCTTCTCCGTCTATTACGAGTTCGTCACCGGCAAGACGAACTGGGGCCCGCACAGCTACTACGTCGCCCTGATCGTCGAGACCGGGCTCGTCGGCACGCTGCTGTTCGCCGCGTTCCTGTTCTGGATCTTCTGGCGCCTGCACGCGGCACGCGCGCTCGGCCGGGCGCTTTCGGCAGCGCGCGATCCGCTCGCCGCGCGCGTCCGCCCGCTGGCGTGGGGCTGCACGGCCGCGCTCGTCGGCACGCTCGCGTCGAACGCCTTCTACCTGACCATGCAGTTCTATTACTTCTACGCGTTCGTCGCGCTTGCGCTCGCGATTCCCGTCGTCTTCACGCAGCAGGAATGAAGGTCGTCGTCCTGACGACGTCGTACCCGACGCCGAGCCAGCCCATCGCAGGGGCGTTCGTTCACGCATCTGTGGAAGCGGTTCGGAGCCGCGGTGTCGACGTCGATGTCGTCTCGCCGGCCACGTTCAGGCATTTCGGCATCGCGCTCGGTTCGGGGATTACGCAGAACCTGCGCGCGGCACCGTGGAAGGCCGCCCTGGTACCGGCGTTCCTTGCGTCGTACACGCTCGCGGCGAAGCGCGCCGCTCGCGATGCCGACCTGGTGCACGCACACTGGCTGCCCTCCGCAGTCGCAGCCCGCGCGACCGGGAAGCCGTATGTGTTGCAGGTGTGGGGGACAGATGTCGAGCTCGTGCGTCGGTTTCCGAGGCTCGTCCGCAGGCTCGTGCAGTCGGCGCGCACGGTCGTCGCGGCGTCGTCGTACCTCGCCGAGCAAGCACGACTGCTGGGGGCCGAGCGGATCGAGATCGTGCCGACGCCGGTGTCGATCCCGGACTCCGTCGGGGAGCCGGACGCGCCGCCGCACGTGCTCCACACCGACCCGCTGTTCGGGCTGGGCCTGAACACCTTCTCCGTCTATTACGAGTTCGTCACCGGCAAGACGAACTGGGGCCCGC
>DATINO010000119.1:0-5087 GCA_035474195.1 Gaiellaceae bacterium
GGTGACCAGCAGATCGGAAGCGGGGCGGGAGCGGAGATTCAGTGACTGCATCGTGCTCGCGTCGACGCGAACGTCGATCAGCTCCGCCAGGCCGGCCGTCTCAACCATCGGGGAAGCGGTCGTGCTCGCCGAGACCACTGCGCGCCCGATCCCGCCGAGACCAACCGCTTGGAGGTACCGGTGTGCTCCAGCGAGCGCCGCCACGCCTCGGGAGTGGAGCCCGTGCTCGACGAGCTCGCCCTTGCGGCGCGCGATCTCGGTGATCGCCGCGTCGGGAAGACGAAGGCCGCGTCCCGCGAGGAAGAGCGTGATTCCCTCTGTGCGGAGCCGTCCGTCGAAGTACGCGTGATAGTCGGCGTCCCGGTCGAACGGCGTGTACGGCGCACGATCGTCGAGTGCGAGTCCCAGCAGGACGGGCTCGAGCGCCTGCGCCCACGCAGATGCGTGGAGCGCGTCGCTGTCGGTGAGAACGCCGTCGAGATCGAAGAGGCACGCGGCGACATGCTCCGGCAGTCCGAGCCGGTGCGGACTGACCGGCGCCGCCGCGAGCCAGGGTGCAGGGCGTAGGTGGTGCAGAGCAGCCAGCGTGCGGAGGAGCGCCGCCGTCTCGCGGCGCTCCTCCATCAGGCGATGTGCCTCCCGAGAGACCTCGGCGGGAGAAAGGACGGCGCGATCCGCCTCGAGCGCCCGCGTGGCCGCGTCCAGGGCCGACTGCCACTGCGCGGCCGTCGCGTTCAGGTCGGGCGGCTGCGTCGTTGCCGCACTCGTCATGGCGCACCTCCTTTCACCCCATCGTCGACGCTGCGACTCGCCGGCGGATCGGGGGGTTCGCGGAGACGCGGTCCGGCTCCGCTCGCACGTCCCGCCGCTCCGGGGCGGCTCGATTGCGGGGAAACCCGTACCGGCGATCAGGGTCATCGATGACGTCGCGTTTCCGGCGCGCTTCTACCGTCGGTTCAAACGTTCACAAAGGAGCAGGCAGATGACTTCGTCCCAATCCACCTACAACTCGTCCGACTCGGAAGCATTCTGGGGCGCGGGAGCGCTCCTGATGGGCTTCCTCGTCGCGGTGCTCGCGTTCACTTCGCTGATGATGTGGATCGACGCCCGCAATGCACGCAACGACGTGCATCGCGGCGCTGTCGCGACGAGCACGGGCGGGATGGCCGGGATGCCCGGGATGACCGGCTCGAGCGCGACGGCTGCGAACGACCTGACGAGCTATGCCGGCGCCGCCCCTGCGAATGCAGACGAGCTGGCCGCCGCCCACAAGCCGTATCCCGCCGCGCTGCCGCCCGCGCAGACGGGCCCGGTCGCCGACGTCAATCTCGTGCTCAGCGACATCACGATCGAGATTGCCCCCGGCGTGAAGTACGCCGCGTGGGCGTGGTCGGACGGCGCGCCCGGCCCCGTGATCCACGTCCGCCAGGGGCAGCTGGTGAAGATCACGCTGACGAACAAGGGCGCGATCCCGCACTCGGTCGACTTCCACGCCGCGCGCATCGCTCCGGACAAGGCGTTCACCGACGTGCTGCCGGGCAAGTCGGTCAGCTACACGTTCCGCGCGAACGATCCCGGCGTCTTCATGTACCACTGCGGCACCAAGCCGGTCCTCATGCACATCGCGAACGGAATGTACGGCGCGATCGTCGTGGAGCCGAAGCCGGGCGTGCTGGCCCCCGCGGACGAGAACTACGTCCTCGTCGCGGGCGAGTGGTACCTGGGCTCCGACGGCCTCAATGCACCGGCGCAGTTCGACGTTGCGAAGGCGCATGCGCGCCAGCCGGACTGGATGACGTTCAACGGCTACGCGGGGCAGTACGTGAAGCACCCGTTGACGGCGAAACCGGGTGATCTCGTTCGCTTCTGGGTCGTCGACGCCGGCCCGTCGCTGGACACGGACTTCCACATCGTCGGGACGATCCTGAACACCGCCTATCCGTTCGGCGATCTCAATCCGGCGGACGCGCTGCACGACGTCCAGACGGTCACGGTTCCCGCCGGCGGCGGTGGTGTGTTCGACGTGAAGATCGACGACCCGGGTCTCTATCCCTTCGTCTCGCACGCGTTCGCCGCGGTCGACGAAGGACAAGTCGGGCTGCTGAATGTCGGAAACGTCAAGGGGACGATGTCCCACTGACGCGGGCATGACCGATCAGGTCGAGGTCAGGCGCGCGTGGATCTCTCGCGTCAGGGCCTCGATCTTTTCGGTCAGCTCCTTGTCCTGCTGCGTGAGATCGGTGTTCGACTGCAGGAGCGCCTTCAGCTCGTCCGTCTCTCGCTTCAGCTCTGTCTCTCGGCGCTGCATCGCCACCGTCACTTCTTCGCGGTGCGCCTCGAGCTTGTCGGACGATTCCTTGTCGCGTTCGACCTGGCGCGTCTGCGCGAGCAGGATGAGCGGCGCCGCATACGCGGCCTGCGTCGAGAACGCCAGGTTGAGGAGGATGAACGGGTACGGGTCCCACCGCAGCCCGACCGCGATCGCGTTGACCGCGATCCAGAGGATGACGATGACGGTCTGGCCGAGGATGTACTGCGGCGTGCCGAAGAAGCGTGCGGCCGCCTCGGCCCGCTTGCCGAACGCGTCCTCGCCGAAGGCGCTGAACTGGGGCACCAGCGCGGGGATTCGCCCGGGCGGCCCGTGCTCCTGCCGGTTCTCCGGCGGCGCTGTCCGCGGATCCCGCTTGAATCCCGGCGGCAGTCAATCCAAGGAGAACCAATGCCCCTTACTCAAAGTCAGCTGGCCGAAGCCGTCGCCGAGCGGTCGGGCCTCTCCCGCGCCCAGGCGAAGGGCGCGATCCAGGCGCTCGAGGAAGTCGTCCTCGGCGAGATCGGCAACGCCGAGAAGGTCAAGATCGGGAACCTCGTGCAGCTCACCGTTCGGGTGAAGCCCGCGACCAAGGCCCGCGTCGGCCGGAACCCCGCAACGGGCGAGGAGATCACGATCGGCCCGAAGCCTGCGTCAGTCGACGTGCGCGCGCGTGTGCTCGCGAAGACCAAGTCTGCGCTGCCGTCGCTCCAGAAGGCGAAGAGGCGGCTCGCCGCCTAGTTCGTTCACTATCGAGATCGTCGATCGACCGAGGGCGCCGCGCCGGCCGCTGAGTAGCGTGGCCGGCGTGGTCGCTCCTCTCCTTGCGGCGCTCGTCGACCCGCGGTCGAGCAAGGTGGTCGCAGCCGTCACCGCGACGCGCACTGCCTATCTCTCCGGTATGTCGCTGATTGGCGGGACGATCTACGCCGCCGACACGGTGCAGGGCCGGCTCCTTCGGTTCGCCGTCCCGCGCTAACGCGGTCGAGGACCTAATGTAGCTCGCGTGATCGCCATCCTCGGTGGGCTCGGCGCGGCTCTCTGCTGGGCGGCGGGGACGTTGTGCGCGGCCAAGGCGAGCCGGCTGATCGGCGCACGGTCCGTTCTCGCGTGGGTCATGCTCGTCGGTCTGGCGATCACCGCGCCGGTGGCAGTCGTCTCCGGGATCCCCCGAGACCTCGGTCGGACCGAGCTGATGTGGATCGCCCTGGCGGGGGCCGGCAACGTGGCCGGATTGCTCCTGGTGTACGAGGCAATGCGCCTCGGGAAGGTGTCGATCGTCGCGCCGATCAGCTCCACCGAGGGTGCGATCGCTGCGCTCCTTGCGGTCGCGACCGGGGAGGCGCTCGGTGTCTCGTCCGCGATCCTGCTCGGACTGATCGCCGCCGGGGTCGTGCTCGCGAGCCTCACGTCGTCCGACGATGCAGGCGGCGGAGCCCACCCGATCGAAGCCTCGGTGCTTGCAGGGGTCGCCGCGTGCAGTTTCGGTGTCGGCCTCTTCGCGACCGCGCGCGTGTCGAACGCGCTGCCGCTCGTGTGGGCGGTGATCCCGCCGCGGGTCGTAGGCGTCGCCCTCGTCGCACTACCGCTGCTCGTTGCTCGGCGCGTCCGGATCGAGGCAGCGGCAGTGCCGCTCGTCGTCACCTCCGGCGTGTGCGAGGTCGCAGGGTTCGCGGCCTATTCGCTCGGCGCGCGCCACAGCGTCGCGGTCAGCGCCGTCCTCGCATCGCAGTTCGCCGCCTTCGCCGCGGTCGCGGCCTTCGTGCTCTTCCGCGAACGGCTCCGCACGGCCCAGCTCTTCGGGATCGCGATGATCGTCTTGTGCGTCGCGCTCCTCAGCGCGATCCGCGCGTAGCTCACACCCCGACGATGCGGCTGCGCCGCTCGAGCAGCAGGACGTCGAGCCAGGACCCACGCCACAGGCCGATTCGCTCTCGGACTCCCACGAGCCGGAAGCCCTGCGCGACGTGGAGCTGAAGGCTTGGGTCGTTCCCTTCGACGACCCGTGCCTCGAGCGTCCAGAACCCGGCGCGCTCGGATTCGTCGACAAGCCGTCGCAGCAGGGCGCTTCCGACGCCCTGCCGGTGGAACCTCGGCTCGACGTAGACGCTCGACTCGGCGACGCCACGACCGGCTGTTCGGTGCGGATGGGCGAGCGCGGCCCAGCCGACCACGTCCTCGTCGACGACGGCGACCCACCGGTGCCCGCGGATGTGCGCGGCGTCCCAGAGCTCCCACGACGGGGTCGCGGTCTCCAGCGTTGCACGGCCTGTCGCGCGCCCGAGCTCGTAGATCGCGCGCACGGCCGGCCAGTCGACAGGCTCGAGCGAACGCACTCCTGCGTCGGTCGCGACCGGCACGCGCGGGAGCATCGATCCTCGAATACGAGAGTGCCAATGCAGAACGGTGATCGAGTTAGCACGGAGCGGCATCTGCGAGCGTGGTCACGTTCGTATGATCGAGCGACCGTGCTGGAACGCTGGCTTCGCATCGAACTCCGTCACCTCTTCGCGCTCGAGGCGGTCGCGGACGAGGGGTCGTTCAGCGCGGCGGGTGATCGACTCGGCTATGTGCAGTCGGCGGTGAGCCATCAGATCGCTGCGCTCGAGTCGATCGTGGGAAAGCGGCTCGTCGAGCGCTCCCGCGGTACGAGGCCGGTTTCGCTCACGCCGGACGGGATGGCGCTCTACCAGCACGCGAAGACGATCCTCGCCCGCGTCCGCGCTGCAGAAGCCGACATGTCCGACGACGGAGACGCTTGCACGCTGCGGGTCGCGTC
>DATINO010000120.1:0-10601 GCA_035474195.1 Gaiellaceae bacterium
ACGCAGGAGCAGCGCGCCCGCAAGGCTCTGCTGACGCTCGCAGTCGGCTTCGACATCGGGCTGCTCGCGTACTTCAAGTACACGGGATTTTTCGTCAACTCGGCCGCGAACGCGTTCGGCACCGCGTGGATCGTCAACGAGACGCTCCCGGTCGGCGTCTCCTTCTTCACGTTCATGGCGATCTCGTACGTCGTCGACACTTACCGCGGCGAGCTCGTACCGACGACACTGATGCGGTTCGCCGTGTTCCAGGCGTTCTTCCCCCATCTCGTCGCCGGGCCGATCGTCCGCGCCCGCGAGCTCCTGCCTCAGCTCGAGACGCCACGGGACCCCCGCCGGGTGGACACCGGCCGCGCGTTCTTCCTGATCGTGACGGGGCTCTTCCTGAAGGTCGTGATCGCGAACCACCTCGCGACGCACGTCGTCGACGACGTCTTCGCCGCGCCGAACCGGCACTCGTCGCTCGAGGTCCTCGTCGCGGTCTACGGCTACGCGGTGCAGATCTTCGCCGACTTCTGCGGCTACACGAACATCGCCATCGGCATCGCGCTGCTGCTCGGGTTCGAGTTCCCGCAGAACTTCGCGTCGCCGTACACCGCGGTCTCGCTCCAGGACTTCTGGCGGCGCTGGCACATGACGCTGTCGCGCTTCCTGCGCGACTATCTCTACATCCCGCTCGGCGGGAATCGCAAGGGCCGCATCTTCACGTACCGCAACCTGCTGCTGACGATGCTGCTCGGCGGCCTCTGGCACGGCGCGGCGTGGACGTTCGTCGTGTGGGGCGGCATCCACGGGCTCGGCCTTGCGGTCGAGCGCGCGACGGGGTGGAGGCCCCATACCCGAGCCCAGGTGTGGGTCGGCCGCATCCTGACGTTCCACCTCGTCTGCTTCGCGTGGATCTTCTTCCGCGCCGACTCGTTCGCGCGCGCGGGCGACGTGATCGTTCGGCTGTTCGACGCGTGGGGTCAGAGCTCGCCGCTCGTGACGACGTCCGTCGTGCTCGCGATCGCCGTCGGCATCGTCGGCCAGTACATCCGCCCGAGCGCGGTGACGGCGCTCGTCGGGTCGTTCCAGCGCCTACCGGTGGTCGCGCAGTCTGCGTGCGTGGCGGTCGCGCTCACGTTGATCAACACGCTCGGCCCGACCGGTGTTGCTCCCTTCATCTACTTCCGCTTCTGATGATCGCTGCGTACAAGGGGATCGTCGTCCTCGCACTCGCGCTGTTCCTTGCAGCGATTCTGCAGGCAGAGGGACTACGCAAGCAGGCGGAGATCCAGCCGTCGGGCTTCCAGCGCGACGTCGCGCTGCGGGTCACCAAGCCGCTCGTCTCGTTCTCGCGCGCACTTCACCTGACGACGCCGCGGCACGAGTTGCAGGTCGCGATCGGCCGCGAGAACGAAGACCAGATCGACACGCAGGTGCACCTGAGCCTGCCGCCTCCCGCGACGACGCCACCGACCACCAACAAGCCGAAGCCGCGCCGGCCTCTGACCAAGCAGGCGAAGCCGCTCTTCACGGCGGCGCATCCGCTGCGTGTCTGGGTCGCCGGCGACTCGCTCGCACAGGTCCCCGGCGACGCGCTCGAGCGGATCGGCGGCGCGATCGACGTGGTCGGTGTCGAGAGCCGGCTGTCGACAGGGCTTGCGCGCACCGACCTCTACAACTGGTTCACGCGCATCCAGCAGGCGCCGCGCCAGCTGCACCCGGACGTGGTCGTGTTCTCGTTCGGCGCCGACGACGCGCACGACTACATGGGCGGCGCGCACGTCGGGCCGTTCGGCAGCCCGTCGTGGATCGCTGAGTACCGCCGCCGTATCGACGGCGTGACGCGTGAGTTGAACGCGGAAGGCATCCGCGTCGTGTGGCTCGGTCTTCCGATCCCGGACGGCCCAGGGTTCAGGAAGAGCTTCCCGGTCGTCAACGCGATTCTCGAGGATGTTGCACACGCACATGCGCACGCCACGTCCTACGTCGACACATGGCACCGGCTCGACGACTTCCACGGCCGGTACGCGCAGTACCTCCGCGTCCATGGAAAGCTCACCCAGGTCCGGGCTGCCGACGGCGTGCACTACACGGAGGCCGGCGGTGACCTCGTCGCGGCGCAGGTCGTCGCGCAGCTCCGAGCCTGGTATCGGCTGCGGAGCTAGTCGACCGCGAGCAGGTCGACCACGAAGATGAGCGGCTCGTGCGGCTTGATCACACCGCCGGCCCCGCGCGCGCCGTAAGCCATCGCCGACGGGATCGTGAGCCGCCGGCGGCCGCCGACCTTCATCCCGGCGACGCCTTGGTCCCAGCCGGGAATCACCTGTCCCTTTCCGAGCTTGAACTCGAACGGCTGCCCGCGGTCCCACGACGCGTCGAACTGCTCGCCTGTCAGGAACGAGACGCCGACGTAGTGCACGGTCACTTTCTTGCCGGCCGTCGCCTCGTCGCCGTCGCCGACGGCGAGGTCGTCGATCCCGAGCTCGAACGGGATGTCGCCTTCCGGCGGGTCGATCTCTGGGCGTTCGAGCGGCATCGGCGCGACGGTACCAGGTACCAAACGGCTCGATCTCAGGCAAACGCGTTCTCGCCGGTGAGCGCGCGCCCGATCAACAGCTTCTGGATCTGGGACGTTCCCTCGTACAACGTCGTGACGCGCGCGTCGCGGAGGTATTTGCCGACCGGGTACTCGTCGACGTAGCCGTAGCCGCCGTGCGCCTGCAGCGCGGCGTTGGCGGCGCGCACGGCGACCTCGGACGCGAAGTACTTGGCGTACGACGCCTCGACGGTGTACCGCTCGCCGCGGTCGGCGGTCGCGGCGGCACGCCAGACGAGCAACCGCGCCGCCTCCGTCTCGACGGCGATGTCGGCGAGCAGCTCCTGGACGAGCTGGAAGCTCGCGATGCTGCGCCCGAACTGCCGGCGCTCGGTCGTGTAGGCGACCGCCGCGTCGAGGCAGCCCTGCGCGATCCCGACGCAGCCGGCGCCGAGCGAGATGCGGCCGTGGTCGAGCGCCGACATCGCGACCTTGAAGCCGCCGCCGACCTCGCCGAGCACCGCGTCGGCTTCGACCCGCACGCCGTCGAGATGCAGCTCGGCCGTGTCCTGCGCGCGCAGCCCGAGCTTTCCCTTGATCGGGCGCGCCTCGAAGCCGTCGGCGGCCGTCGGGACGACGAAGCAGGTGATGCCGCGCGGGCCGGGCTCGCCGGTGCGCGCGAACACGAGCGCCCACGTCGCCCACGAGCCGAGCGTGATGAACACCTTCTGGCCGCGGAGGAGGTAGCCGTCGCCGTCGCGCTCGGCTCGCGTCTCGAGCGACCCTGGGTCGGAGCCGGCGCCCGGTTCCGTCAGCGCGTAGCAGCCGAGCTCCTCGCCGGCCGCGAGAGGTGGCAGCAGGCGCGCCTGCTGCTCCGGCGTGCCCCAGCGCGCGATCGACTTCCCGTACAGCCCGTTCGAGACGGAGACGATCCCGCGGATGTTCGAGTCGGCGCGGCCGAGCTCTTCGACGAGGAGGGTGTACGAGACCATGTCGAGGCCGAGTCCCCCGTGCTCCTCGGGCAGCGCCGCGGCGAGGAAGCCGAGTGACGCGAGCCTCCCGACGATTTCGCGGTCGACCGCTTCGGCGCGGTCCCATTCGGCGGCGTGCGGGGCGATCTCGGCGTCGCAGAACGACCGGGCCGTCTGCCGGATCAGCCGCTGCTCGTCGGAGAGCTCGAAATCCATGCGGTGCTATCGGACCACAAAAAATCCCATCGAGTCGGTGGCGCTTTCGTCCACCCAACCAACTGGCCGCTTCGGGCCCGAGAGCCTCTGGCAGTCACTTGGCGGGGCTTCGACCTACTTGCGCTCCGCACTCGATGGGATCCGCAGAGTACGACGAGGAGCACCTCGTGCGCAAGAGCAATCGTCCACGAAAAGTCCGCTCGTACCGAGATTTAGGCGAAGACGCTTTCGGTGCGCTCCGATTCCACGCGACGCAGCACGTCCGCGCGGGCAACCATCCCGACGAGCGTGCCGTCCTCCTCGATCACCGGAAGATGCTTGACGTTGTGGTGGGCCATCACCGCCAATGCGTCGTCGAGGTCCTGGTCCGGGTCGATCGTGACGAGGTCCAGTGAGGCGACGTCCTCGACCCTCGTCGCGTGCGGATCCCGCCCTTCGGCGACGACCCTGAGCGCGATGTCGTGGTCTGTGACGACCCCAATCAGGCGTCCATCCTCGACGATCGGCGCGATCCCCGTCTCCTCGCCTTTCATCAGCTTCGCAGCGTCGACGACCGTGTCTCCGATCTTCACTGTGCGAGGCTTGACGAACATGAGCTTCCTGATCTGTCCCATTCCTGGAGTCTGTCCATCGAACCTGTGAGTCAAACGAGAATCCGGCGGCTCAGGCCCGGCGACGAGGACGTGATCCGGGCGCTGGCCGACGACGAGGCGCAAACAGCGCTCCTGGCCGACGATCGCACCGTTTTCGTGGCCGCTTTCGACGGTGACACGCCCGTCGGCTTCGCGTTCGGCTATGCCCTGCCGCGGCGCCACGGTAAGCCGACCATCTTCTTCGTCTATGAGATCGACGTCGACGAGGGGTACCGCCGGCAGGGGATCGGCCGCCGGCTGATGGAGGAGCTCCTGTTCGGCCAGGAGGAGGCCTTCGTGCTCACCGACGCCGGCAACGCCGCCGCGATGGCGCTCTACAGCTCGCTCGGCGGCACGCGCGTCGACTCGGTGATGTGGGACTTCTGAGCTACCGCGCGGCGAGGGGCGAGGACGCGGCGATGCTCGCTCGGTGGTCTGCGGATCCCGACGTTTCGAAGTACTGGGACGGGCGAACCTACGACGAGACGGAGATTCTCGAGCGCCTGCACCGTGCCGATGTCGACTCCTGGATCGTCGAGGAGGACGGTGAGCCGGTCGGCTACCTGCAGTCCTGGTGGGAGCCAGACGCGCCGAAGCGTGGGGGACTCGACGGGTTTCTCGTCCCGTCGGCGCGGGGGCGCGGAATCATGCCGACGGTGGCGCGGCAGCTTGCGTCGGACCTCCTTTCGCAGGGCTGGGCCGACGTGACCGTCGACCCCTACGAGTGGAACGAATCGGCGGTGCGTGCCTGGGCACGCGCGGGCTTCGTCGAGGTCTCGCGCCATCCGGCAGGCGCAGAGCACACCGCACCCTGGGTGTTGATGCGCTTCGTTGCTAGGCTTCGGTGATGTTGCTCCGGCTGACGACGACGCTGACGCTGTGCCGCGTGCGGTCGTCCGTCGCCGGACCGCACGCGGGCTAGACGGCGATCTCTCTCGTTCGTTTCTTTCCGCTTGGAGGTGGTTAGCTTGTCGTCCGTCATGCACGTCGTTCTTCCCGATGAATCGAAACTCGAGCTTCCCGACGGTGCGTCCGCGCTCGATGCGGCGCGGGCGATCGGGCCCAAGCTCGCCGAGCAGGCCGTTCTCGCGAAGGTGAACGGCGAGCTGCGCGACCTCCGGCTCCCGCTCGCCGACGGCGACCGCATCGCGCTCCTGACCGCGCGCGACGCGAACGACCCGGACGCGCTGTACGTCCTGCGCCACTCGGCCGCGCACCTGCTCGCCGAGGCGGTGCGGCGGCTCTATCCGGGTGTGAAGATCGCGATCGGCCCGCCGATCGAGAACGGCTTCTACTACGACTTCGAGTTCCCGCAGCCGATCACCGAAGCGGATCTCGAGCGCATCGAGGACCAGGTCCGCAAGGAGATCGCGGAGGGTCGCGAGTGGTCGCGCGAGGAGATCTCACGCGACGATGCGGTCAAGCGCTTCGAAGCGGAAGGCGAGCCCTACAAGGTCGAGCTCGTCGGCACAGCGGAAGGCGACATCTCCCTCTACACCCAGGGAGCGTTCACCGACCTCTGCCGCGGCCCGCACCTGCAGAACGCGACGCCGATCAAGGCGTTCAAGCTGACCGGTCTCGCCGGCGCGTACTGGCGCGGCGACGAGCGCAACACCCAGCTGACCCGCATCTACGGCACCGCGTTCTACTCGCAAACAGACCTCGACGCGTACCTCGAGCTGCTCGAGGAGGCGCGCAAGCGCGACCACCGGCGGCTCGGCACGCAGCTCGACCTCTTCCACCTCGAAGAGGTGTCGCCGGGCTCGCCGTTCTGGCACCCGAAGGGGATGATCATCTGGAACATCCTCGAGGACCTGCGGCGGCGCGAGAACAAGAAGCGCGGCTACGTGGAGGTGAAGACCCCCGTCATCTTCGAGAAGAGCCTGTGGGAGACCTCGGGGCACTGGGAGAAGTTCCGCGAGAACATGTTCCTGATCCCGGAGGGCGAGCGGACCTACGGCCTGAAGCCGATGAACTGCCCCGGGCACATGCGGATCTTCGGCAATCGGCTGCGCAGCTACCGCGAGCTGCCGCTGCGGCTCGCCGAGGCGGGCACCCTGCATCGCAACGAGCTCGCGGGGACACTGCACGGGCTGACCCGCGTGCGGCACGTCACCCAGGACGACTCGCACCTCTTCTGCACGCGCGACCAGATCGAGGACGAGGTCTTCGGCTGCCTCGATTTCACGGCCTACCTCTACGACCTGTTCGACCTCGACTACAAGTTCGAGCTCTCGACCCGCCCCGACAACAAGCTCGGCACCGACGAGGAGTGGGACTTCACCGAGGGTGCGCTACGCGCGGCGCTCGAGCGGCGCGGGCTGGAGTACGAGTTGAACGAGGGCGACGGCGCGTTCTACGGCCCGAAGATCGACCTGCATATGACCGACTCGCTCGGCCGCTCCTGGCAGATGGGAACCGTGCAGCTCGACTCCCAGATGCCGCAGCGGTTCGGGCTCACCTACGTCGGGCCGGACAACCGCGAGCACACCCCGTACGTGATCCACCGCGCGAGCTTCGGCTCGCTCGAGCGGTTCATCGGCATCCTGATCGAGCACTACGCCGGGGCGTTCCCGGTCTGGCTCGCGCCCGTCCAGATCCGGATCATCCCGGTCGGCGAGAGCCACCGCCTCGCAGCGGCCGAGCTCGCCCGCCGGCTCGAGCCGTTCCGGGTGGAGATCGACGAGTCCGACGACACTGTCGGCAAGCGGATCCGGAACGCCGAGGTCGACAAGATCCCGTTCGTGGTCGTCTACGGGGACAAGGAATCCGACGCTGCGCTCGCGATCCGGGAGCACGGCGGCGCCCAGGAAACGCTGTCGCTCCAGGATTTTCAGGCCAAACTTGCTACCCTTAGTCCCTGGCAAGCAGGGGCGTAACCGTCTCTCACCTCCCGGCTCCGCGCTTGGAGGTTCAACCGATGCAGGTTGATGAGACCCCGCGCCGCTGCATGCCAGCGGTTTTTTCGTATCACGAGGAGGTCAACACGAGCTTGGTGAAGGACATTTGAGGCCGCGTAGGCGTTCGGGGGGATTCGAAGCTCCCCGCAGGCCCGAGCCCCAGACGCGCATCAACGACGCGATCCGCGTCCCGCGCGTCCGTCTGATCGGAGTGGACGGGGAGCAACTCGGAATCAAGACGACGGATGAGGCACGCGAGTACGCGTACGGCAAGAACCTCGATCTGGTCGAGGTCGCGGCCCAGGCCGACCCGCCCGTCGCGCGGGTCATGGACTACGGCAAGTACCGCTACGAGCTGGAGCAGAAGGCGAAGCTCGCGCGGAAGCACCAGACGCAGATCAACGTCAAGGAGATCAAGCTCAGACCCAAGATCGGGACACACGACTACGAGACCAAGAAAGGCCACGTCGAGCGGTTCTTGAACCAGCGCGCGAAGGTCAAGGTCACGATCATGTTCCGGGGTCGCGAGCGCGAGCATCCGGATCGTGGGCGTGACCTCCTGATGCGTCTTGCCGAAGACGTGAAGGAGATCGGTCTCATCGAGACCCAGCCGCTCCTCGAGGGGCGGAACATGACGATGGTGCTCGGCCCGACGAAGAGCGCAGGAGCAAAGAGAGATGCCGAAACAGAAGACACACTCAGGAGCGAAGAAGAAATTCAAGGTGACGGCGACGGGAAAGCTGATGAGGGCAGCCCAGAAGTCGGGCAAGCTCGGGAAGCAGTCGCCGAAGCAGAGGCGCCGGTTCAGTAAGGACCACCCGGTCGACACCGCCAACGAGAAGACCGTCAACCGGATGCTGGGGAGGCGGTAGCGAATGCCTCGCGTCAAGCGGTCCGTCCACGCGCGCAAGAAGCGCCGTAAGGTCCTCGAGGAAGCCAAGGGCTACTTCGGGCTCAAGAAGTCGAACTACACGTACGCGAAGGAGCAGGTCGAACGCTCGCTCGCGTACGCGTACCGCGACCGCAAGGTTCGCAAGCGCGAGTTCCGCAAGCTCTGGATCATGCGCATCAATGCCGGCGCGCGCGCGAACGGGCTGTCGTACAACCAGTTCATGGCCGGCCTGAAGGCGGCGAACGTCGAGCTCGACCGCAAGATCCTCGCCGACCTGGCGATTGCCGATCCGGCGAAGTTCGGCGAGATCGTGCAGCAGGCGAAGGCCGCGCTGGCGAAATAGACGCGCGTAGACAACGAGAGGTCTTCGAGCGGCAGGCCGTCTATTGCGACGGCCGCTCGCCGTTGTACGCGCGTGTCTGTCGTCAGCTCGCCGGTGACCCCCGCGTCGCCGGCGTCGCGCCCGACCTCGAGTGGGACCTGCCGTTGCGACTGCTCGGCGGCCTGCACTACCTGGTGCTCGGCGGCGAGGCGGCATGGGACTCGCTCGACGTGGCGCTCGAGCGACATGCGCAGTTCCTGCGTCGCTGGTGCAGCGAGCAGGAGGTGCAGACGAACGAGGTGCAGCGCTCGTGGGCGCTCCTGCCTGCGTTCCTCTCGCTCGACGACGGCAGGCCGTTCGATCTCCTCGAGCTCGGCCCGTCCGCGGGCCTGAACCTCTTGTGGGACCGGTACGCGTACGCGTACTCGTCCGGGAGGTGGGGGAGCGGCGAGCTCGAGCTGCGAGGCGACGACCGCCGGCCGCCGCCGGGTGAGCTGTTTGCGCGGCGTGTCGAGGTCGCGCGTCGGCGTGGCGTCGACCTGAGCCCGATCGACGTCACGACCGCCGACGGCGCGCGGGTGCTCCAGGCGTTCGTGTGGCCCGACCAGGCCGGACGGCTCGAACGGCTGCAGCGCGCGATCGAGGTGGCACGGCGCGATCCGCCCGAGCTGACCCGGGGCGACTACGTGGCCGAGTTGCCGTCCTTGCTGCGCGACCGTGTTCCCGGCTCGCAGCTGGTCGTCTTCCAGACCGCGTCGACGATGTACCTCGACCGCCCCGGCACGGAGCGCCTGCGCGCCGCGCTGCACGAGGCGGGAGGGCGCGAGCCGCTGGTGTTCGTGACGACGGCGCGCGCGCCGGACGACGACGGGTTCGCGCTGGAGGTCGAGCGGTTCCCGGACGGCGGCCCGCAGCGCGTCGCGGTGTTCGACTTCCACGGCGCCTGGCTGGACTGGGGCCGATGATCACTTCGCGCGACAACGAGCGGCTGAAGCTGGTGCGGAAGCTGCACGAGAAGCGCTGGCGGGACAAGCTCGGCCTCTTCTTCGTCGAGGGCGAGGATGCGGTCGCGGCGGCGACGGCCGAGCCGGTCGACCTGCTGCGCGCCGGCGTTGACGTCGAGCCGCAGCTCCTCGCAGAGGTGGCGAGCGCGCCGCACCCACCGCGCGTCGTCGGCGTCTACCGCCGGACGGATCTGCCCGGGTGGGAGGAGCGCACCGCGACGCTCGCGCTCTGGCGGCTCGCGGATCCCGGCAACGTCGGCACGCTGATCCGCACGGCCGATGCGTTCGGAGCTGCGGTCGCGCTGTCGGACGGCTGCGCCGATCCGACGTCCCCGAAGGCGCTCCGCGCGAGCGCCGGCTCGATCTGGCGCGTCCCGACCGGCGCGTGGGATGGAAGTAACAGTCTGTTACAAGCAACGACGCGCGTCGCACTCGTCGCGCACGGCGGAGCAGACCTGGCGAGCGTCGACCTGTCCGGCCGCGTCGCGTTCCTGCTCGGCGCGGAGCGCGACGGGCTTGATTCCTCGGTTCCGCGCGACGTCGAGGCGACGGTCGCAATCCAGGGAGCCGAGTCGCTGAACGTCGCCGCGACCGGCGCGATCGCGCTCTACGAGCTCGCGCGCCGGAGTAAGTAACAGTCTGTTACTTACGCGTAGCGCCGCGTCCAACCGCGCGCCTGGCCGCCCCCGTCGTCCACGGGCCAGAGCATCTCGGCGCGGCCGGCTGCCTCGCGCACGACGGCGGAGTCAAGCTGCACCCGCGTGAGTGAGAGCTCTTCCGACGGCCACTCGGTGACGAAGTCGAGCGGGCCTTTCGGCGGAAGTGGCCACGTCCAGAATCGGAAGTCCCAACTCGTTCCGCCGCCTCCGCCGCCTCGCTGCATGAGGACGATCTCAGGCGTTGTGACGCGCTCCGGGTCTCCCCACCAGGGATGGGGATCGAAGATCGTCGCCTTCCGGCCGTCCGCGAACTCGATGCCGAAGCGCAGCACGTCGTCGTCGAACTTCCCATGCCGTGGTCCATGCCAACCAGCCATCGGGTCGTCACCGAGTCGCTCGCGACGCGTCCGCATGTGCAGCGCGAGCGTGAACTCGAAACCTCGCTGGTATGCCCGGCCTGTGTGGACGAGGAGTGCGAGCTCAT
>DATINO010000121.1:0-35397 GCA_035474195.1 Gaiellaceae bacterium
CGTGCGCACGCCGAAGCCCGCCGTGAGGACGTCACCGGCAAGCTCCTCGAGGGCGTGCCTCTATCCTCTGGGACATGACAGCGACCTTTCTGCACACGATGGTGCGGATCACCGATCCGGCCGCGAGCCGTGCGTTCTACGAGGCGCTCGGCTTCACGTTCGAGCGCGACATGGACATCGTGCGGAACGGCGAGAAGGAGGCGACGAACTACTTCTTCTCGCTCGGTGACCACGAATCGGTCCTCGAGCTGACGTTCAACCACGACGGCCGGACCTACGAGCTGGGGACTGGCTACGGGCACATCGCAGTCGGCGTCGACGACCTCGACGCGACGCTCGCGCGCCTGGCCGACCAGGGCATCGAGCCGGAGCGCGCGCCGTACCAGGTGCGCGAGGGCGGCAGCTTCCTCTGCTTCGTCCGCGACCCCGACGGCTATCGCATCGAGCTGATCGGCGCGTGACGTTCACGCTGGCGCAGCTCGAGGAGGCGATCCGCGGCTCCTGGAGTGAGGACACCGCGTCCGAGGACAACGAGTGGACTCCCGACAACCCGAGCTGCGGGCAGTGCGACATCACGACCCTCGTCGTCCACGACCTGCTCGGCGGCGAGGTGCTCGCCGCCGATGTGTTCCTGGACGGCGAGCGCGTCGAGGCGCACATGTGGAACCGCTTGCCGTCCGGGCTCGAGGTCGACCTGACGCGCGAGCAGTTCCGGTCGGGCCAGGTGATCGGTGAACCGCGCGTCGGCAAGAGGCCTGCGACGTTCGACCCGGCGCACCCGCGCTACCACCGCTACGAGCAGTACCTCGTGCTCTCGGAGCGCGTCCGGACGACGCTCGGACTGTCCGTTTCGGACACTGGACGGCTCCCGCAGGCGGGAGTAGCGTCGGGAGCGTGATCGCGAACATCGGCCCCGCGGAGGTCGCGCTGATGTTCGTCGTCACCGCGGTCGTCCTTGCAGGCTTCGTCGGCCTCGTCGCGCTGGGCGTGCGGCTCGGCACACGCGGTCTCCGGCAGCGCAACTAGAGCAGCGCACGGAGACGTTCGGCGACGGCGTCGATGTCGACGGGCTCGGCGGTGTCGAGCCGAATCGTCTCGCCGGGAACGTCGAGCGGAGCGTGCGCGCCGCTCGCATGGCGGGCCGGCAGCTCGGCGATCTTCTCGGCGTCGTTGTGGCCCGGATGACGTTCGCGCGCGGCATAGCGCTCGAGCAGCAGCGGGAGCGGTGCGGCACAGTGGATCTGCAGGAGCCGATGCTGCGGAAGTGATTCGAATCTCGCCGCCTGGTCGACGAAGAAGTTCGCCTCCACGATCAGCGACACGCTCGCGGAGAGCATCGTCCGCGCGAGCGCGAACATCAGGTCGTACGCCGCGTCTCCGAGCCGCCCCGACCATGCGACGTCACCCGAGCCGACGGTCTCGAAGAGGCTCTCCTTGAGATCGTCCTTCGCGACGAGCGGCAAGCGAAGCCGTGTGGCCAGCGACTCCGCGACGGTCGTCTTGCCCGACGAGGGCATGCCGGTGACGACGACCAGGAGCGGCGCGTTCACGGGCCGATGATAGGGCTGCAGCCATGTTCGGACTGCAATAGTCGAGGCATGATCCTCTACAACAGCGCGGTCTCCGGCAACTGTTACAAGGTAAGGCTGCTCTTCGCGCACCTGGGGATCGACTACGAGGTGCGCGAGGTGGACGTCGTCGACCGGTCGAACCGACCCGACATTCTCGGCGGGCTCAACCCGGCGTTGCGCGTGCCGACGCTCGTGCTGGACGACGGTCGCCCGCTGGCCGAGTCGGGCGCGATCCTCTGGTACGCCGGCGAAGGGAGCCGCTTCATACCCGACGACCGTTACACGCGTGCGCAGGCGCTGCAATGGATGTTCTTCGAGCAGTACGAGCACGAGCCGGCGATCGCGGTCGCGCGGTTCCTGATCGGCTACTCGCAGCTGCCGCGAACCGAGTACGAAAAGCGCTTGCCGCGCCTCTGGGCGGACGGCGCCCGCGCACTCGACACGATGGAGCGCCACCTCGCCGGTCGCGCGTGGCTCGTCGGCGACGCGATGTCGATCGCAGACATCGCGTTGTACGCGTACACGCACGCCGCCGACGAAGGGGAGTTCGATCTCACCGGGTACGACGCGATCCGGCGGTGGCTCGATCGCGTCGCGGCCGAGCCCGGCCACGTTCGAATGACCTAGGTGATCGTGAGCGGGGCTCCGGCGAGCCCGCTCGCGTGCACGCGAACGACGGAACCGCGCGTCAGGCTGCCGCGCCAGCGGAAGTAGCCGCGGGCGTTGACGGTGATCCGCGCAAACGATGTCCACGTCGATCCGCTTTCGCGCTCGAGCACGGCGACGGTGCCGACGTCGGGAGCACGCAGCTCTCCCCACAGGCTCGTCGTCGAACCGGAGCGTGCGGTCTCCGCGAGGGGAAGCTCGAACGCCGCGAGCGCCGGCCGCGGCGCGTTGTGAAGGGTGACGAGTCCGCTCTGAAAGCGCGCAAGCGTCGGCTCGTCGCGGTACAGGAAATGGATCAACAGATCGACGCGCGGCGCGCGATATGCGGCGAACGCCCCTTCGGAGACGTATCGCGCCTGGAGGGCAGGCGAGACGCCGAGGATGCGATCCGGCGGGTTGCTCTGGTAGCCGTACTCGGTGAGCCAGATGCGCGCGTGCGGGAAGTAGAGCCCGACGAGCCGCTCGAGCCGACTGAGCGTCGCCATCGTCACGGTCGTGCAGGCCCTGCACGCCGACGCGTGGAGCGGTGTCTCGCGCTTCGGGTTCAGCGGATATGGATTGTGCGCGTAGGCGTCGAGCCGCGCGCCCGCGCGATGCATCGCCATGATCCAGGCGATCGGGGACACGCCGCCGGTCGACCCTCGCGGCGCGGTGCCGCCGCCCGCGACTTTCGCGCCGCTGGTCGCCGCATGGATGGCGGCGAACGCGGGGTTGAGGAGGCGCGTCACGTAGAGCGGCGCCGAGGTGGGGCGCAGCCATCGTGCCTGGTTCGGCTCGTTCCAGATCTGGAACTTCTTCACCCACGGGTACTCCCGCGCAACCGCCGTCGCGAATGCGCCGAACGGCGTGGCGCTGGTCGGGACATAGTTCGACGGCTTGCCGCCGTTCGACCACGATGGCGCGCCGTCGAGTTGGAGGACGACGTCGATGCCGCGTGCGTGCAGCGCGTCGAGCACGGTGCTCGGGGTCGACCAGTCGTACGCCGGGTCTTGTGGATCGGCAGGAACGCTGGGCTCGGTGGGCGCGACCTGATCCCAGCGCACGGTGAAGCGCACCACGCGGACGCCGAGGCCGTCGAGGGTCGCCACCCGGTCGTCGATCGTGCCCGGGCCGCTCGCGAGCCACGCGTCGTCGGTCAGCCCGTAGGCGATCCCCGGCGCGCTCGTCGCGGCGGCAGGGGTCGCTGCGCAGACGAGCGCAAGCGCAGCGAGACAGGCGAGGAAACCACGCATTGCTCGAGGTTCGACCGTTTCGCACGCCCGCAAACCTCTTGTGGAGGTTGTTTCACACTTTCGTGACGTAGGCGCTTCACACCTGTTGCAACTGCGCGACTACGGTCGTCCCATGGCAAAGACGGCGACTCCCTTCGGTGCAGCGACGCTCGTCGAGCGCGTCGCACTCCCACAGCGGGCGGGCGACCGGCGGTTCAGCTCGGTCGTCGAGCTGCTCGAGACCGAGCGAGGCGAGCGCCTTGTGCGCATCGCCTACTCCACCGACGGCGTCGTGCGGCGCGGCCCGGTGACGTTGCGCGCGCGTGATCTCGATCGGCTCCGAGACGCACTCGAGAAGACGCCGGCGCTGGCGGCGCTTCTGGTCGGAGCTGCCTAGACGAATGCGCCGGCCGACAACCGAGCCGCATCGACCAGCGACCCAAGCAGCAAGGCCCCGTCGGTCGACCCGAGCAACGGATCCACCGCGTGCTCCGGGTGCGGCATGAGGCCGAAGACGTTTCTGTCTGCGTTCGTGACGCCCGCGACGTCGCCGACCGATCCGTTCGGGTTCGCGCCCACGCCGTACCGGAGCACGACCTGGCCGTCGTGCTCGAGCTCGGCCAGCACGTCCTCGTCGGCGAACCAGCACCCGTCGCCGTGCTTCACTGGGATCGTCAGCGGTTGGCCCGCCGCGCAACGCGTCGTGAACGGCGTCGCCGGGCTCTCGACGACCAGCGGCACGTCGCGGCACACGAACGACAGCGACGCGTTCGGCCGCAGCGCTCCCGGGAGCAGTCCCGCCTCGGTGAGGATCTGGAAGCCGTTGCAGATCCCGAGCACGAGGCCGCCGTCGCCGGCGAACGCGGCGACCTCGCGCATGATCGGTGAGAACCGTGCGATCGCCCCGCAGCGGAGGTAGTCGCCGTACGAGAAGCCGCCGGGCAGGACGACGGCCTTCGTCCCTGCAGGCAGGGCGTCGTCGGTATGCCAGACGAGCGGTGCGTCTGCACCGAGGCGCTCCAGCGCGATCGCCGCATCGCGGTCGTCGTTCGACCCTGGGAAGACGACGACGGGGATCCGCGGCCGTTCGGTCACGCGCCTCCGGCGAAGGCGATCTCGTAGCTCTCGATCAGCGGGTTCGTCAGCAGCTGCTCGCACATGCGCTCGAGCTGCGCTTGCGCGACGTCGCGATCGTCGGTCGCGAGATCGACCTCGACGAGGCGGCCGACGCGTGCATCGGCGACGTCGAAGCCGAGGTGTCGAAGCGAGCTCTCGACCGCCTGTCCCTGCGGGTCGAGGATCCCCGGCTTCGGCCGAACGAGCACGGTTGCTCTCATCCGAGCACCACGTTCGGGTCGGCGACGTACGCGGCGAACGAGAGGCCGGTCAGCCGCTCGAACGCCTCGATGTAGCGCGCCCGGGTGCCGTCGACGACATCGTCGGGAAGCTCGGGACCGGGATCGGTCTTGTCCCAGCCGAGCGACTCGCAGTAGTCACGGACGAACTGCTTGTCGAACGACGGCGGGGTCGCGCCTGCGCGATACTCGTCGGCAGGCCAGAACCGGGACGAGTCGGGTGTGAATGCCTCGTCCCCGAGCACGAGCGCCCCCGCTTCGTCGATTCCGAACTCGAGCTTCGTGTCGGCGAGGATGATCCCTCGCTCGCGCGCGTGCTCCGAGACCAGCTCGTAGAGGGCCAGGGCGGTCGCCTCGGCCTCGTCGTAGCGCTCCTCGCCGACGAGCTCGATCGCCGCCGCGCGGTCGATGTTCTCGTCGTGGCCGGTCTGGGCCTTCGTCGCCGGCGTGAAGATCGGCCGCGGCAGCTGCTGCGACTCGACGAGTCCTTCGGGCAGCCGATGCCCGCAGACCGCTCCGGTCGCGAGGTAGTCCTTCCAGCCGGACCCGGACAGGTAGCCGCGCACGACGCATTCGATCGGCAGCATCTCGAGGCGCTTGCACTCGGTCGAGCGGCCGTCCTCGCGGAGCGCGCGCAGGTGGTTCGAGACGACGTTCTGCGTTCGTGCGAACCAGTAGCCCGACAGGCCGGTCAGCACGCGGCCCTTGTCGGGGATCTCGGTCGGTAGGACGACGTCGAACGTCGAGATGCGGTCCGACGCGACGAGCAGGAGCCGTTCGTCGTCGAGTGCGTAGAGCTCGCGGACCTTGCCGCTACCGACGTGCGTTGCTTCAGACACTGATGGAGACCTCCTTCGGAGCCAGGCGATGGAGACGATCGAAGGTGCTGTCGAGGTTGGCCACGGTCGCGCCGAGGTCGAACACCTCGGCCAGAGCTGCGTCGTCGAGATGCGCACGTAACTCGGTGTCGGCGCGCACGAGCTCGCCGAAGTCGCGCGACTCGTCCCACGCGCGCATCGCGTTGCGCTGCACGAGGCGATAGGCATCCGCGCGCTCGAGGCCGCGCTCGACGAGCGCGAGCAGCAGGCGGTGGGAGAAGAAGAGCCCGTGCGAGGCCCAGAGGTTCCGCTCCATGCGGTCCGGGTACACGACGAGCCCGTCGAGGATCCAGCGGAAGCGGTCGAGCATGTAGTCGAGCGCGAGGAACGCGTCCGGGATCACGATCCGCTCAGCAGAGGAGTGCGAGATGTCGCGCTCGTGCCACAACGGGACGTTCTCGAGGCCGACGACCGCAGTCCCGCGGACGACGCGCGCGAGGCCGGAGATGCGCTCGGCAACCTTTGGGTTCCGCTTGTGCGGCATCGCCGACGAGCCCTTCATGCCCGTCGCGAACGGCTCCTCGACCTCTCGCACCTCCGTGCGCGCGAGATGCCGGATCTCGGTCGCGAAGCGGTCGAGCGACGTCGCTGCGAGCGCGAGTGTCGACAGCAGCTCCGCGTGCCGGTCACGGGCGATCACCTGGGTCGACACCGGCTCCGGCTCGAGCCCGAGACGCTCACAGGCGATGCGCTCGACCTCAGGGTCGATCGCAGCGTACGTGCCGACGGTTCCTGAGAACTGGCCGACGCGGCAGCCTTCGAGCGCCCGCCCGACACGGTCGCGAGCCCGGTCGAGCTCGAACGCCCAGCCGGCGAGCTTCCACCCGAACGTCGTCGGCTCGGCATGGATCCCGTGCGAGCGACCGATGCAGATGGTGTGGCGGTGCTCTTCCGCGAGCCGCACGACGGACGCAAGCGCCGCGTCGATGCCCTGAACGATCAGACCGCCGGCGTCGCGGATCTGCAGAGCGAGCGCGGTGTCGACGACGTCCGAGGACGTGAGCCCGTAGTGGAACCATCGTCCCTCCGCGCCGACCTGCTCCGCGACGGCGTCGACGAACGCGGCGAGATCGTGGTCGGTCGTCTGCTCGATCTCGGCGACGCGCTCCGGGGTCGGCGGCGTCGCGCCCGCGCGGATCGCAGCGACGTCGGCAGCTGGGACGATGCCCAGGTCGGCCCATGCGTCGAGCGCGGCCAGCTCCACGTCGAACCAGCGCGCCAGCTTGCCCTCCTCCGACCAGATCCGGCGCATCTCCGGACGGGCGTAGCGGGCGATCACTTGGAACAGTCTAGAGCCGGGTCAGGCGAGCGCGACGATGCGTGCCGCCAGCACGGCTGCGTTCTTCGCGTTGTCGACGCCGACCGTCGCGACGGGGACACCGGGGGGCATCTGGACGATCGAGAGCAGGGCATCGAGGCCGTCGAGCACCGACATCGACGAGCGGAGCGGCACCCCGATCACCGGCAGGTCGGTATGCGCGGCGACCACCCCGGGGAGCGCTGCCGCGAGTCCGGCGCCACAGATCAGCACCTTCAGCCCGCGCCCGGCTGCCGTCTTCGCGTACTCGGCGACGGCGTCGGGGGTGCGGTGCGCCGAGCGCACGTCGAACTCCCAGCCGATGCCGCGCGCGTCGAGCTCGTCCATTGCCGCCTGCATCCGGGCGCGGTCGGACTCCGAGCCGACGAGGATGCCGACGATCGGCTCAGCCATCGACCGCGGCCGCGATGTCGGTCCTGTGACGCGCGCCTTCGAAGCGGATCATCCCGGCGGCAGCGTACGCATGCGCCCGAGCCTGTGCGACGGTTCCCCCGGTGCCGGTCACGGACAGGATGCGGCCGCCGTTCGTGACGAGCGTGCCGCCCCGCACGGCCGTTCCGCCGTGGAACACGAGCGCGCCGGTCGCCTCCGCTGCCTCGATCCCGTCGATCGCCGCGCCGGCGTAGTCGCTGCGGGCCGGGTACTCCGGCGCCGCGAGCACGACCGTCACAGCGGCCTCGCGCGAGAGCACCAGGCCGCCTGAGCCGAGATCGCCGTGCGCCGCGGCGGCGAGCGTCTCGAGCAGGTCGGACTCGAGGAGCGGCATCAGCGCCTGCGTCTCCGGATCGCCGAAGCGCGCGTTGAACTCGAGCACCTTCGGGCCGTCATCCGAGACGATCAGACCGGCGAACAGGCACCCCAGAAACGGCGTGCCGCGGCGCGCGAGCTCGTCGACGATCGGCTGGTGGATCCGCTCGACGAGCTCGTCTACGCCGGCGAACCACGGCAGCGGCGAGTATGCGCCCATCCCGCCGGTGTTCGGCCCGCTGTCGCCGTCGCCGACCCGCTTGAAGTCCTGTGCGGCGCCAAGCGGCACGGCCCGGTGCCCGTCCGAGAGCGCGAACAGCGACACCTCGGGGCCGTCGAGCAGCTCCTCGATCACGACGCCGCCCTCGTACTGCTGGACCGCGCGCAGCGCCTCGTCGAGTTCTTCGCTCGTGCGGCAGACGAAGACGCCTTTGCCGGCGGCGAGGCCGTCCGCCTTCACGACACACGGCGGCCGCGCCACCGCCAGCGAATCCGCCGTCGGGACACCTGCCGCCCGCATCACGTCCTTGGCGAACGTCTTCGAGCCTTCGATCCGGGCCGCGTCGCCGCTCGGCCCGAAGACCGCGATCCCGTTGCGCCGCAGCTGGTCGGCAATGCCGGCGACCAGCGGGCCTTCCGGGCCGATCACGACCAGATCCGCGTCGAGGGTCAACGCCAGCGCGAGGAGCCCGTCTCCGTCGTCAGCCCGCACAGGATGGCAGCGCCCCAGCGTGGCGATGCCTGGGTTGCCGGGTGCTGCGTGGAGCTCGGTCAGCTTCGGGCTGCGAGCAAGACGCCATGCGAGCGCATGCTCACGTGCGCCTGAGCCGACCACCACGACCTGCACGCGGCGAGGATACTTCGGCGATGGGCGCCCCGCCGTACGCGACGAGAAAGGTCGAGGTCGTCCGGGTCCCGGACGGTGACGCCACGGACGTCGTCGCCGTCGAGGAGCCGCTCGAGATCCGGATCGGCGGCCGTCCTGTCGCGGTGACGATGCGCACGCCGGGCCACGACGAAGAGCTGGCGCTCGGCTTCGCGCTCTCCGAGGGTCTTCGTCCCGAGCGAGCGCGCCTCCCGGACGACCTCGCCGCGAACACCGTGGAGCTCGATGCGCCCGGCTTCGATCCCGACCGCCTCGTCCGCAGCTTCTACACGTCGAGCTCGTGCGGGGTCTGCGGCAAGGGCGCGCTCGAGGCGGTCGCCGTCGAGGCGCCGCGCGTCGCAAGCGACCTTCGCATCGGGGCCGCAGTCGTCGCCGCGCTGCCCGACCGTCTCCGTGAGGCGCAGCCGGCGTTCGACGCGACAGGCGGCATCCACGCGACCGGTCTCTTCGACGGCGGCGGGGCGCTGCTCTGCCTCCGCGAGGACGTCGGCCGCCACAACGCGATGGACAAGGTCATCGGTTGGGCGTTCCGCGACGGACGGCTGCCGCTCGCGGATGCCGTCCTCTGCGTCAGCGGCCGGTTGTCGTTCGAGCTCGTCCAGAAGGCCGCCGTCGCGGGCTGCCCGATCCTCGTCGCCGTCGGCGCGCCGTCGTCGCTCGCCGTCGAGCTGGCCGGAGACCGCGGCGTGACGCTCTGCGGCTTCGTCCGCGGCGGCCGGATGAACATCTACACGGAACCGTGGCGCATCGACGTAGGCTCGACGGAGTCGAAAGACGCGGAGGCCCCGGCTTCGCCGGCGCCGGAGCGCAGATGAATCGGCCGCTGACCGGCGTGCTCCTCGTCGGCGGCGCGAGCACGAGGTTCGGGTCGCCCAAGGCGCTCGCGCGGATCGACGGGGAGACGTTCGCCGACCGCGGCCGGCGAGTCCTCGCCGAGGCGTGCGACGAGGTGCTCGTCGTCGGCAAACGCGGCGACGCGCTGCCGTTCGAGGTGATCGACGACGGCGCCGATGTGCGCGCCCCGATCGCCGGTGTGGTCGCCGGCCTTCGGGCGGCGGCGAACGAGGTCACCGTCGTGGTACCGGTCGACTGCCCGTGGATGACGGCGGCCGCGGTGCGCGCGCTCGGTGACGCGTGCCGCGACGCCGCGGTGCCGTCGAGCGGGCCTCTGCCCGGCGCGTGGGCGAAGTCGGCGCTGCCGCTCCTCGAGCGGCGACTCGCGAACGGCCCGCTTGCCCTCTACCGCACGTACGACGAGCTGGACGTCGTGACGGTCGAGCTCGATCCGAGCGTCGTAGCGGACATCGACACGCCCGGCGATCTCACGGCTCGCGCTTAGCCTCGTACTCCTGCTGCGCCCGCTTGAGCCGCTGCTCGTCGGGATCGTTCTTCGCGCTGCGCAGGAAGAAGACGGTAAGCACCGCCGTCACCACGACCGGAACGAAGATCGAGAACGCGACGATGATCTGCGTCCACGTCGAGCCGCTGTACGCGATCAGCATTCCCGCTCCCGGCGGCAAAGCCGCCACCTCCGCTCCTTGGTGAGCTCCGTCGAGCCTACGCTCACGCGAGCACACGGTCGCGGGCGGCGCCCACACCGACGAGCTCGATCGGCAGCCCGAGCGCCCGCGACACGTACGCGACGTAGTCGCGCGCCTCTGCCGGCAACTCGTCGAGCGTCGAGGCCTCGTCGAGCGGCCGCGCCCAGCCGGGTAGTGTCTCCCACACCGGCTCCGCGTGATGGAAGTCGGACTGGTGCGCCGGAAAGTGCTCGGTCTCCGAGCCATCGCGAAGCCGGTAGCGAACGCACACCGGCAGCTCGTCGAAGTCCGAGAGCACGTCGAGCTTCGTCAGCGCAAGCGACGTCATCCCGTTCACGCGCACCGCGTAGCGGAGCGCGACCAGGTCGAGCCACCCGCACCGGCGCTCGCGGCCGGTCACCGTTCCGTACTCGCCGCCGAGCTCGCGCAGTCGGCCCTGATCAGGGCCGGTGATCTCGGAGGGGAACGGCCCCTCGCCGACGCGCGTCACATACGCCTTCGAGACGCCGAGCACCCGGTCGATGCGCGTCGGCCCGATCCCGATGCCGGTCGCCGCGCCCGACGCGATCGGGTTCGACGACGTGACGAACGGATATGTCCCGTGGTCGAGATCGAGCAGCGTCGCCTGCGCCCCTTCGAAGAGCACGTCCTTCCCCTCGTCGAGGGCGCGGTCGACGAGCAGCGACACGTCGCCGACGTACGGCGCCAGCCGCTCCGCGAGGCCCGCGTACTGCTCCCACACGTCCTCGAGGACGAACGGCTCCGCCTCGTAGATGCGCTCGAGCCAGAGGTTCTTCTCGGCGAGCGCCACCTCGATCTTCTGGCGCAGGATCTTCGGGTCGAGCACGTCCTGCACGCGGATGCCGAGGCGCGATGCCTTGTCGGCGTACGCCGGACCGATTCCTCTCCGCGTCGTCCCGATCTGCAAGTGGCCGAGCCGGCGCTCCGACGCCTGGTCGATCGCGACGTGCCACGGCATGATCAGGTGCGCGTTCCCCGAGACGACGACGACCGAGACGTCGATGCCACGTGACGCGAGCTCGGCAAGCTCGTCCAGCAGGACCTGCGGATCGACGACGCAGCCCGCGCCGATCACCGACGTCTTGCCGGAGATGACGCCGCTCGGCGTCTGGCGGATCTTGAACGTCTCGCCGCCGGCGACGATCGTATGCCCGGCATTCGGGCCGCCTTGGTAGCGGCACACGACATCGGCTTCCTGGGCGAGCAGGTCGACGATCTTGCCCTTCCCCTCGTCGCCCCACTGCGCACCGACCACGACGGTCGAAGGCACCTACTGAGCCTAGCGGGCTAGACGGCGACCTTGAGCCGCACGCGCCGCATCACGATTCGGTGGCCGCGCGGGCACGTCGTGAAGCCGACGTCTGCATCGGCACGCAGCGTCCCGTGCACCACGTACTCGCCCCGCTCGAGCTCCTCGCGCGCTGCAACACACGCCTCGCACAGCTCGTCGAAGGAGGTCGCCTCCGGGCCGAGCCAGACGTGCTGCCGCTCGCGCATCCGCTCCGGCGCCGGCTAAGCCGGCACCTTCGCTCCTTGCGCGCCTCCGTCGAGCCTACGGCGCGTCAACTCAGCGCCAGTTGCGTGTCGTCGTGGTGTTGCAGCGACGCCGGGCGCGCGATGCGCCGCAGCACGATCTCGTGGCCCGCAGCGCAGCGGCGCGAGGACACGTCGGCGGTGGCGGGAATCGACCCGCGCACGCTCGCCTGCATCAACGCGTCGGCGAACAGGAGACCGGAACGGCGCGCCGCCTCGAGGCACGGCTCGCAGAGGCAGGAGAACGAAGTCGCCGATGGGGAGATCCAGACAGTCGTCATCAGGCGGCCGCCAGGTCCGCGAACTTCGCGTAGCGCTTCTGGAAGGCGAGTTTCTCGGTTCCCGTCGCGCCGTTCCGGTGCTTGGAGAGGATCACCTCGGCGATACCCGCCGACTCGGTGTCCTCCGGGTTGTAGTACTCGTCGCGGTACACGAACATGACCAGGTCGGCGTCCTGCTCGATGCTGTTGTGGACGACCATGTCCTCGGCGACGAAGTTGTGGAGTCCATCGACCGTCAAGTCGTACACCTCCTCGACGCCGTCGGGCTCGATCGAGACGACCTCGTCCCAGTAGACATCGCTCGTCGACAAGGCGCTCAGCTCATCCGACTCGACGATCCCGGCCACGAGTGCCGCGCGCTCGCGACTCAGCCCGCTTCGGTAGAGCGTCGAGCCGCAATACGCCGTGCCGAGCCGCCGCTGAAGCGCACGGGTAGTGACACCGGCCGGTTCAAGGGCGGGTACGACGAGCGTTCTCCACGCGACGGCTGGGATCGAGTCGCGATTGGTGTTGCCTCGCGATCCGGCGAGCTGGTCGCGAATCACGCCGCACGCCGCATCGCGCATTGCGCCTTCGGCCGCAGACGTCAGCGTGCGTGGCACCGCGAGCCGCATCCCGGCCGCGAGGTCGTCGAGGCGGCGCCAGCCGTCGAACGCGAGGAACTTGTGGTTCGCGGTCGCGCGGACGACGTGCCCCAGCCGGGTGGTCAGCCGGTACACCGGCTTCGTTCCGGTCGAGAAGGCGTGGGTGACGATCCGGGGCTCGAGCCGCCAAGAGTCCGTGTCCACCGCCAGCACCCGGAAGCCACTCGTGCCGGCGAGCTCGCTGATCGGCCGGTAGACGCCCTCGTCCGGAAGGTACACCCGGCTGTCGCCGCTCAGGCACCCGGACTCGCGCAGGTCGGAGAGGATCGGCCGCTTGTCGTGCCGCTGCTCGACGGCGCGCGACAGCTGCGACAGCGCGACGATCGGCACGTCGAGATCGCGCGCGAGCACCTTCAGCGAGCGCGAGATCTGCGAGACCTCCTGGACGCGGTTCTCGACCGTCGTCCCGGACGTCATCAGCTGCAGGTAGTCGACGATCACGAGGCCGAGCTCCGGCTCGCGGGACTTCAGCCGGCGCAACTTCGAGCGGATCTCCATCATCGTGATCGAGCCCGTGTCGTCGACGTAGATCGGCGCCTTCGCGAGCTTGTCGCACGCCGCGGTGAGGCGCGGCCAGTCGTCGGTCGCGAGCTTGCCCGTGCGGAGCCGCTGCGACTCGACCTTGCCTTCGGCGCACATCAGGCGCTGCGTCACCTCTGCCTTCGACATCTCGAGCGTGAAGAGCGCCACCGGCGTGCTGGTGCGCACGGCGACGTTCGATGCCATGCAGAGCGCGAGCGCCGACTTCCCCATCGACGGCCGCGCGGCGACGATCACGAGGTTGCCCGGCTGGAACCCGGAGGTGAGGCGGTCGAGGTCGCGGAAGCCCGACGGCGTTCCGGTGATGTCGCTGCCGGCCTCGTACAGCTTGGTGATCGTCTCGAACGAGTCCTTGAGTAGCTCGGCGACGTGCGCGAACTCCGTCGTGACGCGCTGCTGCGAGAGGTCGAAGACGATCTGCTCGGCACGGTCGACGAGCTCGACCGTCTCACCGGGCCGGTCGAACCCGAGACGGGCGATGTCGTTGCCGGCGCGGATGAGCCCGCGCAGCGTCGACATCTCCGACACGAGGCGCGCGTAGTGCGGCGCGTTCGAGGCCGCCGGGACGAGGGCGGCGAGCTCGTGGATGCGCTCCGTCCCACCGGCGGACTCGAGCGTCCCCGTCTTCCCGAGCTCGTCGACCACCGTGATCGCGTCGACCGGCTCGCCCTTCGCGTAGAGCGACAGGATCGCCCGGTAGACGTGGCCGTGGCTCTCGCGGTAGAAGTCCGCGGCGCTCAGGTTGGTCGATTCCGTGACCGCCCCGATCGCCAGCGCGTTCAGCATCATCGCGCCGAGGACCGATTCCTCGGCGTCGAGATTCTGGGGCGGGATCGGGGCGGTCGCGAGCGCCTGGGCAGGCAGGGTCATGCGCCCCGTAGTAGACCGTGATCCGCCGGGTCCTGAAAGGGTGTGGAAACCGCCCTCGGTCGTGATAAAACCCACCTCCAAGCGGGGGAAAAAGAACGTGTGTTCGTGTCAGTATAGTGGACGAAACGGGCGCACTTTGCGCCAACTTCCGGGCGAGTTCCACACGACGTCCCTCCCCTGTGGACAGAGGCTGGGGATCGTCGTCCACAGACCCGTGGAGAGCCTGTGGACGAAAAGGGTTACGCCGGCTCTTCCCCTTCTGGGGGATCCGGCTCGACAGCCTCGTCTTCGACGGCCGTCTCTTCCTCGGCGATGACCTCTTCGACCGCGGCAGCGGCCTGTTCCTCCTCGGCCGCTGCGGCCTCGGCCTCGGCGGCCGCAGCAGCGCGCTCGGCCTCCTCGAGCGCCGCGAGCTCGGCCTCGGGCGGAAGCTCCTGGCCGTCCGGCGCGACGACGAGGCGGACCTCGGCGACGACGTCGGCGAAGACCTCGAACGGGACGGTGTAGCGCCCGATGCGCTTGATCGTCTCCATCTGGAGCTTGCGACGGTCGACCCGGAGCTTCTGCTCCTCCCGCAGCCGGTCGGCGACGTTCGTCGCGGTGACCGAGCCGAAGAGCGCGCCCGTCGGGCCGGCGTTCACGTCGAAGCGAAGCTCGACGCCCTCGACGCGCTTTGCGATCGCGCGCGCCTCGTCGACGGTCTTCGCCTGATGCCGCGCACGCTGCGCATCGCGCTTCTCGAGCTCCTTGACGAGCCCGGGCGTCGCGACCTCGGCCAGCCCGCGCGGCAGCAGGAAGTTGCGCGCGTACCCGCGGGCGACGCTGACCACGTCGCCGCGAAGGCCGAGCGTGTCGACGTCCTGCGTCAGAACGACGTTCATGACCTACTTGTCGCCCACGTACGGCAGGAGGGCGAGCTCGCGGGCGCGCTTGACCGCGACCGCGACCTGGCGCTGGTGGCGCCGGCACGCCCCGCTGATGCGGCGGGAGCGGATCTTGCCCTTCTCCGAGACGTAGCGGCGAAGCTCGTTGACGTTCTTGTAGTCGACCTCGTCCACCTTCGACTTGCAGAAGAAGCAGGACTTGCGGCGGCCGCCTCCGGTGGGTGCGGTGCGCTTCCTCGAGGTGGTGCGGTCGGTCTTCTGCTGAGCCAAAGAAACTCTCCTTAGAACGGGATGTCGTCGTCGGCGCCCGAGAAATCGGCGTCTGCGCCCTGCGTCGCGCCGGCCGGGACGAACTGATTGCCTCCGCCGGCGGCAGCGTCGCCGTCACCGCGGCTGCCGAGGAACTGCACGGAGTCGGCGACGATCTCGACGGACTCGCGCTTCGAGCCGTCCTGCGCCTGCCACTCGCGCCACTCGAGGCGGCCGTCGATCGCGACCGGGCGGCCCTTCGACAGGTACTGCGAGCAGCTTTCCGCCTGGTTGCCGAAGACGGAGATGCTGAAGTAGTTCGGCTTGTCGCCCCACTGCCCGGTCTCGTCGCGGCGGCGCGTGTTGACGGCGATGCGCAGCGAGCAGACGGGCGTGCCTCCGCCGGTCTGGCGAAGCTCGGGATCCTTCGTCAGGTTCCCGACGAGGACGACGCGGTTGATGTTTGCGGCCATGGTTTCCTGCTCCTCTCCTACGGGTCGCCCCAGGCTACTCCGCTGCCTCGTCGCTGTCATCGGCGGATCCGGCCGCGGCCGAGGCGGGCGCCGGCGCGGGCGCCTGAGCGGGCGCCTTCTGGTGGGTCGATCCCTGGACGCGGCGGAACGCGCCGTGGCGGATGACGCCGTCGGTGATCTTGAGCACACGCGTGATCTCGTCGAGCGTCTCGACGGGGCACGTGAAGAGCAGGAGGTGGTAGACCGCCTCGCCCTTGTGGCCGATCTCGTAGGCAAGGCGACGGCGGCCCCACGGCTCGTGGCCGTCCCACTTGCCCTTGGCGCCCTCGACTGCGTCGCGGACGCGCTGGATGATCTCGTTGGCCCGCTCCTCGGCGAGCTCGGGGTCCAGCAAAAGCATGACTTCGTACTCGTTCACGCCCGAATGTCTCCTTCCCACGGTCTTAGTCGGCCCGGTCTCCTGGACGCCGCTTCGGGATAGACGGCGCGACGGACTGGGCGAGAAGCCGCGGCAGTGTAGCAGCGAGCCGCACTAGAATCTGCGCAGTGAAGCGCCTGCTCGCCCTCCTGCTCGGCGGCCTCGGATTGCGCGCGCTCCTGCGCCGCCGCTCGCCTGCACCCCTCGGGCCGACGCCCGCGGACGACCTGCGCGCGAAGCTCGACGAGACGCGCGTCGAGGAGCCGGCGCCTGCGCAGGAACCGGAGCCCGATCCGCCCGCCGGCGATCGCCGGGCCGACGTCCACGCCCGCGCCCGCGCGGCGATGGACGAGCTAAAAGAGGACTGAGCCGAGCAGCTCGCTGCGCTCGACGTCGTCGAGGGCGCGGAGTGGTGGGCGGACGTCGGTGCGCATCGGAACGCCGCGCGCCCGCACGACCTCCTTGAGCGCTGCGTGTCGCGGGAACTTCTCGATCTGCGCGCGCAGCGCGCCGGCCTTCGTCGAGTCGCCGCTGCGCACCGCGTCGACGACTACCTCGGGGAATGCGGAGGCGAGCCCGGAGACCGCACCGGCGGCGCCGGCCGCGAGCCCCTGGCCGATGAGCGACTCGGCGCCGACGAGCACGTCGAGCCCGTCCAGCATGTACGGCGCCACGTTCTCGAAGGGCGAGTCGCTGACCTTCATGCCGACGAGGTTGTCGACCGCCTCGCGCAGCCGCTCGATCACGATCGGCGGGATCGCGTATCCGGACGCCGCCTTCAGCTCGTACGCATAGAACGGCGTCTCGCCGCACGCGCGCGCAGCGGCGGTGAAGTGCGCGAGCAGCGACTCCTCGTCGAGGATGAAGTACGGCGGCGCGATCACCGCGACGCCGTCGACGCCCGTGCCCGCGGCGTGCTCGCAGAGTGCGATCGTCACGGCCGTCGTCTGCGCGCCGCAATGCGCGATCACCGGCAGCGGCCCGCGCACGGCGCGCTCGAGCGCCGCCTTGCGCTCGTCTAGCGCGAGGTTCATTCCCTCGCCTGTCGTCCCGGCGAGCAGAACGCCGTCGATGCCGTGGCCGGCGAGGAACTCGAGGTACGGCTCGAGTGCGTCGAGGTCGAGTGCGGCGCCGTCGTCCCGGAGCGGCGTCAGAGCGGCTGCGATCGCTCTCGGCATCAGCGCTCGTTCGTGCAGACCTTGTCGTTCGGGCCGACGACGCGGTCGAACAACGCGTTGTAGGTCGCGTCGCGGGCAGCGTTGAACGGCCCGAGCGGCGGGCCCTCCCACTGCACGTCCGGTGTCACCCCCGGGCCCATCACGGTCACGCGATGAGCATCTCCGATCGCGGGGCCGCGCGGGGCGCGACTCCCCGGGTAGCCCGCAGGCGGGACCTGCGGGACGAAGCTGTAACAGAAGGCGCCGTTGCCCACGTGGAGCACTTTGCCTGCGTCATGGCGCCAGCCGGGGCCGTAGGTCGAGTCGTGGGCGTCGATGTACACGTAGCGCGCGTAGCTGTCGCCCCGCTTCGTCGCGGACGGGGTGCGGTACCCGAAGACCGGCTGCCCGCGGTAGGTGAGGCGGCCGAACAGCCCTTGCCAGTGACCCTGGTACGTCCAGTTCTGCGACACCTCGAGTTGCGCGAGCGGGCCGGACCAGTGCGAGATGTGGAACTCGAGCTTCGCCTGGTCCGGCAGCCAGGGCGCGAACCCGCGCATCGGCAGGAGCCGCTGCCATGCCTGGACGGCCCAGTAGGTGCCGTCGGGCGCCCTGCAGGCAGTGACGAGGAAGGGGAGGCTCGGCCCGTCATACGGCGCGCAGCGGTTCACAAACCGCGGCGCGGCATAGTGGCCGAGGCTCACGAGCCCGCCCGAATAGTCGAAGTGGAAGGCGACCTGCGTGGTCGACGTCGACGGCGGCCGCGCGTTGATCGCGCCCCACACGAGGACGTTGCGGATCCGCCCGTCCTCGCGACGGTAGGTCAGGAGCGCCTTGCCGTTTGCGTTCGCCTGCAGCTGCAGGTCGTGCACGGCAAGGTCTCCGAGCGGTGTGCTCGCCGCCGCCGCCGGCGCGAGCACGAGCGCCGCGACCCAGACGGCGAGTGCCCTCATCGGCCGGGAGGGTAACCGGGATTCAGTAATCCGGAATGCGGCTATCTTTTAGGTCGACACCTGGGGAGGAGTCGGGGGAGATGATCAGGGAAAACTGGAGGACCTTCGGGTTCTGGCGTTGGTGGTGGCGCTCCGTCGTCCCGACCGACGCGAAATACGTGGTTGCGGTGCTGCTGGCCGGCGTGCTGCTCGTCGGCGGCTACTTCGCATCCGGCCATCTCTCCGGCGCGAGCGCTGCGGCCGACTCGTACGTGCGCGAGACGACGATCTCGAAGGTCGTGACCGTCAAGGAACACGGACGGACGATCGTGAAGCGCGTTCCCGTCGTCATCCGCAAGACGATCGTGCACTCGAGCACCAAGTGGGCGACGTCGGTCGACACGCGCGTCGTCACGGCTCCCGGCGGCCTGCGCTACGTGACGAAGAAGGTCGTGCGCTATGTCCCGGTCGTGCACAAGCGAACGGTGCTCGTCAACGGCAAGTCGAAGACGATCACCGAGACGCGGCTCGTCCCGACGGTGAAGACTCAGACGCTGACGAACGTGGTGACGAACCAGCAGACGGTCACGAACCAGAGCACGGTCGTCGTGAACAAGACGAACACGGTCACGCAGCCGGTGACGACGGTCGAGACTCACACCGTCACGCTGCCCGCGCAAACGGTGACCGAGACGCAGACTCAGACGGTGACCGAGACGCAGGTCGTGACGACCACGGTTCAGGAACCCGGCACCACGATCACGATCACCCTGCCGCTCGGCGGCGGCTAGGTCGGTCTGATCCGCGGGTCGAGGAACCCGTACGTGACGTCGATCAGCAGGTTGAACACGATCACCGCGATCGTGGAGAAGACGACAATGCCGGTGATCAGCGGCAGGTCGGCGCGGCCGTAGGCCTGGATGATCTCGTGGCCGAGCCCGGGCAGGTTGAAGATGCCCTCGGTGAAGATCGCGCCGCCGAGCGCGAGCCCGAGATCCATGCCGAGGATCGTCACCACGGGGAGCATGCTGTTGCGCAGCACGTGCTGCACCATGACGCGACGCTCTGACGCGCCCTTGGCCCGCGCGGTCCGCACGTAGTCCTCGTTGACCGTCTCCATCACGTTCGCTCTGATCAGGCGGACGTAGAGCGCGGCGTAGAGGATCATGAACGTGCACCACGGGAGGATCAGGTGATACGCCCAGTTCATCGGCCCTTCGCACTGCGCGCCGACGGTCCCGGGGAAGAAGTTGCAGTAGCCGGCGATCGGGGTGAGGCCGAGCTTGTAGCCGAAGACGTAGGAGAAGATCAAGCCGATCCATACCGGGTGCGCCGAGATGCCGATCAGGACGAGCGTCATCGTGATGCGGTCCATGATCGAGCGCGGCCGCAGCGCCGAGAGGATGCCGACCGGGATCGAAAGCGAAAGCCACAGCACCGCGCCGCCGAACACGAGTGCTCCGGTGACGGGTGCGTCCTTGCTGATGATCGTGCGCACGCTCTCCCGGTTCACGAACGACCGCCCGAGGTCACCGTGCCGGACGAGCTGCCACACGAACCTGAGGTACTGCTTCCAGATCGGCTCGTCGAGGTGCAGGAAGTGCCTGACGCGGGCGATGTCGGCCGGCGTGGCCGACCTGCCGGCAGCGAGCGCCGCCGGGTCTGACGGGATCACCCAGAAGATCAGGTAGGTGATGATCGTGGCGACGAAGAAGAGGAAGATCGCCCAGAAGATCCGGCGGATCAGAAACTGCGTCATCGGTGATCCCTTTCGCCTAGCCGGTCGGAATTGCGCGCGAGTGTAAGACTCTGTCGGCTCGGAAAAGTGAAGGCCGTGTTACGCGGGTCGGCGTATCACTGATCTGCATTCCAGGCACCGCGGATGTCGATTCGTGCGCGTGGAGTGCGGATCACTCGATCGAGGGTGGATCGGATAGCGATTCAAGTCGATTCGGACCCTCGTGATCCGGGACGAGCGAGGCTTCACGCTGATCGAACTTCTGGTGGTGGTCGCCGTGGTTGCGGTCCTGGTTGCGATCGCCGTGCCCGCCTACGGGGGCTTGCGGGATCGAGCCGACGCAAGGTCATCGCAGCATGCGCTCCGCCAGACCCTTGTGGCCGCAAACGCCTACCAGGTCGACAACGACGACTTTTCCAGCATGACGCTGGCGAAATTGCGCAAGACGTATGACGCCGGGATCCCGACCGGCCTGACGTTGAGCAAGAAGACGGCGGATTACTTCTGTCTCAAGACCGTCTCGGCTTCGGGCAAGACCTACTGGCTCCGCGGTCCTGAAAATATCGCCACCGTGGGCAGCAAGAAAGCCGATCGCCCGACCGGCTGCTGACCGAACCGTCCCCGTACGGAGCGGCCCCGGAGTCGAACCGAGCCAGCGTGGGGCTGCCACGCCTGACGGGTTTTGAAGACCCGCTGGGGCACCGGCCCCCGCCGCTCCACGGGTGATCGTAGAGGGGACTAGCCGCGTTTCCGCCGCAGGAACCGCTCGTCGCCACGGCGGATCGTCAATCCATCCGCGTCGTAGCGTTCGAGCAGCAGTTGCGCGGTGCGGCGCCCGACGCGAAGCGCGTCGCGGAACGCCGCCAGCGTGATCGGCTGCAGCGTCTGCACGATCGCCACGCCGCGGTCGTGCAATGCACGAGACACCGCGTAGCCGTCGCCGACGCGGCGCAGCCGCCCCTCGCCTTCCAGGTACGCGGCGAGGTCGCGATCGTCGACCTTCACGATCTCTTCCTCGGCGAGCCGCGCCTCGAGCGCATCGGCCGCGTCTGCGCGGTCGCCGAGGCCGGCGCCGGCGCCGGGGAGATACGCCTTCGCACCGTGCCGCTCGAGCCCCAGGAACGGCAGCGCCCACGGATGCCCAGGGAGGAGCTCGGCGACGGGAATGCCCGGGTCGACCGCGTTCGCCGACGCGCGCGCCTCGAGCCGCGCGTGCACCGACTCGCGCAGCTCGCCGAGCCACGCGTCCGAATAGACGAGCTCGCCTGCAGACGGAAGGCCGGCGAGCTGGTCCTCCGAGAACAGGCGCAGCAGTGGGGTGCGCAACACGGGTGCGTGCACGAACGCTGCGGCGTCACCCCGCTCCAACGCCTCGAGACGCTCGCCGTCGAGGCCGCGCGGCGGGGCAGGATCGATGACGATCCCGCCACCCACCGTGGTGTCCGTACGCAGCACGACCCGGTCACCGCGCGCTGCGACGACCGCACTCTTCAGCCGGAGCTGCGCGTACTCGCCGTCTCGCGCCACCCGTGCAGGCACGGCGCGCGTACCGACATGCACGGTGACATCTGCCGGGACGGGGGTGAGCTCCGTGAGCCGGACGTCGAGTCGATACGACGGCACAAAGTGGCCGGGAGCGACGAGCGCGTCGCCGCGCACGAGCTCGCTTCGTTCGAGCTGCGGCAGATTGACCGCGACACGCTGGCCCGCATCGGCGTGCTCGACCGCTGCGTCGTGTACTTGCGTCGAGCGCACGCGCACCATGCGGCCCGACGGCTCGACACGCAACTCGTCGCCCGCGGCGATCGAGCCGGACCAGAGCGTTCCCGTTGCAACGGTGCCGACGCCGCGCAGCGTGAAGACACGGTCGACGTAGAGGCGCACGGCACCGGCTGCATTGCGCTCGCGCACCGGAAGCCGGGCGAGCGCCGCGCGCAACTCGTCGAGACCGGTACCCGTCTTCGCCGACACGGCCACGACCTCTGCGCCCGGGACGAGCTCGCGCGCCTCCTCGGCTGCGAGCTCGAGCGTCTCCTCGTCGACCGCATCCGCCTTCGTCAGCGCGACGACACCGTGCTCCACGCCCAGCAGCCGCAGGACGGCCAAGTGCTCGAGCGTCTGCGGCCGCGCGCCTTCCTGCGCGTCGATCACGAGGAGGAACAGGTCGATGCCGGTCGCGCCGGCGATCATCGTGCGCACGAAACGCTCGTGCCCGGGCACGTCGACGAGTGACAGCCGGCGTCCGTTTGGCAGCTCGAGCGGCGCGTAGCCGAGGTCGATCGAGATGCCGCGCTCGCGCTCCTCCGGCAGGCGATCGGTGTCCTTGCCGGTCAGCGCGCGGACGAGCCACGTCTTGCCGTGGTCGATGTGGCCGGCCGTGCCGACCGTCAGCGGCATGCGGCGACCGCGCCGGCGACCTCGTCGAGCTCCGCGTCCGCGAGCGTGCGGCAGTCGAGCAGTAGGCGGCCGTCACGCACGATCCCGATCACCGCGGGCTCGTGCTTGCGCAGCGGCGCCGCGAGCGACTCCTCGACTGCGCACGCGAACGACGGCAGCTCGTGCAGCGGCAGCGCGCCCCCGCCGACGCGCCCGACGGTCTCCTCGACCTCGCCGTCGACTGCAGCAGCGAGACGCTCCGCCCGGTCACGCACGATCTCGGCCGGCTCGCGCAGCATCCGCAACACGGGGATCTCGGCAACCGCGCGCTCCGGATCGAGGTAGAGCAGCAGCGTCCCTTCGAGCGCGGCGAGGCTGAGCTTGTCGATCCGCAGCGCTCGGTGAAGAGGGTGACGCCGCAGCTGCTCGACAAGATCTGCGCGCCCGGCGACGATCCCGGCCTGCGGGCCGCCGAGCAGCTTGTCGCCGCTGAAGCACACGAGGTCGGCGCCGGCGGCAAGCGACGCGCGCGCTGTCGGCTCGTCGGAGAGATCGAGCAGCGCTCCGGAGCCGAGGTCGTCGAGAAGCGGCAGCGCCGTCGCGCGCGCGACGGTAGCCAGCTCTCCGAGTGACGGCTGTTCCGCGAAGCCGACGACGCGGAAGTTCGACTGGTGCACGCGAAGGAGCAATGCGGTGCGCTCGTCGATCGCAGCCTCGTAGTCGGCGGCGCGCGTACGGTTCGTCGTGCCGACCTCCACGAGCCGCGCTCCGGAGCTCGCGAGCACGTCCGGGATGCGGAACCCGTCGCCGATCTCGATGAGCTCGCCGCGCGAGACGATCACGTCGCGTCCTTCTGCGAGCGCGGCGAGCGCCAGGAGGAGCGCGCCTGCGTTGTTGTTCACGACGATCGCGGCTTCCGCGCCGGTGAGGCGCTGCAGGATCGCCGTGACGTGGTCCTGGCGCGAGCCGCGTCGGCCCTCGGCGAGGTCGTACTCGAGATTCGAGTAGCCGCGGGTCGCCTCGACCGCTCGCTCGAGCGCGACCGCCGCGAGCGGCGCGCGGCCCAGGTTCGTATGGACGATCACGCCGGTCGCGTTCAGGACGCGGCGAAGGGTGGGCCTGCGTGCACCCGCCACGGCCTCGCGGAAGAGCGCGGAGAGATCGCCCGGATCGCCGCCGCGCCGGATCGTCTCCCGTGCCCGGGCGATCACCGCCCGGGCGACGGGCACGGCGAGCGGGTCGTCGCTGCCGCGCGCGAGCTCGTCCACGGAGGGCAGATCGCGAAGCTCCATGGCCGAAACGATACGCCCGCCGCTTTCGTTGCTTCACTGTCGGTGGTGGATCGCCGCTTGGTCCTGGTGGGAATCGCCGTCGCGGCCGTGATCGTGGCCGCGGGCGCCCGCATGCTCCAGTTTCACGGCGATGCCAAGCCGGGCGTCCACGTGCTCGGGCTCGACGTGGGCGGCCAGAGCCGTTCCGAGATCGTCTCGACCATCCAGCACTGGAGTGCGCAGCGGGTGACCATTCACGCGGGCGGGCACACCTATCACGTCCCCCGCGGCTGGCTCGTCGCGGTCGATGCGCAGGCGACGGCGGCGCGGGCGCTCTCGGGCGGCAGCATCAGCAGCCTCGCCGTCGCGCGGCGGGCCGACGTCCAGCCGGTGGTTGGACGCGCCGCGGTCGCCGGCAACGTGTTGTCGGAGATCGCGCGCGCCGGCCGTCCCGCGGTCTCGGCAACGCTGCGCGTCGAGGGCTGGCAGGCGGTGCTGACTCCCTCGCACGCCGGGCTGCGGCTCGATCGGAAGGCGTTGCTGCAGCGGCTGATCGAGCGCGACGTCGTCATCGAGGCGCCGTTCAAGCATGTGCGGCCGGCGATCGTGACGACCGCGGCCCGGAGTGCCGCCGCGACGATCGACGCGCTGCTCGCCGCGCCCGTCGCGATCGACTACCACGGTGCGCACCGCGGTGCCCTCACGCGGACACAACTCGCGCGCGCGTTGAGCATCCATCCGGATGCGGGCCGGTTTGCAATCTCTCTCGACGGCGCGCAGCTCGCGCGCATCGTGCGACCGCGGCTCGGCAAGTGGATCGTGCGCGCACACAACGCGCAGTTCGTCGTCTCGGGCAGTCGCGTCCGCGTGACGCAGTCGCGTCCCGGCCGCGACATCGATCCCGCGCAGCTCGCCGAGGCTGTCCGCCAGGCAACCGGAGACGGCCACGTCGCGCACATCGAGCTCGGCCCTCGCCAACCCGATCGCACCACGGCGGCTGCGAAGGAGCTCGGTATCCGCCAGAAGCTCGTCTCGTACACGACCCAGATGGGCGAGTCGTCGTCCAACCGGATCCACAACGTGCATCTGATGGCCGACTTCATCGACGGCACGATCGTCCAGCCCGGCGAGGTGTTCTCGTTCAACGACGTCGTCGGGCCGCGCACGTCCGAGCGCGGGTTCCTCGAGGGGCAGATGATCATCGGCTCGCTCGTCCTGCCGTCGATCGGCGGTGGCGTCTGCCAGACGGCGACGACGCTCTTCAACGACGCGTTCGAGCTCGGCTTGCCGATCCTCGAGCGCACCAACCACAACCTCTATCTCGCGCATTACCCGCTCGGCCGTGACGCGACCGTGTCCTGGGGCGGTCCCGACTTCAAGTTCAAGAACGACCTGAAGCACGGCTTGCTGATCAAGGCGTCGTACACCGACCAGACACTCACGTTCACCGTGTACGGAACGCCGGAGGGCCGGCGCGTCGTCTCCCACACGGGCCCGCAGACGAAGTGGACGTCGCCCGGAATGAACTACGCGGTCGACCTGAGTGCGCCACGCGGATCGGTGAAGGTCGTGAAGGGCACGGGCGAGCAGGGCTTCGACATCCAGGTGTGGCGCAAGGTGTACGACCGGAACGGGAAGCTGCTCCGCTCGAACCTGTTCAAGTCGCACTACATCCCCGACAGCCCGACGACCGTGTACGGGCCGGGGCGGACGCCGCCGGGGCCGTACATCGTCCTGCCGACCACGACCTAGCTCGGGTTGTCCTCGCAGCGGCGCTCGTAGGCTGCGAGCACGTAGCCGACCGCTTCTTCCGGGTCGTCGGTCGGGTGGAGCAGCCCCAGGTCGGCGTCCGAGATCATCCCAGCGGCGAGCAGGTCGCCGCGGATCCAGTCGATCATCTCGCGCCAGTACTCGGTGTCGAAGAGCACGACGGGGAAGTGCTGGATCTTGCCGGTCTGCATCAGCGTGAGCGACTCGTAGAGCTCGTCGAGCGTGCCGAAACCGCCGGGGAAGATCACGAATCCTTCCGACGGGCGCACGAAGCAGACCTTGCGTGCGTAGAAGTGCTCGAACGTGTAGCTGATGTCGGTGTACGGGTTCGGCGCCTGCTCGTGCGGCAGCACGATGTTGAAGCCGACCGAGAGACCGTTTCCCTCCTGCGCGCCGCGGTTCGCGCCTTCCATCACGCCGCCGCCGCCGCCCGTGACGACGGCCCAGCCGCGCTCGGCGAAGAGCCTGCCGACTGCGCGCGCCTCCTCGTAGGGCGCGCTTCCTTCCTTCACGCGCGCGGAGCCGAACAACGCCGCCGCAGGCCGGTCGATCTGCGCAACCTTCTCGAACCCGGCGCGGAACTCGTCGGCGATCTTCTTCACCGACGTGTCGATGTCGAACGGCGTCGGGTGGTCGAGGATCTGGCGGTCGTCGGTCACAGCCGGTTTTGCGGCACGTGCGACGCGACCATGCCGAGCACCAGCATCGCAGCGGTCGCGAAGTACAGCGCGTACGACGCCATCGCGAGGTTACGGCCGCCGCCGAGCCGGAGGAATCGCGCCGAGCGCCAGACGGCGCCGCCGTCGAAGATCCCGAACGGGATCATGTTGAAGAGGTTGAGGAAGAACCCGAAGTACGCGAGCGCGAATAGGAAATCGGAGTCGCGGGATTGCGCGAGGAGGTAGATGGCGAAGGCGGCCGCGCCGCCGAGGATCGGCCCGGCGATCGCGACGCGAACGGTCTGCCACGGGTGGCCGCGCGTGTATGCGACGTAGGCGCCGAGGAACGGGATGAAGACCGGCAGCTTCGGATGCAGTCCTTCGCGCTTCGCCTCGATGTAATGGCCGAGCTCGTGCACGAAGATGAGGACGACGACGCCGATCGCGAACTTCCACCCCCAGATGAGCGCATACGCGGCGACGGCGATGAAGATCGAGAAGAACTTGACCGCGATGAACGAGAACTTCGCGAGCGCGATCAGAGCGGCGACGATCGGGCCGGTGACCTTGGAGAGCCGCGCGCGCCAGTTGGTGCCCGGGTGGATCGGCTCGTAGTCGCGCACCGGCTCCGGCTCGAGCGGCTCGCGCGGGCGCCCCCAGATGTCGTTGCCGTCGTCGCCGGGCTCGTGCATGCCCGGAGGGTACGCGTCCCGGGCTACGACCCTCGGCCGATCCACTCCTCGCCGCCCTCGTAGACCTCTTTCTTCCAGAGCGGCACGCGCTCTTTCAGCTCGTCGATCGCGTCCTTGCACGCGGCGAGCGCGTCCTGCCGGTGCGGGGCGGAGACGGCGATCAGGACCGACGTCTCGCCGATCGTCACGCGGCCGATCCGATGGTGGATCGCGATCGCGGTCAGCTCGTAGCGCGCGCGCAGCGCGTCGGCTATCTCCTCCATCACCTTCTCGGCCATCCCTTCGTACGCCTCGTAGTCGAGGTGCGTGACGGTGCGGCCACGCGAATGCACGCGTGTCGTGCCGGTGAACGTCGCGATCGCACCTGCCTCGTCGGACCGCACTTCTTCGACGACGCGGTCGAGCGATAGCGGCTCGTCGCTCAACAGGAACGCCCCGCCCGACACCGGTGGGATGAGCGCGACCTCGTCGCCCGGCGCGAGTGCGCGGTCGCGTTCGGCGTACTCCCTGTTTACCGCGTACAGCAGCCCGCCCGGCTCGTCGCCGAGCCCGAGCGCCGGCCAGACATCCGCGACCGTCGCGGCATCCACCTCGCGGCGAGACCAGCCCGCGCGCTCACGCAGCCCTGCAAACAGGCGCACGGTTACTTCGCCCAGGCGAGCCCCCAGTCGTGATGGCCGTAGTACCCGAGCTGGTAGCCGAGCTGCGCGACAGGCCCGAGCACCTTTCCCTGGCGCATGATCATCAACCGACCGTAGCCTTTTCGCTCACGGACGAAGGCGAGTGTGTTGCCGTCTGCCGACCATGTCGGCTGCTCGTCCGCCCAGCCCGCGGGCGGCGCGTCGAGCAGGTTGTGGACTCCATCGAGGCCGACCTGCCAGAGCTGCCAGCGCGTGGCGAAGAAGTTGGCGTTCACGCTCGACCGCTGCGAGAGCACCGTGACTCCGGTGCCGTCCGGTTCGCAGGTCGGGCTGGCGAACGAGCGCGTGCGGTCGGCCCAGAGCGGCTGTGGCTTCCAGTTCGGCGGCTGTGCGACGAGCAACCGCTTGGCGTGAATCGCAATCCGGTCCGGCCCAGCCGCGAAGACAAGCCGGCCGGAGCACCAGGTCAGGTAATCGCGGTGGACGAGGGTGACGCCGAGGTGGTGGACAGGGCCTCCGCTCGTAGGCACGACGAGCAGGTCGAGCCCATCGGCTGCGATCGACGAAGAGGCGTACGAATCGATGGAGAAGAACAGCCACTTCCCGTCGCCGGACAGCTTTCTCAGCATGACCGGTCCGTTCTCCGCGTGTGAGAAGACGAGCCGGCCGTGCACCCAGATTCGCTGCGTCTTCACCCGCGGGCCGGTCGTCCGCACGCCCGGAAAGAGGTTGGCGGACGGCGCCTTGCCGAGCGCGCGGGCGGTGCACGACCCCAGTGAGAGCGCGTGAACCGTGGTCCCGCGCAGAAAGTCGATCGTTCCCGAGCCGCCCGGGCAGCTCGCTCGTGGAGCGGCCGCGGCGGACGACGAGCAGACGAATGCGAACAGCACACAGGCGAGGACGCGCATGTCGCGAGCATACTTTCGCCGTGGCCGCACTCGACCGGCGCGAAACCGAGTCTGGTATCGAAGTGAAACCGCTCTATTCGGCGGGCGATGCGGCGACGCCGCTCGAGCCTCCCGGCACCTATCCGTACACGCGCGGGCCGTATCCCGACATGTACCGCGGCCGCCCGTGGACGATCCGGCAGTACGCCGGCTTCGCGTCCGCCGAGGAATCGAATGCGCGGTACCGCTACCTGCTCGACCACGGTCAGACCGGGCTCTCGATCGCGTTCGACCTGCCGACGCAGCTCGGCTACGACTCCGACGACGTGCGCGCCGTCGGCGAGGTCGGCCGAACGGGCGTCGCGATCGACTCGATCGCCGACATGGAGATCCTGCTCGACGGCATTCCGCTCGGCGACGTCTCGACGTCGATGACGATCAACGCGCCAGCATCGCTTCTCCTTCTTCTCTACGAGCTCGTGGCCGAAGGCCAGGGCGTCGAGTCGACCGCGCTTCGCGGCACCGTGCAGAACGACATTCTCAAGGAGTACATCGCGCGCGGGAACTACATCTTTCCGCCGCGCCCGTCGATGCGGCTCACCACGGATCTCTTCGCGTACTGCGCCGAGCGCATCCCGTCGTGGAACACGATCTCGATCTCGGGCTACCACATCCGCGAGGCGGGCTCGACCGCGGTACAGGAGCTCGCGTTCACGATCGCGAACGGCATCGCCTACTGCGACGCCGCCGTGGCGGCCGGCCTGTCACCGGACGATTTCGGCGCACGCCTGTCCTTCTTCTTCAACGCGCACAACGACTTCTTCCAGGAAGTGGCGAAGTTCCGGGCAGCGCGCCGCATCTGGGCGCACGTGATGCGCGAGCGCTTCGGCGCGACGAACCCGAAGGCGCTCGCCCTTCGCTTCCATGCACAGACGGGCGGGTCGACCCTGACCGCGCAGCAGCCCGAGAACAACATCGTGCGCGTTGCGATCCAGGCGTTGTCCGCGGTCTGCGGCGGCGCGCAGTCGCTGCACACGAACTCGTTCGACGAGGCGCTCGCGCTGCCCACCGAGCGCGCGGCGACGATCGCGCTGCGCACGCAGCAGATCCTTCAGACCGAAGCCGGCACGACCGACACCGCCGATCCGCTCGGCGGCTCGTACTACATCGAGTCGCTGACCGACGAGCTCGAGACGCGCGCCACCGAGCTGATCGCCCGCATCGACGAGATCGGCGGCGCCGTCCCAGCGGTCGAGCAGCACTGGGTGCAGGACGAGATCGAGCGTGCGGCGTTCGACTGGCAGCAACAGGTCGAGCGCGGCGAGCGCGTGATCGTCGGTGTCAACAAGTACACCGTCGGCGCGGAGAGCGAGATCGAGCTGCAGTCGATCGATCCCGCCGCCGAGCAGCGCCAGCTCGCTCGCACCGCGAAGGTGCGCGCGGAGCGAAACACCGACGATGCCGCAGCCGCGCTCGCTCGCGTGCGCGCTGCAGCGCGCGCCACCGACAACATCCTCCACCCGATGCGAGACGCACTTCGCGCGCGGTGCACGATCGGCGAGATCTGCGGCGTCCTGCGCGCAGAGTGGGGCGAGCACGACCATCGATGACGGCTCCTTGAGGATCCTCCTCGTCTCGCAGATGTACCCGGGGCCGTCCGACCCCGACCTGGGGTCGTTCGTCGCGCAGCTCGAGCATGCGCTCCGCGAGCGCGGGCACGAGATCGAGCTCGCCGTGCTCGACCGGCGCGGCGGCGGGAAGCTGCGGTTCCTCGAGCTCCGCCGCAAGATCCGGGCCGCCGGCCCGCACGACGTCACGTGGGCGCATTTCCTCGTTCCGTCGGGCTCGCTCGCACTCGCTGCAGGCGGCCCGCTCGTCGTCATGGCGCACGGCCGCGACGTGCGCAACATCGGTGCGATCCCCGGCGTCCGCCGCGCGACCGCCCGCGTGATCGCGCGCGCGTCGTCGGTGATCGCGGTCTCCGACTATCTGCGCCGCGAGCTCGAGGACAAGTTGCCGGGCGCGCGCGGCAAGGTCGAAGTGGTCGACTCGGGCGTCGATCTCGAGCGCTTCTCGCCGGAGGTCGAGCCGGCAGCGGCGCTCGACTCGCCCGCGTTCGTGCATGTCGGCTCGCTGACCGAGCGCAAGAACGTCGTACGACTCGCGGATGCTTTCGCGCGGCTCGGTCGTGGCTCGCTCACGTTCGTCGGCGACGGTCCATTGCGCTCGCGACTCGAGGGACGCGCACGCGTGCGCATCGTCGGCCGGGTTCCGCACACGGATGTGCCTGCGTGGCTCGCGGCGTCCGACGTCGTATGCGGCCCGGCGCTGATCGAGCCGTTCGGGCAGTCGATCCTGGAGGCGATGGCGTGCGCACGCCCGGTCGTCGCGACGCGGATCGGCGGCCCGGCCGAGTTCGTCACGCCCGACGCCGGTGTCCTCGTCGACCCGCTCGATGCGGAGGACCTCGCCCGCGCGCTCGAGACCGCGGCGTCACTCCCGTCGCCGAACGAGGCCGCGCGCGCTGCCGCGGCGGAGCACGACGTCAGGCGTCAGGCGGAGCGGGTGGAGGAGATCCTCCTGCGAGCCGTTCGAGGTCCGCGAGCCTGATCGCGACGAGCGGCTGAACCGACTCCTCGAGCCCGGCCTCCCGCGCGACCGCCAGTGCCTGCTCGTAGCTCCGCCGGATCTTCTCGGCCGAAACGCCCTGCTTCAGGCGGTTGTCGCCGATCAGGAGCAGATCGTGGATCTTCTCGCGCGCCGCCGACTCGTCCACGCGGAGTACCTTAGGCAAACGTGGCCGGGAACCAGGTGCGAGTCCTGATCGCCGACGACCAGCGCCTCTTCGCCGAGGCTCTGGAGGCGATCCTCACGACAGATGGGCGTATCGCCGTCGTCGGGCGCGCCTCGAACGGCGAGGAGGCGGTGGCGCTCGCGCGTGACGATTGCCCGGACGTCGTCCTCATGGACATCGCGATGCCCGTCCTCGACGGGATCGCCGCGACCCAGGCGATCGGCGCGGAGGCGCCGGCGACGCGGGTCGTCGTGCTCACCGGCTCCGATGCGCCGGAGGACATCACACGCGCCCGCGCGGCCGGCGCGACCGGGTACGTGACGAAGGATCAGGTCGCCGGCGACCTCGTTCGGGCGATCCTCGACGCGGCAGGCCGATAGAGGGCCTCTCGGCTACCCTCCGGGCGTGCTCGCGGTCTTCTCGGTGATCCACGTGCTGCTCTCGGCGGCGCTCGTCGGCTTGATCCTCATGCACTCCGGCCGCGACGCCGGGATGGGCGGCATGGGCTTCACGCCCGCGTCGCAGGGTGGGACGCACATCGTCGAGCGGAACCTGACGCGGCTCACGATCGCCATCTCGGTGCTGTTCTTCCTGAACACCATCCTGCTCTTCCGCCTGCTCAAGTAGTCGCGGCGTTACGCTCCGACCGGTGCAGCTCACCGGCCTCCATCATGTGACGTGTGTCTGCTCGGACGCGCAGCAGACGCTCGACTTCTATCGCCAGATCGGCTTCTCGCTCGTCAAGAAGACGGTCAACTTCGACGACCCGCACAGCTATCACCTCTACTTCGGCGACGCGGTCGGCAGCCCGGGGACGCTGATCACGTTCTTCGAGTGGCCGCGCGCGGGGCAGGGGCGCCTCGGGCGCGGGACGCTCGAGTCGGTCGGGCTCGCGACGCCGCACGTCAGCGAGTCGATCGAGTTGACGGACCCGGACGGATTGCGCCTGCGCCTCGAGCCCGGCGAAACAGCGCGGTTGCACGACGTCGTCGTGATCGGTAACCCGGATCTCTACGCAGGCCTGTTTGCCGACGACGCGCCGCTCGCGTTTGCCGAGCCGATGGAGGAGGCGGCGCTGATCGGCGCGGGAATCACGCACCACATCGCGTGGCGCGTCGATTCCGACGAGGACCAGCGTCTCTGGCTCGATCGGCTCGTCGAGGTCGGCCTGCGCCCGACGACCGTCCAGGACCGCAAGTACTTCCGGTCGATCTACTTCCGGATGCCGGACGGCGTGCTGGTCGAGATCGCGACCGACGGGCCGGGGTTCCTCGTCGACGAACCGGCCGAGTCGCTCGGTGAGGGGCTCGCGCTCCCGCCCTGGCTCGAGCCGGAGCGCGAGACGCTCGAGCGCGAGCTTCAGCCGATCGCGTAGCCGCGGCTACAATGCCGCGGTCCCACGCGCTGGTGGCGGAATTGGTAGACGCGCTAGGTTGAGGGCCTAGTGGCCATTGCGGTCGTGGAGGTTCAAGTCCTCTCCAGCGCATCGAGCCGTCCCTAGGGGCGGCTCTTTTGTTGCGATTTCCGCCTTGACCCCGTCCGGAGGAGTCTCTACTCTGGTAGCGAACACACGTTCGACCATCCCGCCGACTCCGGAGGAGCGCGTTGCTCACCGCCCGTCAACAAGAGATCTGGAACTACCTCGTCGAGTACGTCGACCGCCACGGCTACCCGCCTACCGTGCGGGAGATCGGCGAGCAGGTCGGCCTGGCGTCGCCGTCGACGGTGCACGCGCACCTCGCGAACCTGGAGCGCGCGGGGCTCCTGCGCCGCGACCCCACGAAGCCGCGTGCGCTCGAGCTGATCGGCCGCGAACGGCGCGACACCGCGCCTGCTGCCGCCGACGCCAATGACGTCTCGCGTCTGCCGCTCGTCGGTGCGATCGCCGCGGGCGGCCCGATGCTCGCGGAGCAGGACATCGAGGAGTACGTGCCGCTGCCCGCGACGACCAAGGGCGACTTCCTCTTGCGCGTCAAGGGAGAGTCGATGATCGACGCCGGGATCCTCGACGGCGATCTCGTGATCGTGCAGCGCGCGCAGGAGGCGCGGAACGGCGAGATCGTCGTGGCGCTCGCCGGTGACGACGAGTCCGCGGACGAAGCGACGGTGAAGACGTTCTACCGTGAGAAGAGTCGCGTCCGGCTCCAGCCGGAGAACTCGTCCATGGAACCGATCTACGCGGCGCACGTCCAGATTCTCGGCCGCGTCGTGGGGGTCTTCCGGGAGCTGTAGTGGGTGCTCTCACCGCACTCCACCGGTCGCTCGACCAGGAGCTCGTCGCGCTGCTGCGCGGTGCCTCGCTCGAGTGCCTCACCTGCGGCGAGTTCGTGATGCACGCGCGCGGCAGCAGCGTGTTCTGCCCGGAGTGCGGGAGCCAGCTCGCGGACGAGAATGCGCTCGAGGACGGGGTACCATTGGGCGTGCAGGCCGGGTGACCGCGGCCTCGCGGTTCCGCGGAACCGCGGGCGTCGAGGAAAGTCCGGACACCAAAGGGCAGGACGCTGGCGAGAGCCAGGCGGCGAAAGCCGACGGAAAGTGGAACAGAAAGGACACCGCCTCTGACGGATCTCCGGAGACGCCAGCGGTAAGGGTGAAACGGTGGGGTAAGAGCCCACCAGCGCCGCGGCGACGCGGCGGCTAGCCAAACCCCGTCCGGTGCAAGGCGAACAGGGCCCGTCGACGCTGCCCGCCGAGGGCCCGGGTAGCTGCAAAGAGGGATGGTCATCCTCGACAGAATCCGGCTTACAGGCCTGCTACGGAGAAGGCCCCGGCAACGGGGCTTTTTCTATCGGCGCTGATTCGCCGGCGACTCGTCAGGCTCACCCCGCGGCGGGCATGACTGCGGTCTCCGTGGAACCGCTCGTCGCGGTCGCCCGGCGCTGCCGGCTACGAGCCGCTCCGCGAGTCGGACCTGGGTCTCAGCGCCGATCAACTTCGGCTTCTTCGCATATGACATCCCCGCCAGCCAGCAGACGCAGGAGGACCACCTCCTCAACGTCCAAGCGCATGCAGCCGACGGGCACCTAGTCGCCGAGCAACCACTTCATGGGAGCCGCTGAGACGCGGTTGCGCCGAACCTTTGCGGTTACCGCGGCCGCGTCTTCGCGACGCGCCACTCGACTTTCTGGCCGAGCGCGGCTGCGAAGCGCTCGACGGTCGAGAACTTCGCGTCGATCTCGCCCGCCTCGAGCCTCGCGACGGCCGACTGGGAGGTGCCCATTCGCGCCGCCACGGCCGTTTGCGACAGGCCGAGTCGCTCGCGGCGGGCTGCGAGCTCGCGAAGCAGCTGCCGCCGGCGCAGAGCGGCTTCTACGAGCTCGGGGAACTCGGGGTTCCGCTGGCTGCGCTCGTCGACGATCTCGTCGAGGAAGTCTTTGGCCACGTCTTCACTATAGCGAGAATGGCATCTCATCGCTGATATGACTTTCGCCCGCGCCGCCGCCAGTCGGCGAGCCGTCGCTCGGCGAGCGTGATCTTCTCGGGCGGCGTCTTCTGTGTCTTCTTCGAGAACCCCTCGAGCGCGAGCAGCACCTGGCTGCGCCGACCCTCGGGTGCGAACAGGATGCGGAACGTCTGCCGGTCGCCGTCGGCACGGACCTCGTAGATCTCGCCGCGAAGGTGCCGGGCGGCCGCGAGACCCTCGTTCCGTACGTCCTGCATCGCCGCGACGACCGTGGCCGCGTCGGCGTCGGAGAGCTCGTCGATGAACTCCTTCACCGGACGGCGTCCGGCCGCTGTTCGGTAGTCGCGCCAGCGCCGCTTCCTCTCCGCGCTCATGCTTCTGAGGGTGCTGGAGGCGCCGGACGCTCTCCGACCCACCGCAATCGCTTGACCGCGCTGCGCAACTCGTGCGCGTTCACGCGCGTGTAGCGCTGCGTCGAGTCGAGGTGCTTGTGGCCGAGCAGCTCCTGGATCTGGCGCAGGTTCGCGCCTGCGTGCAGGAGCTCGCTGGCGAAGACGTGCCGGAGCGTGTGCGGCGTCACCCGCTTGCGCTCGTTCACTCCCGCCGCCTCGACGTAGCGGCGGAAGGTCTGCCCGAGCTGGGTGTAGTGGAGGCGCTTCCCCTGCACGCCGACGAACACAGCCTGATCGCTCAGCGGAACGCGGGTCGCGTAGTACTCGGCGAGAGCGGCGCGAGCGCGGGGTGAATCGGAATCGTCCGCTGGCGGCCGCCCTTCGCCCTCCGCACGCGCAGCAGCCGCCGCGACAGGTCGACGTCGTCCCAGTCGACGCCCACGAGCTCGCTCCGCCGCAGGCCGCCGTAGGCCATCTGTGCGAGCAGCAGCCGGTCGCGCTCCGGCTTTCCATCGAAGTGGCGCTCCCAGACGCCCGCACGGTCCGTCTGGGCGAGCAGCCGCTCGAGCTCGCCGAGCGTCAGCACGTCCGGCAAGGCC
>DATINO010000122.1:0-30275 GCA_035474195.1 Gaiellaceae bacterium
CCTGCTCGCGGGGGTCGCGAATCTCGACCGCGAGGACCGTGTGGCGGCCGGCGAGCCGCAGGAGCGGCGCGTGCCAGTCGGGCGGCCCGCGGAAGTCCGACACGAGCACGACGAGCGCACGCTGGCGCATCACCCGGTCGGCCAGCTCGAGCGCGTCCCGCAGGCTGCCCGTGCCGCCGGCCGGGAGGTGCCGCAGCATCTGAAGCGTGGCGAGGAGCGCCCGCCGGCCCTGACGCGGCGGCTCCACCGCCGGGCTCTGGCCGAACGAGATCGTGCCGAGCCGGTTGCCGCGCTTCGTCGCGGCGTACCCGGTCGCGATCGCGACGCCTTCCGCGACGTCGGCCTTGCGGCGGTCGCCGGTGCCGAACGACATCGACGCCGACGAATCGAGCACGAGCCAGGTGACGAGAACGCGCTCGGCGAGCTCGACGCGCACGTGGGGCTGCCCGGTGCGGGCGGTGACGTTCCACTCGATGCGCCGGACATCGTCGCCCGGCTCGTAGACGCGCACCTGCAGGAGCTCGCTGCCGAGCCCGGCGAACGCCGAGCGGTAGTCGCCGGAGAGCAGGCCGTCGACGCGCCGCCCGACCGTCAGCTCGAGCGCGCGCAGCGATGCGGCCGAGAGCGGCCCGGGGCCGGGCTGCTCCGGGCTCCGGACCGGCGCGAGCGGATCCGACGCATTACTCACGTTCCCCGCTCCCGGCGGCGGCAAAGCCGCCACCTCCGCTCTTTGATGAGCTCCGTCAAGCCTACGCTCATGCGACCTGTTCACGCCGCCCGAGGTCGATCTGGGGCGTCGGCACCGCGGCGAGCACCTGGTCGAGCAGGCTGTCCGGAGACACCTCCTCGGCGAGCGCGCGGTAGGACAGGACGAGCCGGTGGCGGAACGCGTCCCGAGCCAGGGCCTCCATGTCGCCGGGTACCACGTAGTCCCGGCCGCGAATCAATGCGAGCGCGCGCCCGGCCGCGACGAGGCTGATCGGCCCGCGCGGGCTGGCGCCGAACGCGATGTAGTCACCGACGTCACCCAGGCCGTGGTCACGCGGACGGCGCGTAGCTGTCGCCACGTCGACCGCCCAGCTGATCAGCGCCGGATCGACATACACATCGGCCGCTTCCGCCTGAAGCGCCTTGAGGTCGTCGAGCGAGAGCACCTGCTCGAGGGACGGCGGCGCCTCCAGCGAGCGGGCGACGACGGTCAGCTCCTCGTCATGTGTCGGATAGTCGACGAGCACCTTGAGCATGAACCGGTCGACCTGCGCCTCGGGCAGCGGGTACGTGCCCTCCGACTCGATCGGGTTCTGGGTCGCGAGCACGAGGAACGGCGACGGCACCGGGAACGTCTGGTGGCCGATCGTCACCTGGTGCTCCTGCATCACCTCGAGCAACGCCGACTGCACCTTGGCCGGCGCGCGGTTGATCTCGTCGGCGAGGAGGAAGTTGCAGAAGACGGGCCCGAGCTCGGTGTCGAAGTCGGCGCGGTCCGGACGGTAGACGCGCGTGCCGACGAGGTCCGACGGAACGAGGTCCGGCGTGAACTGGATGCGCTGGAACGACCCGCCGAGCACAGCCGCGGTCGTCTTGATGGTCAAGGTCTTCGCAAGGCCGGGGACGCCTTCGATCAGGACGTGGCCGCCTGCGAGCAGGCAGACCAGCACCCGTTCGAGCATCTCCTCCTGCCCTGCGATCACGCGCCGGATCTCGAACAGCGCCTGCTCGAGCTTCGTCCCGTCCATGCGTCCTCCTCGCTCGGGTTCCGTCTCCCGGAAGGATGACGGCTGGACCTAAGAACTTCTCGTTAAGCCGAGCGCAAAACGCCACCCGGCGCGCAGCGCCGCTACCTCGTCGACCGACCGTCTCGGCTCGTATACCGCACCGACCGCCACGCCGGATTCACGCCCGGCCGCGAGCGCCGCTGCGCCGAGCGCCGTCGTCTCCCGTTCCGCGGCGACCTCGACCGGCGACTGAAGCAGGTCGGCCTGGAACTGCATCAGGAACCCGTTCGCGGTCGCGCCGCCGTCGGCACGGAGCACGCGGGGCGCGCGGGGCAGCGCCTCGACGACGTCGGCCACCTGGTGCGCGATCGCCTCGAGCGCCGCGCGCACGAGGTGTGCCGTGGTCGTCCCGCGCGTCAGCCCGGTCACGAGCCCGCGGGCGTCGGCATCCCACCACGGGCTGCCGAGACCCGTCAGCGCCGGGACGAAGTGGACGCCGGCGGTGTCGTCCACGCTCGTCGCGAGCGCTTCGGTCTCGGCGGCCGACCCAACGAGGCCGAGCCCGTCGCGCAGCCACTGGATCGCCGCTCCGCTCGTCAGCACCGCGCCCTCGAGCGCGTAGCCGTCGGCCGCGGCCGTCTTCAGGAGGCCGTCGGGCGGCGCGCTCGCGTCGTCGCCCGTGTGGACGAGCACGAAGCTGCCGGTCCCGTACGTCGCCTTCCCTTCGCCCGGCGCATGGCAGCCCTGGCCGTAGAGCGCGGCCTGCTGGTCGCCCGCGATGCCGCGGATCTCGACCGTGCGGCCGTTCAGCTCGCCCTGGCCGACCGAGTCGGCCGAGCCGACAATGCGCGGCAGCAGCTCGCGCGAGATGCCGAAGAGCGCGAGCAGCTCGTCGTCCCAGTCGAGCGTCTCGAGATCGACGAGCAGCGTGCGCGACGCGTTGGTCACGTCGATCACGTGTTGCTCGCCGCCGGTCAGCCGCCAGACGAGGAAGCTGTCGACGGTGCCGAACGCGAGCCCTTCGCTCGAACCGTGTTCACGCAACAGCCACTCGAGCTTCGTCGCCGAGAAGTACGGATCGGGAACGAGCCCCGTCTTCCGGCGGATGAGCTCGGCATCGAGCTCGCGGCAGCGATCGGCGGTGCGCCGGTCCTGCCAGACGATCGCCGGCGCGACGGCCTTGCCCGTGGCGCGGTCCCAGAGCAGCGTCGTCTCGCGCTGGTTCGTGATCGCCACCACCGTCGGGTCGCCCGACGCTTCCCGCGCCGACTCGGTGACGGTCGCCCAGATCTCGTCCGGGTCGTGCTCGACCCAGCCCGGCCGCGGAAAGTGCTGCGGCAGCTCACGGTAGCCGCGCCCTGTGACGCGGAGATCGTCGTCGAGGGCAAGGCACGTCGTGCCGGTCGTGCCCTGGTCGATCGCGAGGATCACGCGTGCGCGGCGATGAACTCGAGCGTCCGCCGCCAGGCGTCGTCCGAGGCGGCCTGGAACTCCTCCTGCTTGCGGTCGAAGAAGCTGTGCGGCGCGCCCTCGTACTCGACGATCTCGTGCTCGACGCCCGCACCGATCAGCGCCTCGTCGAACGCGGCGTTGTCCTCGGCAGTGATGTTCGGGTCGGCGCCCGCCTGCAGCGCGAGAATCGGGCACTCGATCTGCGCGACGCGCGCGACGGGGCTCGCGCCGCCGCGCTCACGCGTCGGGCCGCCGTAGAACCCGACCGCCCCGGCCAGGCCGTGGCCCGACGCCGCCGCGACCCACGAGGCACGGCCGCCGAAGCAGAAGCCGACGGTGAACACCGAGCCCACGCCGAGGGTGCGCAGCCTGTCGACGGCTGCCTGGGTGTCGGCCTGCACGTCGTCGTCGGTCGTCCGGTCGACGTGCGGCATGTACTCGAACTCCTCGTCACGCTTCCCAGCGCCGGCGGTACGGCCGAAGTAGTCGATCGCGACCGCCGCGTACCCACGCTCGGCAAAGCGGAGCGCCAGCTCCTCGTAGAACTGGTACAGGCCGCGGACGTCGGGCAGGATCACGACCCCCGCGGCGGCGTCCGCGTCGGGCGTCGCCAGGAAGGCTGCGAGCTCGGTCCCGTCGGCGGAGGTGAGCGTCAGGTCGTCGTGCGAGACGGCGGCCCCGGCGATGCGCGGGATCGGCGGGACGGAATCCGAGTCGAAGCACATGCCGCGATCCTAGACTTCCAGGATGCCTACGAACTTCGAACGTGCCTTCGAGGAGCGTCCCGGCGTCTACGCCGCGTGGCGCGGCCTCGTCGGCGCCATCCTCGAGAACATGGAGCTCCGCCGGTACGAGCTCGCCACCTTCGCCGCCGCGCAGCGGCTTCGCTCGACGTACTGCTCGATCATGCACGGCAACGTCCTTCGTAACCAGGTCGGCGAAGACATCGTCGCCATCGTCAACGATCGCGACTCGGCGCTGCACGAGGTCGATCTCGCGGTCATGGACCTCGCCGAGCGCGTGGTCGTCGACGCGACGTCGATCACGCAGGCCGACTTGCAGCGGCTGCGCGACCTCGGCCTCACGGACCCGGAGATCATGGACGTCGTGCTCGCCGCCGCCGCGCGCTGCTTCTTCTCGAAAACACTCGACGCGCTCTGCGTGCAGGCGGACGCGCAGTTCCAGGAGCTCGCGTCCGAGCTGAAGGACGCGTTCGTCGTCGGACGGCCCATCGCGACGAGCTGACTAGAAGAAGGGCAACTCTGCGCGCAGGCGCGTGCCGCCGCCGGCCGGGCTGTCGACCTCGATCCGGCCTTCGAACGCGGCGACACGGTCGGCGAGGCCGGCGAGGCCGGTGCCGGCCGCCGGGTCGGCGCCGCCCTTGCCGTCGTCCTCGACGACGACGATCAGCGCGCGCTCTGTCTCGCGCACGCGAACCGCGGCGCGGGTTGCCTCGGCGTACTTGGCGACGTTGTTCAACGCTTCGCTGACGATGTAGTACGCGGCGACACTGATGTTCGTCTCGAGCGGCGTCGACGTGACGTCGAGCTCGACGCGGATCGGCGAACGCGCGGCGACGATGCGCAGCGCTGCGGCGAGCCCGCGCTCGCTCAGGGCGGACGGATGGATGCCCTGCGCCAGCTCGCGCAACTCCTTCACAGCGGCCGCAAGCTCGGTGACCGCGCCCTCGACGGCCGCCTCGGGCTGCATCGCGCCACGCTGGGCGCCGCGCAGCCGGAGCAGCAGCGCGATCAGCCGCTGTTGTGCGCCGTCGTGGAGGTTCCGCTCGATCCGCCTGCGCGCGTCATCGGCCGCGGCGACGATGCGTGACCGCGAGCGCCGCACCTCTGCTTCGTGCCGCTTGCGGTCGGTGACGTCGGTGCCGGCGATCAGCCACACTGGGCCGCTCTGGGTCTTCGGGAGCGAGGTGCACGACCAGGCGACGTCGATCTCGCTGCCGTCGCGCTGCACCCACCGGCCCTCGGACTCTGCGGAGGCGCCGGTGCGGATCACGGACAGGATGCAGTCGCGCGCTTCGGCCCGCTCGCCGTCCGCGACGTAGCGCTCCCAGAAGAGCACCCCGCCCGTCTCGTGCGGGCGATAGCCGAGCGTCCGTTCGAACGCCCTGTTGGTCGCGAACGGCCGCACCCGCCCTTCGGCGTCGACCAGGCAGATCAGGCTCGGCGCGAAGTTCGCGATCGAGTTGAGGAGCTCGCGCTCGCGCTCGAGCTCCGCGATCCGCGCCTTGAGGACGGACGCCGATTGTTTCGTGCGGGCCACGGCCAGCCCTCTATGTGCGTCGCTCCGGGAACCGCGGCAGCCCGTCGTCCGGGATCGGCTCCCACGCCGCGGCGTACGCGACGAACTGGCGGAACTGCGGCCGTACACCGGGATCCTCGTCGAACAACCCGAGTCGGACGCCCATGATCTCGCCGGACGGATCACGGCTCCAGAGCGCGCTGCCGCACGAGGCGCAGAAGCACTTCGGCCAGCCGTCGGGCGGCGCCCACTCGCGCACGAGCTCCTCGCCGGAGACGAGGCGGAACGCGCCACTCGCGACGCGGACCTGAGGTGACGCAGCGGTGCCGGTCCGCCGCTGACAGCGCGTGCAGTGGCAGTACGAGGCGTGCCCGCCGAGCGGGCCGTCGATCTCGAACCGCACGCCGCCGCAGTTGCAGCGACCGGAGAACGTGAGCTCGGTCATGAAGGCGAGCCTAGACGGACCCACACAAAGGGCGATAGGTAGGCTCCCGCGGTGGCTGCGGCGGCCGACTACGAGTACGAGCTCCGACGCGACGGCGCGGTGATCGCGACCGGCCGTATCCAGCTCGACGACCCGCCGTCTCCCGGCGACGAGCTGGCGCTCGGCTCGAAGCGAACGCTCGTCGAGGACGTGCTGCCGCTCCGCGGCGGCAAGCGCCTCATCCTGCAACAGGCCTAGTGCAGCTCGGCCGGGAGCTCGATGTCGCCGACCTCGATCCCGAGTGACCTCGCGAGCCGCACGCCCTGCTCCAGGTCTTCCTTGAGCATGCGAACGTCCGTCTCCCGCATCAGCGCGCCGATGAACTCGCGTGCCTTCGGACGCCAGAGCGCGTGCTGGGTGAAGATCGGGAGCATTCTGTTCGCGGCGTCGATCAGCTTCCTGTGAACGCCGCGCCCGGCGCCCTCGAGCAGGACGCGCTCGTACGCCATCCCGGCGCCGTGGTGGATCCCGTCGTCGATCGTCAGCCGGTTGCAGAGGTCCTCGAGGATCGTCCCGCGTGACGAACGCGCGATCATGCGGAAGCGGGGGATGATCAGCCGCTCGTAGAACACCTGCATCACGAAGACCTTCTCCTCCAGCGTGTCGGCATCGAGCGTCATGCGGGCGAGCTGGTCGAGATGCGGGTCGCGCTCGGCCATGCCGCCGGACTCGGCGATCAGCTTCAGCCACGCCTCCGTATGGCGCGACTCGTCCTGCACCATCGTCGTGTAGTAGAGCTTCGCCTCGTGGTCGGGCGCGATCGAGAAGAGCTGCGTCGCCATCTCCACCGCGAGCTCGTCCGCCTGCAGCTGCTGCGTGATCACCGACCGCCAGAGGTCGCGGCGGCGCGCGAGCTTCTGCGGCGAGCCGGAGTACTCGGGGATCGGCGCGATCTCGCCCCACGGCAGATCGCGCACCTGCCACTCCGCCCGCTTCGCGAGCTCGTAGTAGCGGTAGACGCCCTGGAGGTCGCGATGCGTATCGAGACCGAGGTCTTCGGCTTCCATCGCGGAGAAGCCTAACTAGGCTGCCGACGAGAGCGTCAGGGGAATCCCGGATGGGTCGAGGAGCTCTCGATCCTCGCTCGCACCGTAGATCGTCGCCCCGATCAGACGCGCACGGTCGGCCGGCGCGTACGGCGCTCCCTGGCTCTGCCACGTGTTCGCGCCGACACGATGGTGGTAGCCGTCCGTGGCGAGGAACGCCGCCTGCGCTCGCAGCTCGGCCATCAGCTCGAATCCGTGGCCCTGCCAGAACTCGACCGTCGACGGGATGTCCGCGACGCAGAAGTGGACGTGCCCCATCGTCGTCTGCTCGGGCAGGCCCTGGAACGGCTCGTCGTCGAGCCCGCGGACCAGGTCGCCGGTGTCGAGCGGGAGCGTGGTCATCAGCTGGGCGACCTTGCCCTCCCACGTCTCGCGCGGCCGGTCGGCGTAGATCTCGATCCCGTGGTGATCGGGGTCGCGCAGGTAGAGCGCCTCGCTGACGCGATGGTCGGACATCCCGGTCAGCTCGACGTGGTCGCGTGCGACGTGCTTGATGAAGCGGCCGAGATCGGCACGCGTCGGCAGGAGCAGCGCGAAGTGGAACAGCCCCGAGTAGCCCTCGGCCGGCTGCGCGCCCGGCTGCTCGGTCAGCACGAGCAGGTCCTCCCCGCCCGTGCCGAGCCGCGCGATGCCGTTCTCGCGCGCGTGCACACGCAGGCCGATCGCCTGCTCGTAGTACGCGAGCGACCGCCCGAGGTCGGCGACGGTCAGGTGGACGGCCCCCATCCGCATGCCGCGAATATACGGCCATGGAGTCCGTGCGGGTCGACAAATGGGACTTGACGCCGCCTCGTCTGAGGCCGGGTGTCGACCGCGCTAGACGGTGTTCGCGAGCGCCGAGGGCGTCTGGCGGCCGACGATCGCGGGGGACTCGTGAACCAGTGCGTCGTTGTCGAGAGCCTCCACCATAAATCCTAATGATGGTGGAACTCGTGCATCACCGCATGACCGCGGCCACGTGCAATCAGGTAGCGGTTCACGGGAACGGCGGCCATGAAGGCGATGACGAGGCTGACGGCCAGGCTCCACCAGAAGAGCGAGTCGCTTAGCCCAGCGGCAATCGCGCCGGGGACGAGAAGGATGAACGCGTTGTCCACGATCTCCATCGTCGTGATCGAGAGGGTGTCCGAGGCGAAGGCGAGGCCGGCCGCACGCCGAAGCGGGATTCCCGCACCGAGGACCGGGCGAAGGGTCAGGCCGTAGCCGAAGAAGAACGCCAGCGTGATCGAGATGACGATCGACAGCGTGTTGCCGAGGCCCAACGCCGTCGCGATGATCATTCCAAGCACCTCGCCGATCGCACATCCCGTCAAGCAGTGGAGCGTCGCCTGGATCGCAGTCCGCGTGAGTGAACCGCCGCCGTGTTGATGTCCATGGTCGTCGAGACGTTCATGAGCGTGAGCTTCCATCGGTCTCCTAACGGGTTTTAGCGAATCGCTCGACCGCTTCGAGCAACTCGCGACTTTTGGCCTCGGCTTCTCCCTTGTCGCCCGAGGCCAGGGCATCGGCAACGCAGTGCTTGACGTGCGAGTCCAACAACTTCATCCCGACCGCCGAGAGGGCGGTGTCGACCGCGGCCAGTTGTGTCAGTACGTCGATGCAATACCGGTCGTCTTCGACCATCTTCGCGATGCCGCGGACCTGACCTTCGATACGTGCCAGCCGATTCAGGAGCGCGGCCTTGTCGTGCGCGTAGCCCGGCATGACTGAACTCTACCATACCCCCATGGGGTATCCTCATGGGCCATGAGGTGGGCGCTTCGCCGCTGCCTCAGGTCCCGCACCCTCGCAAGCCCGTGCCGTCTGCGCGACCGACGCGCGGTACGTCCTGATCGTGGGCCGCTGCGACGGCCGAGCCGACGAGAGTGGCCGCATCGGCATGATCGGCTCATGGACGGCGGCGGAGCGGGCTGTAAATGCAGGATCGACAAATGGCTGTGGGCTGCGCGCTTCTACAAGACGCGCGCGCTCGCAACCGACGCGGTGCTCGGCGGGCACGTTCAGGTGAACGGCCTGCGGGTGAAACCGGCGAAGGAGGTGCGGGTCGGCGACGCGGTGCAGATCCGCATCGGGACGATCGAGTGGATCGTCGACGTGCACGGCGTCGCGGACCGTCGCGGGCCGGCGACGGTGGCGCGGGCGCTCTACGAAGAGCGGCCGGACTCGAAGGAGGCGCGGGAGCGGCAGGTCATGCAGCGCCGGCTCGCGAAGCCGCTCGGCGCCGACCTCGGCGAGCGGCCCACGAAGCAGGACCGACGCCGGCTCGATGCGCTGCGGCGAGCGCAGCGGCGACCGCGCTGAGCACGGCGAGCGCGAGCGCGACCGTCCACCACCGGAAACCGGCTGCGCGGGCAGGCGGCTGCCATGTTCGGGTGTCGAGCGACGCGAACGTCCTCGTGCCGTGGTCGACGGAGAGCACCTTGCCGCCGCCCGCCAGGTGGAGTCGCAGCGACCAGAGCAGCTTTCGCGGAAGCCCGGCGATGTCGATGCAGCGTGCGGTCGACGCGGCGGTGTCGAGCGCGTGCACGAACGGATGGCCGTTCCCGTCGTAGAGCGTGTACGCGAAGCGTCCGTCGGGGCTCATCACGCGGCTCAACGGGTTGCCGCGCATCTTCTCGGTGGCGTCCCGCGGGTCGACGATCGGTTTCGCGACCAGCTTCCGTGCTGACACGTCGTACGCACGGACCTCGTAGCGCGTCGGGTCGACGACGGACAGGTAGTGGATCAGGAAGATTCGCGACCCGTTCGGCGAGACCGCGTCGAAGCTGTAGTCGCCGTCGAACCTGACCACGGTCGCCGAAGCGAGATCGTGCGCGTTCAGGACGAGCAGGCGCGTCTGCGCGCGCGGGAAGCTCGTGCGCGGCTCGATCAGGACGAGCGTGCGCCGGTCGGCGGACAGCCCGCTCGCCGACCCGTCGTACGCGACCGCCGGGATCGTCCAGGTGCCCGGCCAGGCCTGCATGCGCACGATCTGCCCGCCGTCGCGGCGCGTTGCCTCGACGAGCGTCTGCTTGCCGACCGTCACGGTGAGGTACCGGACGGTGCCATCCGGAGCTGAGACCCCCGACGCCCCTACGTCGACGTTCAGCACCGGCAGCCCATCGGCCCACGCGCCCGTGGCTGCGAACGACGCGAGAACGAGGCCGGCAGCGACGACGGGCAACACGCGCATGCGTCGAATACGCGCGGGGTGTTCGGAGAGGTCCCGCACCGATGACTTTCGTCACCCGGCGGAGTCGAACGTGCAATGGCCGACCTCGGGATCGTCGACGCGCTCGCGCGCCTGCAGCTCGCGGCACGGCGCTCGGGCTACGAGGTCGCGGTCACGAACGTCCCGTGCGATTTGCTCGAGCTGATCGAGCTCGCCGGTCTCTGCGAGGTTCTAGGCGTCGAGGTTCTACGCGTCGAGCCGGGGCGGCAGCCCGAAGAGCGGGAAGAGCGCCTCGGTGTCGAGGAAGAACGAGAACTCCCCGACGCGGCCGCCTGAGATCTCGAGCACCTGGAGGGCCCAGGCGACGTGCCCGGGGCCGTTCTCGTCCGGCTTGTACTGCGCGAACGCAGGCGAGCCGTTGACGGTGCCGACGGGGAGCACGCGCGAGCCGCGGCAGCCCTCGCCCGGCCCGAACCACCAGGTGAAGATGTCCGCTCGGCCGCTCAGCCACAAATCGAACGGCGGCATCGACTGCGTCGCGTCTTCGTGGATCAGCGCAGTGAGCGCGTCGATGTCGTACGCCTCGAACGCAGCGACGTACCGCTCGAGCAGCTCGCGATCGACTTGCTCGATCGGGTCGGACACCGCCATGTCGATTGCCTCGATCGTCGCGCGCGCGCGCTGGAGTGCGCTGTTCACGGCGGCGACGGAGGTCTCGAGCAGCTCGGCGATCTCGCTCGCCTGCCAGCGGAGCACCTCGGCGAGGATCAGCGCGGCACGCTGCTTCGGCGGGAGGTGCTGCAGCGCCGAGACGAACGCGAGCCGGACGGTCTCGCGCTCGATCGTCGTCTCCTCCGGCAGGTGCGAATCCGGGATCGGCTGGAGCCATACGACCTCGGCCGGGATGTTCAGGTTCTCGATCACCGGCGCGCCGGCGGGGCCGAAGTCCATCGGCCGCGCGCGCCGCTCGCGGCCGCTCAACATGTCGAGGCACACGTTCGTCGCGATCCGGTAGAGCCACGAACGCAGCGCCGAGCGTCCTTCGAACCGGTCGTACGCGCGCCAGGCGCGCACCATCGTCTCCTGCACCGCGTCCTCGGCCTCGAACGGCGAGGCGAGCATGCGGTAGCAGTAGGCGGTCAGCTCCTTGCGGTACTGCTCGAGCTCTGCGCCGACATCGACCTGGGTCGCCATCGCCGCCGATGCTACTGATCCGGGCACGGTGGTTGGACGGCTCCCGGCGCCGGAACTCATCGGAGCTCGGCCACGAGCTGCTCGACGCGCTCGAAGATCCCGTCTCGGATCACGCGAACCTCCTCGAGCGGCCGCGCCCACGGGTCGTCGAAGCCCCAGTGGACTTGCCGAACACCCGGCGTCGCCGGACAGACGTCGTCGCGGCAGACGGTCACCGCGACGTCCGCCCATGCGAGCGCCTCGTCGTCGAGCTGCCGCGGCACGTGGTCGGAGGCGTCGATGCCGACCTCCTGCAGCGCCGCGACCACCACCGGCTCCGCCGAGTCGCCCGACGCCGCCGCCCCTGCGGAGCGCGAGTCGTGCCTGCCTCCGGCGGCGCGCCGGAACAGGCGCTCCGCCATCACGCTGCGCCCGCTGTTCCCGACGCACACGAAGAGCACGTTCACGCGACCACCCCGCTTCGCCGTTCGACGAATAGCACGTCCCGCCAGACGCCGTGCAGCTTGCCGAGCCGTTCGCGCCGCCCGACGACCCTGAAGCCGACCCGCTCGTGCAGGGCAAGACTCGTGACGTTCTCCGGAAAGATGCCGCTCTGGATCGTCCAGATCCCGGCGCTCTCGGTCGACTCGATGAGTTCCTCGAGCAGCAGCCGGCCAATGCCTGCCCCGCGCGCCGAGTCGGCCACGTAGACGCTGCTCTCGACGACGCCGCCGTACACGCAGCGGTCGGAGACGGGAGCCGCGGCGACGAACCCGACGACGGAACCGTCGCGGACCGCGACGAACCGATGCTCGGCGAGGTGCGCCGCATCCCAGAGCTCCCAGTCCGGGACGTCGACCTCGAACGTCGCATCGCCGGTCGCGATTCCCTGGGCGTAGATGTGCGCGACGTCGAGCCAGTGCCCGGGGCGGAGCGGCTCGATCGAAACCGGCGACGAGGCCATCTTCCGTCCGATTCTCTAGATTCGGGCAATGCCGACCGAGATCGACATTGCGCTGCTCGGCTACGGGACGGTGGGCGCGGCTGTCGACCGGCTGCTCGCGGCGTCGGCGGACGACATCGCGCGCGCGACCGGCCACCACCTGCGGCTCGCCAGGGCGCTCGTGCGCGACCCGTCCCGGCACCCCGCCGCACCGGAGGGACTGCTGACGACCGAGTTCGAGGAGATCGCCGGCGACCCCTCGATCGCGGTCGTCGCCGAGGTGATGGGCGGCCTCGAGCCGACCGGGTCGTACGTGCTCGACCTGCTCGCGCGCGGCAAGCACGTCGTGACCGCGAACAAGCAGCTCGTCGCACGCAGGGCGCCGGAGCTCTTCGCCGCCGCAGCCGCGAGCGGCGTCCAGCTGCGCTTCGAGGCGAGCGTGTGCGCGGCGATCCCGGTGATCAAGGTGCTGCGCGAGGCACTCGTCGTCACGAATGTGCACCGGGTGCTCGGCATCGTCAACGGCACGACGAATTTCGTGCTGACCGAGATGGAAGGCGGCGCGACGTACGCCGACGCGCTCGCAGATGCACAGGCACGCGGCTACGCGGAAGCCGAACCCAGCGACGACGTCTCCGGCGCCGACGCCGCAGCGAAGATGGCGATCCTCGCGACGGTCGCCTTCAACACGCGCGTCGCGCTCGAGGACGTCGATCACACCGGGATCACCGAGCTCGACCCGCTCGACGTCACCGCGGCGCGCGAGCTCGATATGGTCGTTCGCCTCGTCGGTGCAGCGCGGCTCGTCGATGGCGCGTACGACGTGCGTGTCGAGCCGGCGTTCGTCGACGCACAGCATCCGCTCGCGAAGGTCGACGGTGCGTTCAACGCCGTGATGCTCCAGGGCGACGCGATCCGCGAGATCACGCTCGCCGGCCCCGGAGCCGGCGGCGCCGAGACGGCATCGGCGATCGTCGCCGACATCGCCGGCGTACTGGGTTCGACCGGCCCGGAGGGCGACCCGGCCTGGCGCGACCTGCCGCGGCTCCCGCCGGGCGAGTCGCGGTCTCCGTTCTACTTCCGGCTCTTCGTCGAGGACCGGCCGGGAACGCTCGCGCGCGTGGCCGAAATCCTCGCGCGCCATGCGATCTCCGTCGCGCGGCTCGTCCAGCATCAGGACGGGAGCGGCGCGACGTTGCACGTCGTCACGCACGAGGCTGCTGCCGGGTCGCTGGCCGACGCGCTCGACGAGCTCGGTGCGCTCGCGGAGGTCCGGCGCCGCTCGCGGCCGTTCCCGGTCGTCTCCGACCGCGGCGTCGCGGAGTTCGGGTGGGCATGACGGGGGTACGGGCCGCCTGGCTGTCGCTCGGGGAGGGCGGCACGCCGCTCGTGAACGCACCTCGGCTGTCGGAGGCGATGGCGCTCGAGCTGCACCTGAAGTGCGAGCACCTGAATCCGACCGGGAGCTTCAAGGACCGCGGTATGGCCGTCGCAGTCGAGCGCGCCGCCGGCCGCGGCGTCCGCACCGTCGTCTGCGCATCGACGGGTAACACCGCCGCGTCGGCGGCGACGTACGCGGCACGCGCCGGGCTGCGCGCGGTCGTGTTGACGCCCGAGGGCGCGACGGCGGGCGCCAAGCGCGCGCAGGCGCATGCGGCGGGCGCGCAGGTGCTCGAAGTGCGCGGCACGTTCGACGACGCGTTGCGGCTCTGCCGGGAGCTCGGCGAACGCGACGGCTTCATGCTCGTCAACTCGGTGAACCCCGATCGCATCGACGGCCAGCGGTCGGTGATCGGCGAGATCGTCGAGCAACTCGGACGCATTCCGGACGTGATCGCGCTGCCCTACGGCGGCGGCGGCAACGTCTCGGCGGTCGCGGCGGGCTGCGACGAGGCGGACATCTCACCGGCGCTCGTCGTCGGCGAGGCGGCGGAGCGCCCGACCACGTTCGCGTCCGCGATCAGGATCTCGGAACCTGCGCACGAGGAGCGCGTGCAGCGGCTCGTCGGGGACGGCCGTCTCATCGTCGTGCCGCTCACCGACGGCGAGCTTCGGTCTGCGTGGTCGACGCTCGCACGCTCCGAGGGTGTGTTCTGCGAGCCGGCGTCGGCGGCCGGCATCGCGGCGCTCGAGAAGCTCGGCCGCCGCGACATGACCGCGGTCTGCATCGTCACGGGTCACGGACTGAAGGACACCGCGGCCGTCGACACGTCCGACGCGACCGTCGTCGACGCATCGCTCGACGCGGTCCTCGAGGCGCTCGAGTGATCGTCGCGCGCGCGCCGGCGTCGACCGCGAACCTCGGCGCCGGGTTCGATGCCGCCGCGGCGGCGCTCGACCTGTGGAACCACGTCGAGATCGAGAAAGGTGAGTTCGCGGTCGAGATCGACGGAGAAGGTGCCGGCGAGCTACCGCGCGACGCGTCGCACCTTGCCGTTCAGGCGTTCGCGCTCCTCACCCCGCCGGCTGCGTATCGCTTCCGCTTCACGAACGCGATCCCGCTCGAGCGCGGGCTCGGCTCGAGCGCGGCGACGATCGGACTCGGCCTGGTCGCCGCAGCCGCGGCCGGCGGCCACGCACTCGCCGTCAGGGAGCTGCTGACGCTCGGCGCGAGCCTCGAGTCGCACATCGACAACCTCGCTGCGGTGCTGAGCGGGGGTGTCTGCATCGCGTGGCGCGACGACGGGCCGCGCATGCGGCGCATCGCCGACGACCTGCCCGCCGACACGATCGCGGTCGTTCCGTCGGAGCGCACCTCCACTGCAGCGTCGCGCACGGCACTGCCGGACACCGTTTCGCATGCCGACGCCGTCGTGAGCGCCGGCGCCGCGATGTTGCTCGGTGCGGCGCTCGCGACCGGCGATGCGGAGTTGCTGCGGCATTCGTTCCGCGACCGGCTCCACGAGCCGTTCCGGGCTCCCGGAGCGCCGCTCCTCGACCGCGTGAAGCGCCTCGCGCCCGAGGCACTCGGCGTCACGCTCTCCGGCTCCGGGCCGACGGTGATCGCCTGGGTGGCGGATGCAGTCGACCGCGACCGCATCGCCGCCCAGCTCACGGCCGAGCTCGGCGCGACGGCCGCGGTGCTGCCGCTCGCGGTGGCGCACGAAGGCGCAGCCGCGCAGGTGCACTGACCGCAGCGCGCCGGCGCGCGCTAAGCGCCGACAGCCTCGGGCTTGACGCTCGCGACGTACCCGCGCACGTCCGAGGCCGGCTCGGTGTACGCGTCGCCGAGCGCGGACTCGACCGCCGACAGGTACTCCTCCGCCCACGCCGGGAACGGGTAGTCGATCGCGCGCAGGAACTCGAGCGACGCCGCGAAACGGATGTCCGCGATCGACGGCGAGTCGCCTCCTACGAATCGCTGCCTGGTGAGAAAGAACGCGCGGAACGCCTCGAGCGGCTGCGCGACGGCGTCGGTCGCAGCAGCGACAGCGCGCGCCTTCGTGTCGTCGTCGGCGTCGGACGCCCCGACTTCGCCCGCGTACTGCGGGAAGTGCAGGGTCGGATACGTGGCGCGCGTGATGTACGGGTAGAGCGTCCCGATCACGTAGAACATCGCGCTGTCCACCATCGCGCGCCGTGCAGGATCGGCCGGGTAAAAGGCGTCGAGGCCGTGCTTGTTGCAGAGGTACGACATGATCGCGCAGCTCTCCCAGAGCGAGCCGTTCGGCAGCCCGTCCTCTTCGAGCAGCGGCGTGAGGTCGGCCGGGTCCTTGCCGAGGAACTCGGGCGTTCCCTTCTTTCCCCAGACGTCGACCTCTTCGAACTCGAGGCCGGCGGCGCGGACGAAGATGCGGATCGAGAGGTTGTTGACGCTCGGCTTGAGGATGCTGAGGGTGTTCGCTGCCATCGGTCCTCCTCTTAGTACGGGTTCTTCGGAGCACGGTCGTCGGAGAGCGACTCCCGCGATCGTGTCACGAGCAACTCGATCGCGTCGGCGAGATGCACCTGCGCGATGTTGTGATCGCCGCGCGTGGTGCGCAGCTTGTGCGCCTCGAACAGCACATCGGCGTGCGTGAATCCGTGCGGCGGCTCGAAGCGGTAGGCCGCCAGCTCGATCAGCAGTCCGAGTGGGTCGTCGAAGTAGATCGAATCCATGAAGCCGCGGTCCTTCACGCCGCTGTGCTTGATGCCGCGCTCGTCGAGACGCTCGACGCACTGGTCGAAGGTCGCCTTCGAGACCGCGAACGCGAGGTGATGCACGCGCCCGGCGCTCTTCTCCTCGACCGGGGCGCCACGTTCCCGCCCTTCGTGCGTGAAGACCGTGATGAGACGCCCGTCGCCGGGATCGAAGTACAGGTGGCTCTCGTCGGCGTTGTCGAGATTCGGCTGCTCGAAGATGAAGGGCATTCCGAGAACGCCCTCCCAGAAATCGATCGACGTCTGCCGCTTCGCCCCGACGAGGGTGATGTGGTGAACGCCCTGAGCCTGGATCTTCCGCATCAGCGCTCGATGAGTCTGGACTTGTATTCGCTGCGCTGCAAGGCACCGAACGCTACAAGCTCGACGTCGGTCTGCACGGTCAGTACGCCTCGCAGCCGCTCACGGATGGAACCGGCGAGCGCGGCGCCGGGCTCGACATCGCGCGCCAGCTCCACGCTGACCGGAAGCGGCGGCTCCTGCTTCACGCCGGCCGAACGCGGCCGGACGAGCACGTTGCCGCTCACCGACGGCGCAAACTCACCGACGACGTCGCGCACCGCCGACGGGAAGACGTTCACGCCGCGCACGATCAGCATGTCGTCGGTCCGCCCGAGGCAACGGATCCGCGGTGCGGTTCGCCCGCACGCGCACGGAGCTGTCCGGACGACCACGTGGTCGCGAGTCCGGAATCGCAGCAGCGGCGCGGCGCGGTGCCGGAGGTGTGTCAGCACGAGCTCGCCCTCGGCGCCGTCCACGAGCGGACGCGCGACCCCCGCGGCCGGGTCGATGAGCTCGGCGTGGACGAACCCGCGCGCGCCGAGGTGCATCCCGTCCTGCTGCTCGCATTCGCCCCAGAGGGATGGGCCGATGTCGCCGATCCCCATCGCCTCGGTCACGACCGCACCCCAGCCCGCCTCGAGCCGCGCGCGGAACGCGGGCTCGCCGCCGCCCGGCTCGCCGGCGACGAGCACACGGCGCACACTCGACTCGCTCAGGTCGGCCTGCTCGAGCAGGTACGCGGCATAGGACGGCGTGACCACGATCGCGGTCGGCTGCAGCGCCTCGAGCGCGAGCAGGAGCCGATCGCTCGTCCCCGTGCCGAGCGGCACGTGCGTCACGCCGATCCGCTGAAACGCGTCGAGCGCGGCGCCGGCCACGAACGGTCCCGCGTTGTAGGTGGTGAGGACGCGGTCGCCCGAGCCGATACCCGCCGACGCGTAGCTGCGCGCGGATCCGGTCACCCAGTTGTCGAGGTCGCCGGGCGTGAGCGGGATGTAGCTCGGCGCACCCGTCGTGCCGCTCGTCGAGTAGATGCGCACGAGCTCCGTCTCCTCGACGCAGAGCTGGGTGCCGAACGGCGTCTCGGTGCTGCGCGTCGCGCGCAGCTCGTCCTTGTCGGTGAGCGGGAGGCTCGCGATGTCGACGAGCCCGCCGGCCTCGGCGGCCGAGTCGATCCCCAGCTTCGCGCGGTAGAACGGCGACCGTTCGACGAGATAGGCGAGCTGCTCCGCGTAGCTCGCGCTGTCGAGCTCGGTCTGCTCGTCCCACGAACGCGCTTCGACGGACGCGTCGAGCATCACTCGCCGTCGGCCGCATCCTCCGCGGCGCGCGCAAGGCGGAATCCGATCGGATGCTCGCGCTCGTCCGCGAGGTGCGCGAGCAAGCCGGCGGTGCGAGCGAGGATCGGCACGGCCTTCGCGACGGTCGGCTCGAGCCCGAGATCGAGCAGCACAGCCGCGATGGCCATCGCCACGTTCAGCGGGACCGGTGCGAGCTCGTCGCCCAGCCGGTGCGCGTAGTCGACGTGCTTTCCGCTCACGCCACGCTCGTCGCTCAGCTCGAAGATCCGCTCCGCGCGCGGGTCGGCGACACGGTGCACCGGGTGGCCGAAGCCGGGAATCCTCTCGCCTCGCAGCCGCGCGACCAGCCGTGCGGGTTCCTCGCCGGAACGCACGGCGGCGGCGAGGAGCACCGCACACGCCTCGGACGTGCCGAGCAGCACCGGGCCGGCGCCGAGAATGCCGGCTGCGACGGCGCCGTGCAGCGAGCCGGGATCGGCGGCAAGCGTCATCCGCGCCGCAACGTTCGACGGCATCATCCCGTGCTCCGCGATCGCGACGAGCAGCACGTCGAGGAAGTAGCGCTCGTCATCGGTCGGCTCGCGGCCGGTGAGCAGCAGGTGGAAGTACTCCGTGAACGTGAGCGAACCCATCAGCTCATGCGTCAGGTCACGTCCACGCACCTCGACGCGGTCGGGCTCGACGCGGCTGATCGGCTCACGCACGGGCGGCCAGCTCCGCTCCCGCGACCATCGCCTCGAGCTTGCGCAGCGCGACCTCGCGCGGCAGGTACTTCATCCCGCAGTCGGGAGCCACGACGAGCCGCTCGCTGCCGACGACCGCGAGCGCGCTCGCCACGCGCCCGGCAACCACTTCGGGTGTCTCGACGTGCTCGGAGCCGAGGTCGAGCACGCCGAACAGGATCATTTTGCTCGGCACGTCGCGCAGGATCGCTGCATCGAGAGCGGGCTGCGCCGCTTCGAGTGACAGGTGCGTGGCGTGGCACGAATCGAGCTCCGCCAGGAACGGGTAGCCGTCCGGCTTGTCGTGCACCACGTGCGCATATCCGAAGCAGGTGTGCAGCACGATGTCCCCGTCGATCCCGTCGAGGGCGCGGTCGATCGCCTCGATCGCATACGCGCGCGCAGCGTCGGGCCGCGCCTGGAGATACGGCTCGTCGATCTGGACGACGTCGGCGCCCGCCGCCTTGAGGTCGTGCAGCTCCTCGTTGACGGCGGCTGCGTACGCGAGCGCAAGTGCGCGGGGGTCGTCGTAGAAGTCGTCTTGCGCCTGCTGCGTCATCGTGAACGGGCCGGGAACGGTGATCTTGATCCGCCGGCTCGTGAGCGAGCGGAGGAACTGGACGTCGCGCACCTCGACCGGCCGCGTCCGGCGGATCTCGCCGACGACGCGCGGCACCGGATTCGGATGACCGGTGCGGTCGAGCGCGACCCCCGGCTGGTCGAAGTCGACGCCGTCGAGCGCGGTCGCGAAGCGGTTGCTGTAGCTCTCGCGCCGCATCTCGCCGTCGGTGACGACGTCGATTCCCGCGCGCTCCATGTCGGCGACCGCCAGCCGGGTCGCATCGTCCTGCGCCTCCTCGAGGTACGCATCCGGGATCCGCCACAGCTCCCGCGCCCGAACCCGGGGCGGCAAACGGTCGCCGAGCCGGTCGCGGTCGATCAGCCAGGGCGGCTGCGGATAGCTACCGACGACGGTGGTCAGAAGCTTCATCTCACGTCACGTCGGGCCCGCACGTTGTAATGAAGGATATGGCCAGCTCCGTGATCGACAGTCCGATCGGCCCCCTCGGCCTCGTCGCGACACACGACGGGCTCGCGGGCGTCCGGTTCAACGCGCACGCGTTCCCGTCCGAGGGCGCGTCGGTCATCCTCGACGAAGCCACGGATCAGCTGGCGTCGTACTTCGCCGGTGAGCTGACCGCCTTCGACCTGCCGCTCGACCTCGACGGCAGCGAGTTCCAGCGCCGCTGCTGGCTCGCGCTCGCGACCATCCCATACGGCCAGACGGTCAGCTACGGCGAGCAGGCGCGGCGCCTCGGCTACGGCCCCGAGAAGGCGCGCGCGGTCGGCGCCGCGAACGGGCAGAACCCGCTGCCGCTCGTCCTGCCATGCCACCGCGTGATCGGCGCCGACGGCTCGCTGACCGGCTTCGGCGGCGGGCTCCCGACGAAGCGCTTCCTGCTCGAGCACGAAGGCGCGTTGCTGCCGCTCGGTTAGACGGCGCTCCGCAGGGCCCCGCGCGGCACGGAGATCTGATACCCGGTGCTGTCGAAGCGGACGAGCACCTTCCCTGTCCCTTTCGCGTGCCCGCGGACGACGACTCCCTCCGCCCCCGCAGCGTGTCCGTACACATGCCGGTCGAGCTGGACTCTCACGCCGGCTGCTGGAAACTGTTCGTCGGTTGTCGGCAGGTCGTCGCCCTCAAAGAGCTTGCGCATGTTCGATCTTCTCCTCGCGTAGAGCGTGAAGCCGGCCAACAACGAAACGGCCGGCTCAGTGCTCCGTCCTGCATCTTGAGGGCGGATCGTTCGGGCGGGCACTCTCAGGCACCACACGCCTACCGACGAGAGTACTCCTTCGATGTAAGCAACGTCGTATGGACCTAAGCGCCGTCGATCACGTCCGTCCGGCGCCACCGCTAAACTGTTTTCTAAGTTGACAACAGCGGACGACCCGATAGATCCTGCAGCTCTCCCTCTGGCGGCTCTCGAGGCCGAGCTGGCCACGCTCGCCTCCCACCTGTATGCGGGGACGTGCCGCTGGCTCGAGCTCGTCGCCGAGCTCGACAGGCGTGCGGGCTGGGCCGACGCCGGCGCCCGCTCGTGTGCCGAATGGATCGCCTGGCGGTGCGCTCTCACTCCCCGCGCAGCGCGCGAGCACGTTCGGGTGGCACGCGCGCTCGGGGAGCTGCCGCTGACGCAGGCGTCGTTCGCTCGCGGCGAGCTCTCGTACGCGAAGGTTCGTGCCGTTACGAGGGTCGCGACGGCCGAGAGCGAGGAGGACCTCCTCAAGCTCGCGAGCCACTGCACGGCGTCCCAGCTCGAGCGGTCGGTGCGCGCCTACCGGCGCGTGACCACCGAGGAGGCACGAGAGCAGCAGGACGACGCCCACCTCAACGTGTTCTGGAGCCCGGACGGGTCGCTGGAGATCCACGGACGCTTGGCGCCCGAGGACGGCGCGCTCCTTCTGCGCGCGCTCGAGTCGATGCGCGATTCGCTGTGGCGCGGTTCCGCGGAACCGCGGCCGGCCCGGCAGGCGTCGACGGCGGAGGCGCTCGTGGCCGTCGCCGACGCTGCGCTCGCGGGTGCCGGACACGAGCGGACGGGCGGCGAGCGGTACCAGGTCGTCATCCACGCCGACGAAGCGGTGCTGTGCGGGGACGGTGAGGGCGGCTGTGCGCTCGAGGACGGAAGCGCCGTCGCACCGGAGACCGCACGCCGGCTCGCGTGCGACGCAACGGTGGTCCGCGACGGCCGGAAGTCGCGCACGATCCCACCGGCTGTGCGCCGGGCCCTACGAGCGCGTGATCACGGCTGCCGGTTCCCCGGCTGCGAGAACCACCGCTTCGTCGATGCCCACCACGTCCGCCACTGGGCTCACGGGGGTGAGACGACGCTCACGAACCTCGTCCTGCTCTGCCGCCGCCACCACCGAGCCGTGCACGAGGGCGGTTACCGAGTCGACGCGGACGGGCGCTTCTTCTACCCGTGGGGCGGCGAGATCCTCGCGTCCCCGTCGTTACCGCACGGCGATCGACGTGAACTGACCGCTCGTAACCGGCGATTCACGATCGACGCCGAGACGTGCAAGCGCGGCGACGGCGATCGAATGGATCTGACTGCGGCCGTCGACTGGCTGCTGACGATCCGAGATCGCAGCGGGCAGCGCGACCCGGATCGCGCTGATCGAGTCGCGGTCGGATGAAAGGTCGCCGGCCCAGCGAAGTGGCTACGACTCGGCCGCCACACGCAAAGGTGAGCCTGGCTCGAGCAACTCGTTCGGCACGAGCAGTTGCGAAGCGGTGAAGACGCTCTTCCATTCGCCGCCGTCAGGGTCTCGGACGACGACATTGATCACTCGGTTCGCCGTCCACGACCCGTCTTCAAACGTAAAGCGGCCATGAGTCACGATCCAGCCTGCCTCCCCGGCCTGGTAGGCCTCGATGAGGTCGTGGTCCTCTTCGTCGGACTGCGCGATGTCGAGGCCGGCCGCTTCGTTCATCTCACGGACCTGACCCACCGTTAGCGCCAAGACATCATCTCGTCCTCGCGACTGCTCCTCCGCGGCCGTACCGAAGGAGCTGACCTGACCATGCGCCGTCGTTTGCTGAAACCATGCCTCATCGCCGGCCTCGAAGCGACGCCGACCCTCACGCGCAAACTCCTCGAGCTCCGTTGAGCGACTGACCGTAAGCATGGCGAATCTCCTTTTAGTAGGAGGACAACGTGGACCGAGTCTCGCGACCCTGAAAGCAGAGACCGGTGGACGGACGGAAACTCATCGGACGCCGTCCCCTCGCCGGAATCGGAGAGGAAGTCGCCCGTGACGACCGCGTTGATCGGCGGCACGACGCGCGATCGTAATGCGACGAGGCGTCGGGGTCGATCGATCGGACCGGATCGATAGAGATAGCGGGGGCAGGATTTGAACCTGCGACCTCCGGGTTATGAGCCCGGCGAGCTACCTGACTGCTCCACCCCGCGTCGCGGCGTCCACTATACCAGCGTGAGGCGCGAATTCCGCCTGGTTCCAGCGGGTTCCGGGGCCTTCGTGATGGGCACCGGAATCGTGTCGGTCGCGCTCGCCCTCGACGGCGAGGACGTGGTTTCGCGCGCGCTGTTCGCGATCGCGGCGGTGGGGTGGCTCGTCTCTGCAGCAGCCGCTCTCGGGCGAGAACGCCTGCCGGCGTCGCTCACCGGAGTGGCCGCGACAGCCGTGCTCGGCGCTCGTGCGGCACTCCTCGGCTGGGGACGCGTCGCGATCGTCGCACTCGCGCTCGCGGTCGCGATGTGGCTCGCACTCCTGCCTGACCTCGTTCGCACGCCGCGCGAGCGTGCGGTCGGGACGTCGTTCCTCGTCGTCGTCGCCACGGAATCGATCGCCGTGCTCGCTGCGCTCGTTTCGCAGCTCGAGGACACCCGGTGGCTCGCGACTGCGGCAGTCGCACCACTCGTGCTCGGTCTTGCCGCCTACCCGCTCGTCGCGCGCCGGTTCGACCTGCGACAGATCGCGTTCGGGCACGGCGACCAGTGGGTCGCAGGCGGCGCGCTCGCGATCGCGGCGCTCGCGTGTGCCGAGGTCGGCGCCGCGGCGACCGGCGTGCTGCACACCGCGCTCGATCATGCTGCGCTCGTCGTCTGGGTGCTCGCGATCGGCTGGCTGCCCGTGCTCGTCGCCGGCGAGCTGCGAGGGCCGCGACACGGGTTCGACCTCCGCCGATGGGCGACCGTGTTCCCGGTCGGGATGTATGCCGTCTGCAGCTTCCTCGTCGCGCACGTCGACGGCGTCGACTCGATCGCGACGTTCGCACGCATCTGGGCGTGGGTCGGCCTCGCCGTTTGGCTGCTTGCGTTTGCCGGAGCGGCGCGCCGCGGCGTGCGCCCGGCCGCGCACTACGATCCGAGACGATGATCTGGATCGCCCTCGCGTTCTGCCTCGTCGCCGTCATCGGCTCGATCGCGTATGCCGCGGCGCGCGCGTGGCGGCTGTGGAAGACCGTGCGCACGACCTCTGGGCGGGCGACCGAGGCGGCCGGCCGGCTGATGGCCTCCGCCGCCCTCGCGGAACAGCACGCACGGACGCTCACCGCCGGGACGGAGCGCCTATCGACCGCGATCGCCCATCTCCAGGGCTCGCTCGAGGAGCTCGCCGTGATCCGCGCGGCGGCCGACGAGCCGCGCAGCCTCCTCACGTCGATCCGCGGCCTGGTGCCGCGCAAGTGACGCGGGTCGCGGCGATCGATCTCGGCACGAACGCCACTCGCCTCCTCGTCGCCGACGTCGCGGACGGCGGCATGACCGAGATCGTGCGGCGGACGCGGATCACCCGGCTCGGCGAAGGAGTCGACGCGCGCCGGCGTCTCCTCCCCGTCCCGATCGCACGTGTGCGCAACGTCCTCACCGACTTCCGGCGCGAGGCCGACGCGCTCGGCGCCGAGCGCACCCTCGCCGTTGCGACGAGCGCGGTACGCGACGCCGAGAACGGCGAGGCGTTCCTCGGCGAGGTCGAATGGTCGTACGGGTTCGCGACGCGCTTGCTGACCGGCGCCGAGGAGGCGGCGATGACGCTCAGCGGCGTCGGCCCGCTCCAGCCAGGAACGGTTCTCGTCGACGTCGGCGGCGGCTCGACCGAGCTGATCACGGACGACTTCCGAACGAGCCTCGATCTCGGCTGCGTCCGGCTGACCGAACGGCACGGCGACGACCTCGACGGCATGGCCGCGGAGGTGCGGGCCGCCCTGCCGCAGCTCGAGGTCGAGCGCGCCCTCAATGTCGACGGCACGACCGCCGAGCTGGCCGCGCTCGCCGGCAGCCGCACGGTCACGCTCGCAGCGATCGACGAGGCGCTCGCCTGGCTCGCCGCCTCGACCGACGAGGAACGGCGCGCGCGGCTGGTCGAGCCCGACCGGAGCGACGTGCTCGCGGCGGGGGTCGTGGTCGTCCGCGAGACCCTCCGCCAACTCGGCCTGCCCGCGACCACGGCCTCCGACCGTGATCTCCTGAACGGGATCGCCCTGGCCGCCGCCCGCCTGCCGGAGCCGGACGAAGGGGCTGCGCCGCCCGGCGCGTACACGTGTTGCTGACTGATACTTGCGCTCGCAATCTTTCCGTGCTACGGTAGTTGCGTTATCAAGTTTCTGAGGAGGAACGCACAATGAGCACGATCGAACAGCAGGCGACCGGCACCTTCGCCGCGGACCCGGTCCATTCACACGTCGGCTTCGAAGTCCCGTACGCCGTGGCGACATTCTCCGGAGAGGTACCCGACTTCACCGCGACCCTCGTCGACGGCCACCTCGAGGGCTCGGCGAAGATCGAGAGCATCCAGCTGAAGGACGAGAACCTCCAGGCGCACGTGCTCTCACCCGAGTTCTTCGACGCCGAGCGTCATCCCGTCCTCACGTTCAGCGGCGACCTCGAGCGGGACGACGACCAGGCGACGATCGACGGCGAGATCACGATCAAGGGGATCACGCGGCCGGCGACGCTCGCAGGCACGATCGTCGGTCCGACCGTCGACCACTTCGGCACGACCCGCGTCGGGCTCAAGCTCGAGACGGTCGTCGACCGCACCGCATTCGACATCAACTGGAACATGCCGCTCCCGAACGGCGAGCCGGCGCTCGGCAACGAGGTCACGCTGAAGGCCGACCTCACTCTGGTGGCCCAGGAGGCGTAAGGACGATGCGCGTTCTCGCGATCAGCGGCTCGCTCCGCCGCGATTCGAACAACACGGCCCTCCTCCGCGCGCTGCGCGCGGAGGCGCCGGCCGGAGTCGAGATCGAGGTCTGGGACGGGCTGAAGGAGATCCCGCCGTACGACGGCGACGACGATCTCGTGCCCGGCCCGGCGAAGGTCGAGGCATTCCGCTCGCTCGTTCGCGAAGCCGACGCGATCTTCTTTGCCACACCGGAGTACAACTCGTCCATCCCGGGCGCGCTCAAGAACGCGCTCGATTGGGCCTCCCGCCCACTCGCCACGAACGCCTTCCGCAACAAGCCGGTCGCCGTGATCGGCTCCAGCGCCGGGGCGTTCGGCGGCGTGTGGGCAGCCGCCGAGCTCCGCAAGGTGCTCGCCGCGATGGGCGCGCGGGTCACCGACGCCGAGCTGACTGTCGGCCACACGCACGAGAAGCTCGACGAGTTCGGCGAGCTCGCCGACGAAGATGTCCGTGACGGCCTCCGTGAGGCGCTCGACACGCTCCTTGCGGAGGCCGAACCGGCCCTCGCCGCGGCCTAGCTCTGGCTCGCTTCGTCCTCCGGGGGCTCGTCCTCGGCGAGGCGCCGCTGGACGGCAGACCGCGAGAGCACGCCGACGAGCCTGCCGCCCTCGACCACAGGGACGCGCTCGTAGTCGTTCTCCTCGAGGAAAGCGAACGCATCTCCGAGCGGCGTCGACGAGTCGATCGTCGCGTTCGGCGGCTCGGCAACTGACCCGGCCGCGGTCGTCTTCGGATCGAGGCCGCGCGCCACCACCTCGCGCACCAGCGTCTTGCGCGTGATCACCCCGGTCAGCCGGTGGTCGTCGCACACGAAGACGGCGCGAACCTCGGGCCGAGAGAGCGCCTCGGCAGCCTCTTGCACGCTCGCCGATGCGTCGAGCGACAGCGGCTCGGGGACCATCGCATCGCGGGCGAGCTGCTCGGTCATGACCATTGTTATCTCACGGATAGATGCCGCGCGCCTCGAGCGCAGCCGACACTTCGCGGATCGCGGCGACGAGCGCAGCGTCCCGCAGCGTGATGCCGCGCTCGTGCGCAACGTCCCAGACGCGGTCGAACGCGTCGGCCAGCTTGTCCGCCAGGCGGCGGCGGATCTCGTCGCGGTCCCAGAAGAGCCGGCCGAGATCCTGCACCCACTCGAAGTAGGACACGGTGACACCGCCGGCGTTCGTGAGGATGTCCGGCAGGACCTGGATCCCGCGCTCCGCGAGGATGCGATCGCCGTCGATCGTCGTCGGCCCGTTCGCGCCCTCGGCGACAAGGCGGCAGCGCAGGTTGCCGGCGTTCGCGCCGGTGATTTGATCCTCACGGGCGGCGACGGCGAGGATGTCGCACTCGAGCTCGAGCAACTCGTCGTTCGTGATGCGCTTCACGCCGTCTTCGAGACCCTCCAGAGACCCGTGCTCGGCGACATACGCGTGAAGCGCGGGAACGTCGAGGCCGTCCGGCGCATAGACGCCGCCCGAGATGTCGGACACGCCGACGACCGACGCGCCCTTGTCGAAGAGCTCGCTCGCCGCGATCCCGCCGACGTTGCCGAATCCCTGCACGACGCAGCGTTGCGCGGCCAGGTCCCAACCGAGCCGCGCGCACGCGCGCTCGATCACCATCACGACACCGGCGCCCGTCGCTTCGTGACGAAACAGCGAGCCGCCGAGCGACACCGGCTTGCCGGTGACGATCTCCGGCACGGCGTAGCCCTTCTGCATCGAGTACGTGTCCATCATCCACGCCATCGTCTGCTCGTTGGTCGCCATGTCCGGGGCCGGAATGTCGAGCTGTGGGCCGATGAACGGCGCGAGCTCGGCGGTGAAGCGGCGTGTGATCCGCGCCAGCTCGGTCAGCGAGAGCTCGCGCGCGTTACAGCGCACACCGCCCTTCGCGCCTCCGTATGGGAGGCGCAGCAGCGCGCATTTCCACGTCATCCACATCGCGAGCGCTGCGCACTCGCCGAGATCGACCGCCATGTCGTAGCGGATGCCGCCCTTCGTCGGCCCGAGGACCGACGAGTGCTTCACGCGGTAGGCAGGGAACATCGCGTAGCTGCCGTCGTCGAGCTGGACGGGCAGCGTCAGGATCACCGCCTGCTCGGGGTGGCGAAGCCGCGTCGAGACGAAGTCGGGAACGTCGGCGAAGGCGAGCGCTCGCTCGAGCTGTGTGCTCGCCTGCCGGTAGAGCGGCGTGTCCCACTCGAGCTGGGACGGAGCATGGACGGCCTTCGCCACGGCGCCGAAGGGTAGATGAACCGCACGGGACCTTGGACGCCACGGATGGGCCGAACGACCCATTGCGGGCGGCAAGGACACCGGCAATGCTGGTGCCGATGAGGCACCCGGAGCTGCTGCCCGCCATCGCAGGCGGTTTCGCCGTCGCCCTGGCGCACCTGCGCTGGATCGTGCTCACGCAGTGGGCGTGCAAGAGATGCGGCACGACCCATCTCCACTGCGAGTGCAAGCCGGCGTGGGTCAAGAAGCTCCTGTAGGGCGTCGTCCTCAGGGATGACCCGACGGTCGTAAGCAGGGAGGACGCGCCGTCCCCTGCTGCGGGTTACCGTGAGGCCGTGAACAGGCTCCTCGGCCGCCTGCGGCGACCCCGAATCGGCGACCTGCGCGAGCAGGTTGCGGCCGCCGAGGAACGCGCAGCGGCGGAAGAGCGCGCGCGGATCGCGCACGAGTTGCACGACGTCGTCGCGCACTCGGTCTCGGAGATGGTCGTCCAGGCGTCCGGCGTCCGTTGCCGGCTCAACGACGATCAGGTACGCGAGCGCGACGCCCTCCGCTCGGTCGAGCAGATCGGGCGCGACGCACTGGCAGAGATGCGGCGGATGCTCGGCGTGATGCCCGGCGCCGGCGAGGCGGAGCTCGCCCCGCAGCCTGGCCTCGCCCACCTCGACCGGCTGGTCGCGCAGATGGAAAACGCCGGCCTGCCGGTGACGCTCCACGTCGAGGGCGGGCGGCAGGCACTGCCGGTCGGCATCGACCTGTCGGCGTACCGCATCGTGCAGGAAGCTCTCGCGAACGCGCTCACCCACGCGAACTGCGCGCACGCCGACGTCACGGTCCGGTACGCGGGAGACGGCGTCGAGGTCGAGATCTCCGACGACGGCTCCGCAGCGAACGGGGCCGGCCGCCCGGAAGGCGAGAGCCTCGCCGGGATGCGCGAGCGGGTCGCGCTGTACGGCGGCACGCTCGAGACCGGCCCGCGCGCCGGCGGCGGCTACCTGGTGCGCGCGCAGCTTCCCGTGGGGGCGGCGACATGATTCGGGTCGTGCTCGTCGACGACCAGGCGCTTGTCCGCGCCGGCTTCCGCATGATCCTCGACGCCGAAGCGGAGATCGACGTCGTCGGCGAAGCGGCCGACGGCCGCGACGCGATCGACCAGGTTCGCTCGCTACGCCCCGACGTCGTGCTGATGGACATCCGCATGCCCGAGCTCGACGGCCTCGAGGCTGCGCGGCGGATCCTCGCGGACGGCTTCTTCGGCGGCGGCGAGCCGCCCCGCATCCTGATGCTGACCACGTTCGACCGCGACGAGTACGTCTACGAGGCGCTGCGCGCCGGTGCAAGCGGGTTCCTGCTCAAGGACACGCCGCCCGAGCAGCTCGTGGCCGCGATCGAGGTCGTCGCCGCCGGCGATGCACTGCTCGCGCCGTCGATCACGCGCCGCGTCATCGCCGAGTTCGTGAAGGGCGGCGGATCGAAAGCGCAGGCGGAGTTCCCGCGTCTACGGGACCTGACGGCGCGCGAGCGCGAGGTGCTCGGGCTGATCGCGCGTGGGCTGTCGAACGCGGAGATCGCGAAGGAGCTGTTCGTGTCGGAGACGACGGTGAAGACGCACGTCGCCCGCGTCCTGATGAAGCTCGGACTACGCGACCGCGTCCAGGCGGTCGTGCTCGCCTACGAAGCCGGCGTCGTCACGCCCGGCGACGCAGAGCAGTAGGCCGTCCACTCCGAGTACGTCACCCCACCCGTCGGGCACGCGCGGCGTCACGGAGGGATCGACTGCCGCGGCAGCGAGCACCGATCCGCCGCGCACGAACGCGCAGACGCCCGGACCGAGATCGAAGGGGTCGTACGTCCCTGCGAACGCCTCCTCGTGCTCGGAACGGAAACGCAACGTCTTCCAGGTCACGTACAGCTTCACCGTCTGCTCATCGGGCTCCGCTCCGGCACGCAGCGCGTCCAGCGCGGCCTGCCGCGCTGCCCAGTCGACCGGCCGGCGGTTGTCGGGATCGACGAGCGAGAGATCTTCCAGCTCATCGCCCTGGTAGATGTCGGCGACGCCCGGCGACACGAGCTTGAGGAAGAGCTGCGTGAGCGCCAGGCGGCGGCCGACCGAGCGGATGCGCTCGAGGAACGGATCGCCCTCGACGAGAGCGGCTGCGCGAGCTGCCCACTCCTTGACCTTCGACTCGTGCGCGACGTTCGGTGCCAGCCAGTTCGTGTTGACCTTCCCCTCACGGAGTGCCTTCTCCAGATACGCGTCGAGGCGTGCGGCCCCGATGGGAGCCGCGCCGACGAGCGTCTGCAGCACGAGGATCTCCTCGCGGCGGTCGTCGAGCCCTCCGAGCGCTTCACGCCACTCCGCCAGCTTTGCCTGCCACTCGTCGACGAGCCACGTCAGCGCAACGATTCGCGACCGGACGTCGGGGGAGCGCTTCGTGTCGTGCGTGTACGTGGTGAGGAGCTGCCGGGGGAAGTGTGCTGCGCGGCGCAGGTTCGCATCGTGGAACTCGTCCACCGTGAGCCCGAAGCGCACCGGACTGCCACCGACCTCGTTCAACGCCGCGAGCCGGAACGAGCGGTAGAAGGCAGTGTCCTCGACGCCTTTCGCCATCACCGGCCCGGTCGTCTGCTGGAAGCGGACGACGAACTCGTCGTAGCCGGG
>DATINO010000123.1:0-2201 GCA_035474195.1 Gaiellaceae bacterium
CGATCGCGAGCCGCAGACGGTCCTCCGCGGTCTTCGGCCGGCCGAGATGCGAGCACACGCGAACCTCGGCAGCCCCGCCGTCGAGCAGCAGGCGCAGCGTCGGCAGTGAGGCCCGGATGCGCGTGTCGTCGGCGACCGCCCCGCCCTCGAGCGGCACGTTCAGGTCGGCGCGCACGAGCACGCGCTTGCCGTCGGCGTCTGCCTCGCGAACCGACCTGGGCAGTTTCATCGGCTCAGAGCAGCTTGCCGACCAGATCGACGCACCGGCACGAGTAGCCCCACTCGTTGTCGTACCAGCCGATCACCTTGACGAGGTTCCCGAACGCCATCGTCGAGAGCCCGTCGAGGATGCACGAGTGCGAATCGCCGACGATGTCCGACGAGACGATCGGGTCCTCTGTGTACTTCAGCAGGCCTTGCCAACGGGCGGTCGACGCGGCGGTCCGGAACGCCTCGTTGACCTCCTCGGCCGTGGCCGGTCTGGACAGCACGCAGACGAGGTCCGTGACCGAGCCGTCCGGAACCGGCACGCGCAGGGCCATGCCGTCCAGCTTTCCTTTCAGCTCGGGGATGACTTCGCCGATCGCGCGGGCGGCCCCGGTCGACGCCGGGATGATGTTCACCGGAGCCGAGCGCATGCGCCGCAGGTCGGGCTTGCCTTTCCGGGTGAACGCGACCTGGTCCTGGAGCTGCTGCTCGGTCGTATAGGCGTGGATTGTCGTCATGAAGCCCGACTCGATGCCGAAGGTGTCGAGCAGGAGCTTCGCCATCGGTCCGACGCAGTTCGTCGTGCACGAGGCGTTGCTGATGATGTGGTGCTTGTCCTTGTCGTAGGCGTCGTCGTTGACGCCGAGGACGATCGTGATGTCGGGATTCGTGGCGGGAGCCGAGATCAGCACCTTCTTCGCGCCTGCGGCGAGGTGCTGCTCTGCGCCTTCCCGGGCCGTGAACAGACCGGTCGACTCGACGACGACGTCGACGCCGAGGTCTCCCCACGGCAGCGCCGACGGGTCGCGCTCGGCGAGCACCTGGAAGCTCGTGCCACCGGCGGTGATGCGGTTCCCGCTCACCTCGACGCCCTCGAGCCGCCCGTGCGTCGAGTCGTAGTGCAGCAAGTGCGCCAGGACGTCGGGGTCGCCGAGGTCGTTGACGGCCACCACCTCGAAGTCGCCTCCCCTCGCCAGATGCGCGCGGAGGAAGTTCCTGCCGATGCGCCCGAAGCCGTTGATCCCTACTCGAAGTGCCATCCCTCGCTCCCTGTCGATTCCGCGGTCGAGTCTAGTGCGCGAGCTCCGCAAGACGCTGCAGGCGCGTCAGCCGCCGGTGCGCGGATGCCTTCGTCGCCGGCGGCCGGCACTTCGCAGCCAGCTCGCGAAGCGAGAGCGACGGGTAGCGAATGCGGAGGTCGGCGATCTCGCGGAGCGGGACGGGCAAGGTGTCGAGCCGGCCGCTCGCCTCGAGCTCGCGCACCGCGCGGAGCTGGCGGTGGGCGGCACGGCTGGCGCGCACGAGGTTGGCCTGGTCGGCGTTCGTCAGCCGGTTCGCGTTCGCCCGTGCCGCGCCGACGACCGCGTGCTCGTCCACGAGCAGCGCCGCATCGCTCGCGCCCGCGAACGCGAGCGTCTCCGCGATCGCGTCGGCGCCCTTCGCGTACGCGATTGCGTGGCGCCCGCGATCGCGCGCGTGGAGCGAGATGTCCTCCAGCGCAACGAGCCGGACGAGCAGCTCGGCGGCTTCGAGCGACGCGCAGCGGATCTCGAGATGGGGCGAGCGCGGCCCGCTGACCGACCCGGCCCCGAGCAGGGCGCCGCGAACATACGCCGCGCGACAGCACTCTCGTCCGACCACCCGTTTCGGCGGCCGCTGCAGGGGCGCGCCGCTCCGCGAGATCACTCCTGCCTCGACCAGGACGCGCCGCGCCGCGTCCGAGTCGGAAACGTGGAGCTGGTAGCGCGTCGGCCGCGAGAACGCGTGCTGCCGGTATGTCCTGATCTCCGACTCGACCCCGAGCTCGCGCAACAGGCGGAACGCCCGCCGAGCCACCGCCGAGCTGGACAGGTCCAGATGCAGCGCGATCTCGCCGTGGCCGCGCAGATGCAGGCTTCCGACGGTGTGCGCGAGCGCCGACAGCTCGGCCAGCCGGTCGCAGCGGCGTTCGGGCGCAACCCGCGCCAGCTCGTCCCGGATCTCTTCCGAGCTCC
>DATINO010000124.1:0-10165 GCA_035474195.1 Gaiellaceae bacterium
CAGCTCGTTCATGCGCTCCATGTCGAACGCGAGCGAGCCCTTGGTGCCGTTGATCTCCCACTGAAGCGCGTTGCGGCGGCCGTGCGCGAACCGCGTCGCCTCGAGCGTTCCGACCGAGCCGTTCTCGAACGTCACGGTCGCCTCGACCGCGTCGTCGACCTTCCTGTTCGGCAAGAACGTGTGGGTGAACCCCTGCACGGTTGTCGGCTCGCCGTTCAGGAACCGCGCCAGGTCGACCACGTGCGCCATCAGGTCGCCGAGCGCGCCGGAGCCCGCCGCATCGGGATCGAAGCGCCACGTGTCGAGCGACGCGTCGTCACCCCAGTCCTGCAGGTACCGGCCGCGGAAATGGCGCACTTCCCCGAGCTCGCCCGCCTCGACGATCTCGCGCGCGAGCCGGATCGCCGGGACGAACCGGTAGTTGAACGCGCACATGTGCTTCACGCCGGTCGCGTCGACCGCGCGCCAGATGTCGTAGCTCTCGGCGGCGTCGCGGCCGAGCGGCTTCTCGCAGACCACGTGCTTGCCGGCGCGCGCCGCCGCGATCGTCGGCTCCGCGTGCAGGGCGTTCGGGCCGCCGTTGTCGAAGAGCCCGATCGACTCGTCGTCGACGAGCCGGCGCCAGTCGTCGGTCGCGTACTCGAAGCCGTACCGGCGCGCCGCCTCCTCCACCGCCTCCGTGTTCCGGCCGGCGATGCCGACGAGCCTCGGCTCGAGCGGCGGCGGCCACGTGATGTACGCGATCTTCTTGAACGCGTTCGAGTGGGCTTTGCCCATGAACGCGTACCCGAGCATGCCGACGCCGATCGTGGCCACTGCGCGATAGTAATCACCTCGACACCGAAGGAGGCCGGCATGGCAATCAAGCTCCACCGCTGCCCCAGCTTGTGGGCCAAAGCGGGCTCGCACCCGTGCTGGAAGGTGCAGAAGGCGCTCGACGAACAGGGCATCGAGTACGAGATCGTCAAGGGACCGTGGCCGAGGCGGAAGACCCGCACCTCCGTCATCGAGGGAACGGGACAGGCCTTGTACCCGGCGATCCAGTTCGAGAACGGCACCTGGTACCGCGAGCAGTCGAAGGAGATGGCACAGACGATCCGCGACGGGAAGCTGATGGAGAAGCAGGGCGCCGGTGCCTGACGAGACGCCGGTCCGCTGGGGGATCGTCTCGACGGCGGACATCAACCGGAAGGTGATCCCCGGCGCGAAGGCGTCGCCGAAGGTCGAGCTCGCAGGCGTCGCGAGCCGTACGCAGGACCGCGCCGAGCAGTACGCGAGCTGGTGGGAGATCCCGCGCGCGTACGGCAGCTACGAGGCGCTGCTCGCCGACGACGACATCGAAGCCGTGTACATCTCGCTGCCGAACACGCTGCACTGCGAGTGGTCGGTGAGGGCGCTCGAGGCGGGCAAGCACGTGCTCTGCGAGAAGCCGCTCTCGCGCCATCCCGAGCAGGTCGTCGCTGCATTCGACGCGGCAGCGCGGGCCGGCCGATTCCTCAGCGAGGCGTTCATGTGGCGGCACAACCCGCAGACCGCGCGGCTGAAGGAGCTCGTCGACGAGGGTGCGATCGGCGAGCTCCGCCTCGTGCGCTCGACGTTCAGCTACTCGCTCTACGACGAGAGCAACATCCGGCTCCAGCCCGAGGTCGAGGGCGGCGGGCTGATGGACGTGGGCTGTTACAACGTCTCGGGCTCGCGCTTCCTCGGCGGCGAGCCGGAGCGCGTCTTCGGCGAGGCGTGGTACGGGCCGACCGGCACCGACTGGGTGTTCGCCGGGACGATGCGCTTCCCCGGCGACGTGATCGCGACCTTCGACTGCGGCACTGCGCTCACGAACCGCGACGAGCTCGAGACGATCGGCAGCGAAGGCTCGTTGTTCGTCGACGATCCCTGGCATTGCCTCCGCCCGGGAATCGAGCTGCGCCGCGACGGCGACGTGGAACGGATCGAGCTCGAGCATCAGGACTCCTACCGGCTCGAGCTGGAGAACATGTGCGACGCGATCCGCGGCAACGGCGAGCTGCTGCTCGCGCGCGACGACGCGATGGGTCAGGCGCGCGCGCTCGAGGCCCTGCACGAATCGGCGACGACGAGCACGCCCGTGACGCTGTGAAGGAACGTGCAGCGACGGCGCTCGAGGCCGCGGGGATCGTGCTCACGCCGGCCGAGCGCGAGGCGATCGAGATCGCGGACTTCGGGCTCGGCGACTTCGAGCGGACGGGGCTCGCGGTCCTCGTCTACGTGAACACCGACCGTGTCTGCGCGAAGGAGCTCGTCCTGCTGCCGGGGCAGCTGTGCCCGGAGCATCGTCACCCGCCGGTCGGCGACGACCCCGGCAAGGAGGAGACGTTCCGCTGTCGCACCGGCAGCGTCGTGCTCTGGGTCGACGGCCACGGCGAGGTCGAGCTCCGGCCCGGCGACCAGTTCACGATCCCGCCGGACACGCTGCACTGGTTCCGCGCGGGCGACGAGGGAGCGGTCGTGTCGGAGTTCTCGACGCGCAGCCGCGACGAGACCGACGTGTTCACCGATCCGCGGATCGTTCGGTGACGGAGGGCTGCACGAGCTGCGGGCACCCGAACGGCGATGCCGCACGCTTCTGCGAATCCTGCGGCGCTCAACTCACGACAGCGTCGGCTGAGCGACGGAAGGTCGTGTCCGTGGTGTTCTGTGATGTCGTCGGCTCGACGGAGCTGGGAGACTCGACCGATCCGGAGGCGCTGCGAGCGTTACTGGCGCGCTATTTCGACCGCATGCGAGGAATCGTCGAGGGGCACGGCGGTTCCGTCGAGAAATTCATCGGCGACGCCGTCATGGCGGTGTTCGGGGTGCCCTCGGTGCACGAAGACGACGCGCTGCGCGCCTGCCGGGCGGCCGTCGAGATGCGCGATGCGTTTGCGGGACTGGGGATCGAGGGTCGACTCGGCGTCAGCACGGGCGAGGTCGTAACGGGGACGGTCGAGCGCCTTGCGACCGGTGACGCACTCAACGTGGCCGCGCGCCTTCAGCAGGCGGCGCAGCCCGGCGAGGTGTTGGTCGAATCGACCACCCGGCTCATGGCCGGCGAGGCGATCGACGTGGAGGCGCTCGAGCCGCTCGCACTGAAGGGAAAGCAGGAGCCCGTGCCTGCGTTCCGCCTGATCGCGGCCAGGGAGGCGGGCGAACGAAGTCACGACCTCGTGTTCGTCGGCCGCGAGCGGGAACTGGCAGTCCTGGACGACGCGTGGTCGCGGGCGATGGCGGAGAACCGCTGCGAGCTCGTGACCGTCGTTGGCGATGCCGGCCTCGGCAAGTCACGCCTCGTCGCGGAAGCGCTTCGACGCGTACACGGACGTGTTGTCCGCGGCCGCTGCCCTCCCTACGGCGCCGGCATCACCTACTGGCCCGTGGTCGAGATCGTGAAGCAGCTGGATGCTCTGCCTTCCGACCCGGCCGCGGCGTCGGCGATCCGTTCGCTCCTCGGTGGCGACGAAGGGACGTCGGCGGATGAGATTGCGTGGGCGTTCCGCAAGCTCTTGGAAGAGCACGCCCCGCTGGTGGTGCTGTTCGACGACGTGCAATGGGGCGAAGAGACATTCCTCGACCTGGTCGAGCACGTGGCGCTCCTCTCGAGCGGCGCGCCGATCCTGATCCTCTGCATGACTCGCCCGGAGCTGCTGGACATCCGGCCGAGCTGGCCGGTGGCGTTCCGGCTCGCGCCACTGAGCGACAACGACACGGACGCGCTGATCTCGACGCGCGTGCCGACCGATCTTGGGCAACGGATCGCCGCCGCGGCCGCCGGCAACCCGCTGTTTATCGGGGAGATGCTGGCCCTCGCGGGCGACGGCGACGCGGACATCGACGTGCCCGCGACATTGAAGGCGCTGCTCGCGGCGCGGCTCGACCAACTCGACGCGCGCGAGCGCCGAGTGCTCGAGGGGGCCGCTGTCGAGGGCGAGCTGTTCCACCGCGGTGCCGTTCAGGTCCTCGTTCCGGACGAACTGCAGTTGTCGCCCCGCCTCGCGGCACTCGCACGCAGAGAACTGATTCGTTCCGAGCGGCCACAACTGACAGGTGAGGACGGGTTCCGGTTTCGCCACCTGCTCGTCCGAGACGCGGCCTACAGCGGCCTGCCGAAGGCCATTCGCGCGGACTTGCACGAGCGCTATGCAAGCTGGATCGAACGACGCGGCAGCGAGCTGGTCGAGCGAGACGAGATAGTCGGCTACCACCTCGAGCAGGCAGCGCGATACAAAGAGGAGCTCGGCCAGCCCGACGCGTCTCTCGCTGAACGCGCAGGAGCGCATCTCGCGGCTGCCGGCCGCACCGCCGCCTGGCGAGGTGACGATCGCACCGCTGCAGGCCTCCTCCAGCGCGCGCTTTCTCTGACCAGGCCGATGCACCTCGACGTGATGACCGAGCTCGATCTCGCGAGCGTGCTCGCAGAACGCGACCCCACACAGGGCGCTGCGGTTGCCGAATCGGCGGCGCAGCGTGCAAACGCGGCCGGTGACGCAACCGGCGAACTGCTCGCCCGCGTGGGAGCCGCGGCGCACCGCACCGAGTTTGCGGAAGACGTCGCAATCGACGAGCTCGAACGGCTCGCGCGCGCCGCCTTACCCCTCCTCGAGCGAGCAGAGAATCACGCGGGACTTGCGTACGTCTGGTCCTTTCTCGGCTCCACCGTGGCAAATTTCCGCGGCCGCAATGAACAGTGGGCGCACGCGGCGGAGCGCGCGATCCACCACGGTCGTCTGGCGGGGCACGTCAGACGCGATCTGTTCCACCTCCCCAGCGCGCTGATGTTCGGGCCCCGGCCTGCCGACGAGGCAATCCTAACGCTGGACGCGCTCCTCCCCGACAACCCGCATCCCGATCCGGTGCTGTGCCGTGCCGTGCTGCTGGCGATGCTCGGCCGATCCGCCGAAGCAGACGAGATCGCTCGTGATTTCGCTGCCCGTCTTCGCGACCTGACCGGAGATGACGATGCAGAGTTCCACCTCGGTCTGATCGCCGCGACTTCCGGACGCCATCAGGATGCAGTGACACATCTCCACCGCTTCTGCGACCTCCTTGAAGCACGCGGCCAGCGCGGCTATCTGTCGTCGTTCGCGCCGATGCTGGGCCGCTCGCTGTGTGAGCTTGACCGTCACGACGAAGCAGAACCACTTGCACAGCTTGGGCGTGAGCTCGGGGACGTGCACGACACCGCATGCCAGGCACTCTGGCGGCAGGTCCAAGCGCGCGTCGAGGCCCGACGCGGCCGGCTCGCGGAAGCGGAGCGGCTTGCCCGCGAGGCGGTTGCGATCAACGAGCGCACCGATGATGTGAACGGACAAGGCGACGCGCTCTGGGATCTCGCCGAGATCCTCTCCCTCGGCGGCCACCTCGACCAGGCCGAGACGACGCTGGTCCAGGCGCTCGAACGCTACGAACGGAAGAAGAATCTCGCTCAGGCGGCGCAGGTACAGGCGCGGCTGGCAGCGTTTCGAGGGTCTTCAGCGATCCGCTGATCGCTCGATAGCACCTTGGGCGAGCGCCTCGTCCGTCTCGCCGGGCAGGCCGCTCACCCCCACCGCTCCGACGCGCCGATCGTCCTCGAACACGGCGACACCGCCGAGGAAGAACGTGAAGAACGGGTCGAAGCTGGCGCGCTCGACCGGGTCGTCCTTCACCTTCTCGGCCAGCTCGCGCGTCGAGCGAGCGTCGCTCCTGGCGGCCGTGTAGGCCTTGCGCCGGGCGTTCAGCCGGGTGTCCGGCGCCGCACCGTCCATGGTGGCTGCAGCGACCAGCTCGCCGTGGGCATCGGCCACGTAGACCGAAACAGGGCTCGAGGCGTTCGCCACGACGTCGTCGACGATGGCCCGGGCTCTGGCGAGGCGCATGCGTCGAGTCTAGATTGAACCCCGATGACCGCCGTCGCGATCCGCGGGACGTCGTATCCGGTCGTCTTCCCCAAGCTGCGCGACCCCCGCCTCCACCTGGCGGCGACGATCACCTCGCTGCAGGTGCTGGGGCAGGTCGCCTTCAACTTCCGCCTCTCGATCTCGCAGATCCTGGTGTCGCTCGGGACGTGCGCCGTGATCGAGATCGCGATCACGTTCCGCACCAAGCGGGTGATCATGTGGCCGGCGAGCGCCCTGCTGACAGGCAACGGGGTCGCGTTCGTGCTGCGGATCCCGGACATGACGCACGGCGATTGGTGGAGCTTCCGCGACTGGTGGCTGTTCGCGGCAGTCGCCGGCGGCTCGCTGCTCTCCAAGCACGTGATCAAGTGGAAGGGCGAGCACGTCTTCAACCCGTCGAACATCGGGCTCGTCGCGTGTTTCGTGATCGCCGGCCGCGGCCGAGCCGATCCGCTCGACTTCTGGTGGGGGCCGATGTCGTGGTGGATGGCGCTCGCGCTCGCGATCATCGTCACGGGCGGCTTCACGATCCTGCGCCGCCTGCATCTCCTGCGCGTCGCGCTCGGATTCTGGGCGGCGTTCGCGGTCGGGATCGGCGTGATCGCGCTGGCAGGGCATCAGATGACCGCGCGCTGGCACCTCGGGCCGATCACGGGCTGGAACCTGTGGTGGATCCTGATCAGCTCGCCCGAGGTGCTCGTCTTCCTGTTCTTCATGATCACCGACCCGAAGACGGCGCCTGCAGGCGGCCGCGCGCGTGTCGTCTACGCGGTCACGCTCGGGTTGCTCGCCGCGTTGCTGATCGCGCCCACGCGAACGGAGTTCGCGGCGAAGGTCGCGCTGCTCGGCGCGCTCACGATCGTCTGCGCGGCGAGGCCGCTCCTCGCCTACGTGCCGCGCCGTGTCATCGTGCTCGCCGCCGCCGCAGCTGCGTGCGCCTACGTCCCTGCGCTGCTCGTCGCGGGGAACGGCGCCGGAGCCCCCGCGGCCGCGAAGCCGCTGTCGCCCGGAGCGCTGCCGCCGATCACGATCCTGCCGTCGAAAGGCGTCCAGACGAAGCTGACGCAGCCGACCGCCGACCTGATCGCGCACGACCTCTTGAAGGTCGTCCCGGCACACGAGGGCGACCGCATCACCGTGCACCTCGAGCCGGGCGCCGGACAGAGCCCGCCGTTCGCGGTCGCGCAATTGGCGGGGCGGACGTACCGCCTGAACCAGGTCGGAAACGCCTGGGCGCTGCAGGCCGCGCCGACGGCGAAGCCGAGCACCGTGCTCGCGGGTAGGGAGCTCGCCGGGACGAAGCTGACGAACGTCGCGTCGACGGTCGGGCTCGACTTCACGCAGGGCTCGTTCCGCTTCGGCGTCGCGAACGAAAGCAAGGCGATGATGGGCGGCGGGGTCTGCTTCATCGACTACAACGGCGACGGAAAGATCGATCTGTTCGCCGTCAACTCGTATGCGAGCGCCGACACGCAGACGTGGGATGCGCACGGCGGGTTGCCCCGGAGCCGGCTGTTCGAGAACGTCGGCGGCCGCTTCAGCGACGTGACGAGCAAGACGCATGCGGGGCTCGCCGTGCAGGGCGACGGCTGTGTCGCCGCCGACCTGAACGGCGACGGGCGCACCGATCTCGCCGTTACGACCACGAGCGGCGTCGAACTGCTCTGGAACGAGGGCGGGACGTTCCGCACCACGACCCTCCCCGGCAACGGCTGGTACACGGGGATCGCGTCCGCCGACGTGAACGGCGACGGGCGGCCCGACCTGTTCGTCGCGGGCTACTCGGACCCGAACGACCCGGTGCCGGGTTCGTTCGCAGGGTTCCCGACGAACATCGCGGGCGTCCGCGACCTGCTCTTCCTGAACGACGGCGGCGGACGATTCCGCGAGGTCGGCATCGCGGCCGGGCTCGAGGCGAGCGCGTTCCGGCACGGGCTCGGCGCGCAGTTCATGGACGTGAACGGCGACGGACGGCCCGATCTGTACGTCGCGAACGACGAGGATCCGAACGAGCTCTACGTCAACGTGCCGTGGCCGGGCGGCGCGGAGACCGACCCGGCCGGGCTCGGCTTCCGGTTCGAGGAGCGCGCGACCCAGGCGGGAATTGCGGATCCGTTCGCCGGCATGGGCGTCGCCGCCGGCAACGGGCGTCTGCTCGTCACCAACTCGCGCGGCGAGCCGTCGGCCGCGTACCTCCGGAGCGGCCCGGAGGAGTTCTCGAACGACCGCCCGCGCGTCGACCCCGGGCTCGGTCGCGGCTTTGCCGGTTGGGGCGCGTCGTGGGTCGATCTCCAGAACACGGGCCGGCTCGATCTGGTGCTGACCGCCGGCGCGATCCCGGTGACGAACCTCGCGCAGGACGCGGAAGCGGTGCGAGTGCTCGCCCAGAACCAGCGCGGCGCGCTGCGGGACAACACCAAGGCCGTCCTCGGGAACCTGCAGCTGAACGGGCGCGGGCTCGCGGTCGCGGACGTGTGGAACGACGGCCGCCAGGAGATCGCGATCAACACCATCGGCGGGAACCTCGTGCTGCTCCAGCCGACGAAGCCGAGCGGCCACTGGCTCGATGTCGCGCTGTCCCGCTTCTCGCCCGGTGCCGTCGTGACGGCGATCCTGCCGAGCGGCCGTTCGATCACGGGCGAGGTTCGCGCGGGCAGCAGCTACCTCTCGTCGGAGGATCCCCGCGTCCACTTCGGGCTCGGGTCGGCGACGCGCGTCGCGCAGCTGATCGTCCGCTCCACCTCGGGGCAGTACACGCGGCTCGCAAACGTGCCGGTCGATCGCGTCGTCACGGCTCTCGCGCCGCCGGCGACGCTGCCCGCCGCGCGCACGGCGAACGTTGCGGCGATCGCGGCGTGCTCGCCCGCTGCGGGCGGACGCTCGGTCGCACGGACGTGGAACGACACGGCGGTCGCAGTGCTTCGCGCAGGCGACGTGTCGGAGCCGGTTCAGGCACGCGACCTGTACGACCTCGCGCTCGCGGTGCGGCAGGCGTACTCGCGGACCCAGACTCCGGGCGATCGTGACGCCGCGATCAGCTTCGCCGCGTATCGGCTGCTGCTGTGGCAGGCGGCGCACGGCTCGAATCTCTCGCAGACGTTCGGGCTGCTCTCGAAGCAGCTGCGCGCGCTGTGTTACTCGCCGAGCTACATCGCGCAGGCCGGGCCGGGCGCGGCGCTCGGCAACCGGATCGCGGCCGAGGCGATCGCCGCCGGCGGGCACGACGGCTCGAACGAGTCCCTCCACTACGCCGATCCGACCTACACGCCGCAGAATCAGCCGCTGATCGTCGCGCAGGCCGGCTCGACCGTGCACGACGCAACGTTCTGGCAGCCGCTCGCGCTGGCGCAGGTGTCACCGCGCGGCTCGGGCGCCGTGCCTGCAGCGGTGCAGTCGTTCGTCGGCTCGCAATGGGGCGGCGTGCGCACGTTCGCGGGCAAGGTCGCGGTGCCCGCGCCGACGGTCGGCGACCCGGACGGCGCGGCATACGGCCGGGCGGCGATCGCCGCGATCCGCGCAACCGCGGGCTCGTCGCATTCGGCGAACGTCGATACGTCGCCGGCCGGGTGGAACGCCGCGCTCGACGACCTGCCTCGCAGCGATCTGCGCAGCGACGTCGAGGTCGACCTCGCACTGAACGCCGCGTTGAACGACGCCGCGGTCGCGGCGTACGGCGCGAAGCGCACGTATCAGACACCGCGCCCGATCTCCATGATTCGCTACCTCGCGTTCAATGGGCGCCTCCCGATCGTCGCCGGGCTCACACGGCGTGCGGGGAAGACGATCGAGGTGCGGCTCGGCGGCCGCTGGGTGCGCGGCGACCGCTGGGCCCCTCCCGCTCCGACTCCTGCGTCGCCGGGCTATCCGTCGACGAGTGCAGCGTTCGCCGCCGCAGCAGAGGCAGTGGCGGGTAAGGCGTTCGCGGCGCGCGCAGCGGCTGCGGAGAACGCCGGCGTCGAGCAGGGCACGGAACTGCCGGCCGACGCCGCCGTCGGCAAGCGGCTGGGCACCGCCGTCGCGAAGCGCGTGCTCGCGCGCCTTCGCTAGGGGTGCGTGCTAACGCTCGCATGTGCCACCCAACGGGTGTCTGACACCAAGAGTGTCAGACACCTTTCGAAGTGCGCTCAGGCGTCGGGCCGGAACATTCGCGCAGCCCGCATCTCGATTCGAGTTCCGCTCTCGCGTAGTCATGAGGCTCCGCGAAGATGGTGTGAGTGGGATGGGGCGCGCTCAATCAGTGGGGTGACGATGTCGCTCGGGTCGAACGGCTCACAGGC
>DATINO010000125.1:0-28216 GCA_035474195.1 Gaiellaceae bacterium
TCGCCGATGGTCGTTGGCGAAGCCGAGAAGGCGGCGTAGGCGAGATGCGGTTGCCGCATCGGCTCGATCACGGGCAAGAAGTCGAGTTGGTCGGCCATCTCGAGGAACTCCGCTCGCGGATCTTTGTCGCGGGCGGAGCCATCCTCGTGACGACGATCCTCGCGTTCACGATTCACCGACGCGTGATCACGCTGCTCGTCTCGCAGCTCCCACCGAATCATCGCCACCTGCTCACGCTGGGCATCGCCGAGCCGTTTACGACCTCGCTGAAGGTCAGCCTGGCGCTCGGCTTCGCGCTCGCGCTTCCCATCGTGCTCTGGCAGCTCTGGAGCTTCCTCGCGCCGGCGCTCGACCCGAAGGTTCAGCAGGGAATCGCCGGCTTCACAGTCTTCGCGGCAGTCCTGATGTGCGGCGGCATCATCTTCGGATATGAAGTCGCGCTCCCTGCTGCGCTCCACTTCCTGACCAACTACGACAACTCGGTGTACGACGTCCAGGTCCGGGCGGCCGATTTCATCTCCTTCGCCGTACTCGTGCTCGCAGCCTGCGGCGCAGTCTTCGAGCTTCCGATCGTCGTGCTCGGCCTCGTCCGGGTTCGAGCGTTGACCTCGAAGAAGCTGCGCGGCAACCGCAAGATCGGCTACATGATCGTCGCCTGCATCGGCGTCGCGCTCCCCGGCGTCGACCCGGTCACGACCGTCATGGAGACCATCCCGCTCGCGATTCTCTTCGAGACCTCGATCTGGCTCTCTGCGATCTTCGAGAAGCGCTGGTTCGCGCCACTTCGGACCGCCGAAGAGATCTAGCCGGCCGCGCATCCGTTTTCGGTCTTCGACCGTTACCTCTCGACATCGCCAACAAAAGGAGCGCGCGTGAGCATTCTCTGGATCATCATCATCGTCGTGTTGGTACTTGCGGTTCTCGGCTTCTTCGGCCGCGGACGCTTCTAGCTCCGCGCGACGCTCACAAAGGAGGACTGCATGTCGGGGCACGAGACGGAGCCGGAAAAGGTTCAGCACAGCGACGGGGATGACACCGGCCAGCAGGGAGGCGGCGACCAGCAGGGCGACAAGCCCGGCGAGGAAGGCGACACGCCCGAGCACGGAAGCGACGGCGGCGCCGTCTAGGAACTACCGCGGAGAGGGCCGCGACTCGCGGCCCTCTCGGCAACCGTCCGTGCAGCGTTCCTCGAGCTCGTCTACTGCCAGCGCTCGAGCTCTCATTCGACCTCGTCCTCCGCCTTTTCGGCTCGTTCACCGAGCTCGACGATGTCGCCCTCTCGGAACAACACACCCTTGCACGCGACCCTCCACTTCGCTTTCTTGCGCAACAGAAATTCGAGGTCCATCGCAAAGTGCTTGAACTCCTCCTGCTGTGCGTTGGCCATGATCGCGCGAGCCTGGGCATCCGCCTCGACCGCCAGGCGCTGCTCGTACCAACCGATCGCCTCGGCTTCCTCGACGAGCGACTGGATCATGCGCGCGAACGTCCGCGTCTCGGCAGCGAGTTCCGCCGGCGGCTCGTGATACTGCTCCGTCGCCATACCGTCTCTATCTCCCGATGCCGCGCGGACAAACACGCTCGACCAGCAGTTTGAGCGATGTCACCCAGGGCAGGCTAACTCCGAACGCTCTTCAATTTCTGAAGAGCCATCCGAGGAGAGGGGCCTTGAGTGCCTAGCATCGAAAAGTCTGTCGAAGTCGACGTGCCGGTTTCGACCGCGTACAACCAATGGACTCAGTTCGAAGAGTTCCCGTCGTTCATGAACGGCGTCGAGTCCGTGAAGCAGCTCGACGAGAACCACCTGCATTGGGTGGCCTCCATCGGCGGTCACCGCGAAGAATGGGATGCGGAGATCACCGAACAGCTCCACGACGAGCGCGTCGCGTGGAAAGCTACGAGTGGCAAGGGCAACGCCGGTGTCGTCACGTTTCACAAACTGGACGACGATCGCACGAAGATCATGCTCCAGCTGGACTGGGAGTCCGAAGGAATGGTCGAAGCGTTGGGCGCGATGATCGGCCAGGACGACCGCGCGGTGAAGGGCGACCTCGAGCGGTTCAAGGAACTCGTCGAGAAGCACGGTTCGGCGTCCGGCGCGTGGCCCGGCGAAGTCAAGCAGTCGGTCTAAGAGAATTGAAAGCGCGGGCCGGCGGGACGCCGGTCCGCGCTCGCCGAATCGCTCCGACGATGTCGCCGTCGCTCAGCGGTGAGCGATGACCGAACCCGGCGCCGACCCTTGATACTCGGCGAGCGTCAACCTGACGAGACCGTCGCAGCCGAGGCGGCCGCACTCGCAAAGGAACTCGAAAGCGGTCGTCTCGCCGACATCGAACTGCGTGCCGACTCTCGCGATCTCGTCGTTGACGTAACGGCGAACGCCCACGGCTGACGCCGCGTGCGAGCCATGCGCCGCTCGGGTCGAAAACTCGGTGCTGGCCATGTCATCCCTCCGCCTACGTGTCTCGCGCGCCGCTGCTCGGTCTGCGATGGATGAAGCGCACTGGGCCGTAGGCTTTGGACAGGCGGCGGAGGGCGTGTGGCACACCATGATACCTCGCTGTTCGAGGGACCGGGTGACGTTGCCGCCGAACGGCGCGGCTAGACTGCGTCTTCGCGAACCGCGGACCCAGCCCCCCGTCCCGGCGCGATCAGGCCACTGAAGCCGTCAGCACGGGCAAGCCTTCCAGTCGACCGAAGGGGCGCAGATGGATCCGAATCGCGAGGTCAGCCGCTTGAGGGTCTTGATCGCGGACGAGAGCGGCGTGCGCCTCGCAGTGCTGGCAGGGATCGTCCGCGGCATCGGGCACGAGACGATTGCCGCAGAGGTCGACGTCACCAGCGTGGGTCCCGCCACCGCCCGCGAGCATCCGGACGTCGCCCTCGTCGCGGTCGGGGAGAGCAACCGGCACGCGCTCGAACTGATCTCGAAGATCGTCGCCGAATCCGAATGCCCTGTGATCGCAGTCCTCTCGGCGACCGACACCGCCTTCGTCCGCGAGGCGGCCAAGCGCGGCATCTTCGCCTACGTCGTCGATTCGGATAACGGGGCGTTGGAGAGCGCGCTCGAAATCGTCCTGCTCCGGTTTCGCGAATATCACGGTCTGGAGGGGGCGTTCGGCCGCCGCGCGATCATCGAGCGCGCGAAAGGCGTGCTGATGGAGCGGCACGGCATCGACGAGCAGGCCGCCTTCGAGGCGCTCCGCAGTCATGCGCGCCGAAACAACCTCAAGATCGTCGACGTCGGCGACGCAGTCATCGGCGGGCATCTCCTCCTGCCGCCACGCTCGTAGCCCGCTCGGGTGAGCTACGCTACGGACGCCGAGGCGGCCACCTTGAGTGCCCCTCACTGACAGCCCGACACCCGCGCAGCGGCGTGCGAGAGGTCACCTTCCCGGCAGACAGCTCCAACCTCTACCGGCAGGAGCGTGACCATGCATCGTCCACCGTCCACTCACACCGCACTGAGCCCGTGGGCGCGAACGGCATGAACGCCCGGGCCCAGCAGGAAGAAATCGGCCAAGCGCAGGTTGCCGGCCGGGCCGAGAACGAAGCGATCCAGGCATCCGCCGACCGGCTCACCCTCCTCGGCCCGATCCCGTTCGTCTGCGAATGCGCGAAACGAGACTGCGCCGAGATCGTGCGTCTGAGCTTCGACGAATACGAGGCGATCCGCCAGTTCCCCCGCCGGTTCTTCAACGTCTCCGGCCACGAGACTCCGTCTGTCGAAGCAAGAGCTGAACGGATCCTCGCCGTCGTCGGCGATCTCACTGTGGTCGAAAAGATCGGCGTCGCCGGAGACCTCGCCGCCGACGCACATCGACCGCCGGCGTAGGTCAGGGGCGGCGACGCTCTCCTCGCCTCGCCGCCTCCGAGACCTCCACGCTCAACCGCGCGGCCAGCCCTCGAAGATCGGCCTTGAGGCGCTCGCCTACGAGGTCGTCGTGAGCGCCCCGCTCGAGCTCTTCCGAGAGCAGGGTGCAAAGCGCAGCGAGGCGGATCAATCCGAAGGCGTCGGCGGCCACCACCACGCCCTGCCCGTTCTCGCCGTTCTGTACCACTTCGACCCGGCGCCGTTTGCGAGATTCGGATCGCGGGATACCTTTACGGTCGCCGAGGCGGTTCCTTCGTACCCCCCACGAGTCCAGAAACCCGCTCTTGCCGAGTTCTGAGGCTTCCTTCCCGGTGTTGGTGCCTGCACACCGAGTGAGAGGAGCATCCGTTGAACGATCTGGATACGCGGCGTACGCGCGCAGCGCACAATCAATCGCTGTTCCGCGAAGTCAACGAGCGGATCTCCGTCCTCTCGAGCAAGTACGTCGCGGAGTCCCCAACGGTCGGGTACGTCTGCGAGTGCCTCGACATGAGCTGCGCCGAATCAGTTCAGCTCGCGCATGACGAGTACGAAAGATTGCGGCGGGACGACAATCAGTTCTTCGTCGCTCCCGGCCACGAGGATCGGACCGTCGAAGAGGTCATCGAGGCCAATGACCGCTATCTCGTGGTGAAGAAGCTCGGCGTCGGAGCCGAGGTCGCCGAGAAGCTGGCGTAAACAGATCACAGCCGCCGAGGCGATCCGGCGGATCAGGACCCGGCTCCTCGTGTTCGGCGGCCGGCCTGCATTCACCGCGCCAGGCGCCGCTCTCCTGGTCGAGGCGAGTCAGTCGGCGTCGTCGACAGGGATGTGGATGTCGACCTGCTGGTCCTGGCGACGCTCCTCGACCTTCCCGCGCTGGGTGAGTGCGGCCCGGTCGGCAACAGTGGCCGGTCGCTCGTACACGATCGAAAAGCTGCGCGGCCAGAGCCTGCGAGTGGCGACCACGTTGCACTCTGCAGCGAGCAGCGTGACGTGCACTGCCAGATAGACGAATGACAGTAGACCGATAACGAGCGCGAACGTGCCGTAGACGTCGTTCGCGGTGGCAAGAACGTGACCGACGTAGTAGCCGCCGAGAAGCTGCAGTGCCTCGTAGCCGGCGGCCGCAGCCGCGGCTCCTCCGCGCAAGCTGCGCCATGTCACGTCGCGTGCGGTGAGGACGCGGAACGCGATCCAAAACAACGCGAAGTCGAGGAGGGTCGAGAGCCCGATCGAGAGGATCTTCCACCCGGCGCCGAAGCGCGTGCCGTATCCGACGGCGCCGGCGAGGAGTGTCGTGGCGAGCGCGCCACCACCGAAGATCACGAGGAGCAACAACGCCCGCAGGCGGGCTTGAGCAAAGTCGGGCCGCCGTTTGAATGGGACGCCCCAAAGCTGATTCATTGCATTCTCGGCGGCGAGCACTGCACGCATCCCGGCCCAAATCGCTCCGATCGACCCGACTATCAACGCAAAGGTGCTGCCTTTCAGCGCTCGCGCATGCAACTCGCGGCCGATGACCGGGAACTGACCCAGCGCCGAGTCGACGATCTCGTGTTGGAGATGCGGATGACCATGCAGGACGAAGCCGACGACGGTCGTGGAGACGAGCAGCAGCGGGAAGATCGAGAAGAATCCGTAGTACGCGACGGTCGCAGCGAGGTAGCTGCCTTGATCGTCGGCGTACTTCTGTCTTACCGCCAAGACGAAGCCGAGCAACGAATGGCGTTGCTGGAAACGGTCAAAACGGCGATACAGCCCGTGCCCGCTCATACGCGGCTGTGCTTGCGCGAGTGGTCTACGCGCGACCGTCCTCCCGTTGAGCCGCCTCGGGGTCGGCTCCGCCAGCGGCTCGGTCTGAAACGGGAGGCGTGCTGCGCCCCGCCTTGGGATGCCGCCGACGTGTGCGCAACCGAAAGGCGACACTGGTGACGATCCCGAGCAGCCACCCGAGAACGGCGCTCGTGAGAATGACCCAGACGAGAGACGCGTGCCCGCTGCCGGCCACCCAGCTCAGCTCCACCTGGCGCGTATTCGCAATCACGAGCGCAACCAGGGCGACGAGTAGCACCACCAGGGTGAACGCCAGGACGTATAGCCCGGTTCGCCGTCCGTGCCTACGGAGCCGTTCCGTGCGCGGTTCGACGGGTTCGGTTTGCGGCCGTGCCTGCTGCGTACTCGTCCCCATCTTCCGCCCCTCCCGTCGCAAGCACCGTCGCCGACACGTGCACAGTCGGCGTCTCAGCTCCGGCCTGTCTGCTTAGGGCGGACCTCTTTGGGGGCCGGCGGGATTCTGGCCCTGCGTCGCCGCGATCCCGATCGAATTACGGGAACCGCTCGCGAACAGTGTAGACCGGATCGCACATCCCCGAGCTCGCGCGAACTCCGGGAGCCGCGGTGCGGTCAATCGGGCTCAGGCGAGGCGATCTCCTCCGGCCGCTCGACGGGCGGCAGCAGCAACAAATGGCTCTCGACGACGGCAGCAGCAACGTCGGCAAGCTTGCGACCGTTGCGTTGCGAGTGATCGCGTAACATCGCGAATGCCTTGTCCGCAGTCGTTGCGTGACGAGCCATCAAAATCCCTTTTGCCTGCTCGATCACCGCGCGCCTTCCGAACGCGCCTTGCAGGTTCTGGTACTCGCTGAACCGTTGCAAGGTGATGTCGATCGCGCTCTGCAGCTCCTCGGGAGTGCCGTCGATGATGTAGGCGAACACGCCCCGCTTTGCCGCCTCGTGAATGTAGGCCGGGTCATTCGCATGCAGCAGCGCTATCACCGGACAGGACGCTTCGCGGACGATCTCCGCGATCAGATCGAGCGCGTGAGCCGATGAGATGCCGAGCCCGACGATCGCGACGTCCGGCTGCTCTCGGGCCGTCGCACTGCCGACCTCGCGGACATAGATCTCACGCGCGATCACGTCGTGCCCGAGCCCGATCACAACCTGCGCAAGCAGCTCGAGCCGGTCTCGCTTCTCGTTCGCGATCAACACTCGAAGGTGTTGCTGCAGGAGATCAGACTCAGCCATCAGAGTCTTCCGACCCGTCCCTTTCGGTTCGAGCGCTCACCAACCGGCGACGACACCGGACTGCCACGATAGCAGTGGATGACCGGGCTTCTGATCGCACGACTCCTTCAGGTTTGTGTGCACGGTGCCGATGAGCGAAACGTGCCCTCGCTCCTCGCGCTCGAATATCCGAACGGCCGCATCCACGAGCTGGAGTCGGCCGAGAGGATACGACCCGGAGAGGAGTTCGATCTGTACGGCCACCGCTGGAAGGTCGTCGGCAATGTCCGGCGAACGGGCAGCAGATACGGGCTGAAGCAGGCCCGCCTCCTGTGCCGGCAGAGCGCCTGACAGAACGGAAGCCGATCGCACACCGGTGCTATTGTGCGGATGCGGCGCCATAACGATCGGCGCCGCGGAGATCCTCCCACAGCCACGCGGGTTGGAGCTGCAGCAGCCGACCTCAGTCCCGTGGTCGGCGTAGACGCTTCCGAGCCCGGAGGATCCATGACCGCCCCGATCACACTGCTCGCCATTGCAGTGCCCGCAGTTGTCGCCGCAATGGCCGTTGGGCGGCGCTCGCGTCGCCTTGCGCCGGCAGCATCCGCAAAGCTGCGTAGGAACCGACCGTGGCTGATCGCAGTGCACTGACCTGCGACGGAAGTCCGAGACCGCGGCTCCGAGGCGTGTCGCATCAGATTGCGTTCTTCGCCTCCGTCCCGGCCGCGGCCGCCGTGACCGTGACGACGCACACCGGTGTTGCGCGCGCAGCGGCGACAGCATTCGCGTTGAGCGTGGTTGCGATGTTCGGCGTCAGCAGCATCTTCCACCGCGGCTCATGGACGCCGGCAGCCGCCCAACGTCTCGGTCGCCTCGACCACGCCATGATCTACGGGCTGATCGCCGGGACGTACGCGCCGATCGGGCTGCTCGTCCTGCACCGCGACTGGCGCGTGCCGATCCTCGCCACGGTTTGGGGCGGCGCCTGCCTCGCGGCCGTCGTCAAGCTCGTTTCCGCAAGGCCGCCGGCGTGGGTCACGCCCGCGTGCAGCGTCGGGCTCGGCTGGACCGCGGTGCTCGTTCTCCCTCAGATCATCGACGAGATCGGGCTCATCCCGGCCCTGTTGCTGATCGCGGGCGGGATCGCCTACACGGCCGGCGCGGTCGTGTACCTGCGCCAACGCCCCAACCCGGCCCCGGCGACGTTCGGCTACCACGAGTTGTTCCACGCCCTCGTGATCGTGGCGGTTGCCTGCCAATACTCGACGATCGTCTTCTACGTGCTGCCGCACGCATGACGCGCAGCGTCAAGTGGCAGCGAGCGCGCGTCGGCGGAGGTATCGCCTTCTCCGTCGTGATCGTCGCCGCCTGCTTTCTCACGGCGCGTCACCTCACCACGAGCGGTTGGCCGCTCGAGCAGGCGAATGTCTTGCTCGTCCTGACCGCGTCGGCTGCGTACCTCGCGAGCTTCTTCCTGCGCGCTCTCGGCTGGCAGCGGCTCTTCCCCGGCGACCGGCCAGACCGCAGCCGTTGCCTCGCCGCATGCGGCGCCGCCGCAGCGAGCGGCGTCATCTTGCCGTTCCGGCTCGACTACGTCGTCAAGATCTGGACGCTTCGGAAGCTCGGCGGCGTCCGGCTCGGGCTCGACACGGTCGGCCTTTCGATCCTTTCGCTCGGAATGGTCGACGCGGTCGCGATGTTTCCCCTCGCAGCGTGTGCGCTCGCCACGAGCGACGCGATCTTCCGCGCGCCGCTCGTCGTCGTGCTGCTCTTCTGCATCGGCTGCATCACGGCGCTCGCGCTCGGGCCCCGGCTGGTCAAGCTGCCGTTCGTGAATCGCTACGACAGGGTTGAGCGTGGCTTCAGACGCGTCGGCGATCACGTCGGCGTCTCTCGCGCGACCTTCGTCGCCGGCGGCTTCCTGCTCGGCTGCTGGATGACGCGAGCGCTCGGGTGCGCACTGCTCCTGAGCGCGCTCGGCGCGGGCTTCTCGCCGCTGCTCGCCTTGGTCGTGATCTGCCTCGCCGCGGCGACGTCGATTCTCCCGATCACAGCGGGAGGCGCAATCGTCAACATCGGCACGACGTCGGTCGTGTTGATCGGTCTCGGTGTGACGGAGCAAGCGGCGATCAACTTCTCGCTGGCCTCCGGCATGTTGCTCACGTTCAGTGCGCTTGCAGCCGCCGCGGTCGGCGCGGCCGGGTCGACCTTCCTGACCATGCAGCGACGCCACCTGGCTCATGCGGCGCCCGCCTAGAAACCGGCTTCACGCTCGGACGCAGGCGCTCTCGGTCCTCGGGACGACGCTGTCGCTACCGGGCGCAACGGCATTCTCGCGTGCCGGGAGGCAACCGGCGCTCGCGGAAACCACGGTCGCAGGCATCGCGACCACCGTCGTCGGCCCCCCGGGCGCGCCGCCGTGGCCGGCGCTCGTCTTCATGAACGGCGCGACGCCGGACGGGCGGCGCCACCCGACGGTGCACCGACTCAGCCTTGCGCTCGCGCGGGCAGGTGTGCGCGTGTTCATCCCCGACCTGACCGGCGTCGCCGGCGGAGAGCTGTCGCCGGCGACGCTCGCACAGGCCGTCGCCGTCTCGCGCGCTGCGTCGAGCTCGCCCGAGACCACCGACGAACGAGTCGCGCTCGTCGGCGTCTCGGTCGGTGGCACGCTCGCGCTCCTCGCGGCGGCCGACTCGCAGCTTCAGCGACGAATCTCGGTCGTCGCGTGCGTCGCGCCGTTCGGCGATCTCGCCAACGTGATGCGGCTGGCGACGACCGGCACCTATCGAGACGGCGCTGTCGTGCGACACCATGCAACCCCCGCGTACCTCCGCATCGGTCTTGCACGCTCTCTCGCGGCGATGCTCGCGGACACAGACTCGACCGCAGAGCTCTGCCGTGAGCTGCGTGCACTCGACTACGAAGCGAGCGCTCCGATCGAGCTTCCAGCGCCTGCCTTTCGCCGGGCAGGCACCGAAGCCGAGCGGCTCTATGACTTGCTCGCGAACAGCGACCCACACCGGTTCGACAGTCTGTTTGCGGCGCTGCCCGCCCACGTCCGTGAGGCCGTCGTCGCGCTCTCGCCCATCCACGTCGCTCGACGACTGGATGCACCGGTGGAGATCGCAACCGCACCAGAAGACAGGTACTTCCCAGTCGCCGAGTCGCGGGCACTTGCCGCCGCCTCGCCACACGTACGACTCACCGTCACCTCGCTCCTCGCGCACGCAACACCACGCTTCGACTTGCGTAACGTCGTGGAGCTCCACAAGCTCTACGCGTTCTTCACCCGCTCGTTCCGATCAGCAACGAGTGAACCTCGGCTACACTCGACGGTGGAGCAGACGTGAAGCGATTCCGAGTGGCGCTCTCGCCCGGACGCGACGGTAGATCTCACGCCTCCGTCAATGCGGCAAACGCCGCGGATCGAAGGTTTGGCATGGCCAAACGGATCGAGCAGTCCCGCAGGCACGGTCACTAGCGCGTGCGGACCGCGATCGTCTCGACGTTCCCTCCACGTGCCTGCGGGATCGGCGCGTTCGCCGCCGACCTCCGGAGCGCGCTCCTCGGCACGGACGCCCTCGCGACGGCGGATCTCGTCGCCGTCGTGCACGAGCCGTCGAGCCCCCAGCGGCGCGGGCTGCTCGCGACGATCGCGCAAGCCGTTCGCGGCGACTATGTCCGGACGGCGAGGATGCTGGGGCGGCTCGATGTCGATGTCGTGCTGCTCCAACACGAGTACGGCATCTTCGGTGGCCGGGACGGGGAGTACGTTCTTTCGTTCGCGCGCGAGCTCGCTCAGCCACTCGTCGTGACCCTGCACACGGTTCTGTCCGAGCCGACGCCGCACCAGGCGGAAGTCCTGACGGAACTGTGCGGCGAGGCAGAGCTCGTGATCGTGATGACCGACACGGCGCAGCGGCTGCTCGTCGACTTGGGTACGTGCCCGGCGGAGAAGGTGCGTGTCGTCCCGCACGGCGCACCGGCCCGCCTGATCGCACGCGCTGCAAGCGCGCGCGAGAACAGGTCCCACCGGGTGGGCGACTCCGACGGCGGAGTGCGCCTGTCAACGTTCGGCCTCATCTCGTCCGGCAAGGGGATCGAGACCGTGATCGAAGCGCTTCCGACGATCGTCGAGCGGCATCCGGACCTCGTCTACACGATTGCCGGCCGCACGCATCCCGACGTCGAGCGGCGCGAAGGTGAGCGGTACAGACTCAGCCTCGAGCAGCGCGCGTTCGAGCTCGGGCTCGGGACGCACGTCGTGTTCGACGATCGTTTCCTCTCGATCGACGAGCTCTCGCTGCTCCTCGGGCAAACGGATGTCTTCCTGACGCCGTACGCGAGCCGCGAGCAGATCGCGTCCGGCGCGTTGACGTTCGCACTCGCGGCCGGATGCGCAGTCGTCTCGACGCCGTACTGGTACGCGCAGGACATGCTCGCGTCGGGTGCGGGGCAGATCGTTCCGTTCGACGATCCGCCGGCCGTCGCCGATGCGATCAGCAGCTACCTCGACCACCCGGCCGAGCTCGCGGCCGCACAAGCGGAGGCCAAGCGCGTCGGCGCGACGCTCGCGTGGCCCGCCGTGGCAGAAGCCACCGCAACCGTCCTGACGGAAGCCAGCGCGCTCGCGCCCAGGCGACGGCCCGCAGGCATCGCCGAGTTGCATCTCACGAGCCTGCGCACGGATCACCTGCTGACACTCACCGACGACGTCGGGATCGTGCAGCACGCCCACGGGATCATTCCCAACCGTGACAGCGGCTACTGCGTCGACGACGTCGCACGGCTCGCGGTCGTGTCGCTCGCGCTTGCGGAGCGCGGTGACGAGAACATCTGGACGGCAAACCTCTATCGCTCGCTCGCGTTCCTGCATGCCGCTGCCGCAGACGACGGGATGCGCAACTTCATGGGCTACGACCGCCGGTGGCTCGACGAGCCCCACGTGGGTGACCACGTCGGCCGGGCAATCTGGGCTCTCGGCGACATCCTCGCCACCGCCTGGATCCCCGCCGTCGTCCGGCCGGCGGGGGATCTCCTCGACCGGCTGGTCGGAACGCTCTCCGGCGGCGTCTCTCTCCGCACGGCGGCATATGCGGTGCTCGGTCTATCGCGCGTGGACTCGGATCGCCTCGCGCCCCCGGCGCGCCGACTGCTCGAGCGCCTCGTCGAGCAACTCGACGACGCCCTCGAGCGCGAGGCGTCCCACGACTGGTACTGGTTCGAGGACCGGCTCAGCTACGACAACGCACGCCTCCCGCAAGCCTTGTTGTCGGGCGCCGACGCGCTCGGCCGGGCCGACCTCGCCGAGCGCGGGCTCGAATCGCTCCGGTGGCTCGGCGACGAATGCGGCCTCGACGGAGATGGGCTCCGGCTCCCCGGGCACCTCGGACGGGACAAGGGCGAGCATGCCCCGGGCGCCGGCGACGAGCAGCCGCTCGAGGCCGCAGCCCTGGTCGAGGCGGAGCTCACCGCGTTCGCGATCACCCGCCGGGTGGAGCACGGGCGGCGCGCGATCAAGGCGTTCGAGTGGTTCCTCGGTCTCAACCGGCTGCGCAGGCCGCTCTACGACTTCGCGACGGGCGGCTGTAGCGACGGCCTCGGCACCGAGACGCTGAACGACAACGAAGGCGCCGAATCGACGCTCGCGTTCCATCAGGCTGCGCTCCTGCTCGACGCTGCCGGTGTTCGGGCCGGAGCCGAGGAGCTCGTGCTCGCATGAAGTCCACCGAGTTGTTCGAGCGGCACCCGTCGAACCCGATCCTCACAGCAGCCGATTGGCCCTACGAGGTGAACGGCGTCTTCAACCCCGCCGCCGCAGAGGTCGCCGGCCAAACGGTGCTGCTCGCGCGCGTCGAGGACCGCAGAGGAATCTCGCACCTCTCGGTCGCGCGTTCGGCGAACGGGATCGACGGCTGGACGGTCGAGCGCGAGCCGTTGCTTGCACCCGACGAGGGCGCGCCGGACGAACAGTGGGGGTTCGAGGACGCGCGGGTCGTCTGGGTCGACGAGCTGGAGCGCTGGGTGATCACGTGCACGGCGTACGGCCCGGCCGGCCCCGGGGTCTTCCTCGCGACGACGGAGGACTTCGCGAGCGTCGAGCGGTACGGGATCGTGCGGCCCCCGGAGGACAAGAACGCCGCGCTCCTGCCGCACCGGATCGGCGGGCGCTGGGCGCTGTTGCATCGCCCGAAGACGCAGTCCGCCCACGGGCAGGGCGAGATCCACCTCTCTCGCTCGGACGATCTCATGAGCTGGAGCGCGCCCGAGAAAGTGCTCCAACCGCGGGCAGGCGCCTGGTGGGACTCGCTCCGCATCGGCATCGGCCCACCGCCGATCCGAACCGACCGCGGGTGGCTGCTCGTCTATCACGGCGTGAAGGAGACGATCGCGGGCGACATCTACCGCGTCGGCCTCGTCCTGCTCGACCTGGACGAGCCGACCCGGGTCCTTCGCCGGCTTCCCACCTGGATCCTCGCGCCGGTCGAGCCGTACGAGCGCACGGGCGACGTGCCGAACGTCGTGTTCCCCTGCGGCCTCGTCCATGACCGGGCGACCGACGAGGTACGGCTGTACTACGGCGCCGCAGACAGCTCGATCTGCCTGGCGACGTCGCGCCTCGGAGACCTGCTCGACGCCGTGCTTGCGGCGCCGGCCGGCTCCTAGCTCACACGAGCCGGCGGTACAGCGCCACGTACTCGTCGACCATTCGGTCGACGCCGAAGCGCGCGTCGACGGATGCCCGCACCGCTCGACGGTCCAGCGTGGCCGACTCGCGCACCGCGGCGACTGCCTCGTCGGTCGTTTCGACGAGGAAGCCGTTCTCCCCGTCGCGGACGATCTCTGGCATCGAGCCGCGACGACGCGCGACGACCGGAGTGCCACACGCCATCGCCTCGACGACGCTGAACCCGAACGGCTCGTCGAAGTCGATCAGGTGCAGGAGCGCGGTTGCGCCACCGAGCACCTCCGCCCGGCGTTCGCGGCCGACCGGACCGACGTAGCTCGTCTGCGCCGCGTCCAGCCGCGGCTCGACGAACTGCTCGAAGTACGCGCGATCCTGGACGATCCCCGCGATCACCAACGGCAGGCCGGCCCGCTCTGCGACCTCGATCGCCTCGGCTGTTCCCTTGTCCGGGTGGATCCTTCCGAAGAAGAGGAGATAGCCGCCGTTGCCGGCGCCGAGATCGAACCCGGCGACGTCGATCCCGTGATGGATTGTGGCTGCGTATTCGAGTCGCTCGTGCCTGTCTGCGTCGCTGATCGCGACGTAGTGGCCGATGTCGTTGTAGCGCTCGTACACGGGCACGATCGCCTCCGAGGAGAAGCCGTGAATCGTCGTCACGACCGGCGTCTGCACGAGGCGGCTGAAGGTGAGCGGCAGGAAATCGAAGCCGTTGTGGATGACGTCGAACTCGTCCGCCCGTTCGAATGCCGCAGCGATGTGAAGCGCTTCCCAGACCTTCGCGTCGACGGTCGCATCCTCGGCGTACCCGAGCGGCGCGCTTCCCACGAGGCGGGCTCGGGTGATCGAGTCGGCCGTCGCGAACAGCGTCACGTCGTGCCCGCGCGCGACGAGGCCTTCTGTGAGGAGAGACGCAAATTGCTCCCAGGGCCCGTAGTGGCGCGGCGGCACCCTCCACGCGATCGGCGCGAGCACCGCGACGCGGAGGTGGTCGCTGTCCGGCCGCGGCCCTACTTGCCGCGTGAAGTCTTCTTCTTCGGCTTCGGCTTGCCCGTCGGCTCCTTGCCCGCCGCGGCAGCGCGCGCCTTCTGTTTCTTCGTCGCCAAGATGCTCCGATCGTCGGTAGCACCACCGTACTCGCTCAGAACGTCTCCAGCGTGGCCGAGCGCCGGCCCTCGTATTCGAGCAGGCGGAGCATGAACAGACCGACGCAGAGGTAGATGCAGCCGACGAGCGCCTCGAGCCCCAGGAGGTGTGTCGCGGCGCCGAACGACGCGCCTCCACCGAGCACGCGGCCGGCCTGGATGCCGTGTGTGAGCGGCAGGATGTTGCTCACCGCCTGGACGGAGCCGGGGAGTCGATGGAGAGGGACGTTGGCGCCGGAGAGCAGCAGCATCGAGCCGCCGATCATGTCGGCGAACAGCGAGACGCTGCGGCCGCGCAGCCCGAGCGAGCCGAGGCACATCCCGAACGACGTGCAGGCGAACGACGAGACGAGTCCGGCAACCGCAAGCCCTACGAGCTCGTGCGCGCTGAAGCGCGCCCGGAGCACGAGGCTGCAGATCGTGAAGGCGAAGATGGCGGTCACGAACCCCGTGAGGATCGAAGGCACCGCACGGCCGAGGAACAGCGCGAGGCGATTCGCCGGCGACGCGAGAAGCGTGGCGAGGGTCTGCGAGCGGCGCTCTCCGCCGATCGCGCTCCCCATGCCGAAGAAGCCGGTGATCGCGATCGCCATGAAGGCATTGCCGATCAGGAAGAACTTGTCGGACTGGACGCTCGCGAATCGACCGAGGTATGCGAAGAAGAGGATCTCGAAGACGGGGTAGCCGAGCGTGTGCGGGATGTAGACCCACGGGCTGATCCAGTTGAAGAGCGCCCGGTAGCTCGTGACGCCGCCGACGAAGAAGATGCGCAGCGCGTTTCTCACGTCAACTTCAACGATCCTGTTCGGCGGGCGACGTGAACGAATGCGCGCAGGCAGACCGAGCCGATCACGAGGTAGGCGAGGCTGATCCCGACCGACGCGCCGATGTCGGGCCACGGTGTGCCGCCGAGCGCCGCCTCGCGGATGCCGCGGAAGCCCCAGTACGGCCCGAGGAACCAGCCGATCTTGCCGACGAAGCTCGGGAGCACGGACAGCGGGACGAGCAGCCCGGACGCGATCCAGACCGGGTACTGCAGCGAGATCCCGAGACTGAACGCAGCGCGGTAGAGCACGAAGGTCGAGGCCATGACGAGGCCGAGCATCCCGATCGCGAGAATGCACGCCGGAATCGCCGCTGCGAACGCGAGCGGCTGCTCGATCACGAGCGGGACCTGGAACAGGAGCGTCCCCCACGCGAGCGTCGCGAGCAGCGCGTAGGCGCCGACGAAGCCGCTGGCGACCGTGATCGGAGCAATCACCGTCGCGAACGGCACCGGCGCGGCGACGAGCAGCTCGAGCGTTCCGAGCCAGCGTTGGTTCTCGAGCGCGTTCGACGAGCCGATCACGACGAGCGACCACATCAACATCACCGCCGCGCCGAGCGAAGCAGCGAGCAGGAGCCGCGGGTTGTCCTTCGAGTCGAGCAGGTAGTACGCGATCGAGGCGTAGAGGATCGGCCAGAGAACGACGCCGCTCAGGTCGAACGGATTGCGCGAGAACATCACGACGTGCACCTTCATGCCGCTGAGAAACGCCCGGATCACGCCTGCACGAGCTCCACGTAGGCATCTTCCAGCGTCGGCTCGCGCGTGACCACCCGGCCGACGTGGGTGCCGTCCAGCTCGCGCAGCAACGTCGGCACGAGCTCGACGCCCACACGCGACTGGACGAGCAGCACGAGCGCTTGCTCGCGCGTCTCCGAACCGACCGTCACCACCCCTTCGACCGCGCGCAGCCGCGCCATCGTCTGCTCCTCGACGCCGAAGGTCTCGATCTCGATCACGGTGCGGTCGAGCACGCGAGCCTTCAGCTCCGCGGGCGTGCCCGACGCGACGATCTCACCGTCGTTGATCACGGCAATCCGCTGGCAGAGCTCGTCGGCCTCGTACATGTAGTGGGTCGTCAACAGCACCGTCTTGCCCTGCTCGCGCAGCTGCGCGATCGTCTCCCGCAACTCCCGGGCGCCGACCGGATCGAGCCCGATCGTCGGCTCGTCGAGAAACAGGACGTCGGGATCGTGCAGCAAGCCGCGCGCGATGTGCAGCCGCTGGCGCATGCCGCGGGAGTACGTCTCCACCCGTTCGCGTTCCCGCCCACGCAGGCCGACGAGCTCGAGCAGCTCCTCGATCCGCTGCCGCTTCTCACGCACCGGCACGCGGTACAGATCCCCGAAGTACCTGAGGTTGTCGAGCGCCGACAGCCGGTCGTACAGGCCGCGATCGCCCCCGAAGACATGACCGATCCTCTGCCGTACGGCGCCCGGATCCCGAGCGGGATCGAAGCCCAGCACCCGCGCAGACCCCGACGACGGCAGCAAGAGCGTCGTCAGGATCTTGATCGTCGTCGTCTTGCCCGCACCGTTCGGCCCGAGTAGGCCGAAGAGCTCACCCTCCGCGACCTCGAAGCTGATTCCGCGGAGCGCATGCACCTCCGCCCGCCGCCTGCGGACGATCCCGGTCCGTGAGCGATACGTGCGGCAGAGCGCTTCGACTTCGATCGCCGCCACTAGCGCGAGAGAAGCGCGCCGCGGCTGACCTCGTCGTGCCCGGACGCTTCACGAAGCCCCGCGCTGAGCCGCGCCAGATGGTTCAGCAGGCTCGGCGTGACGACCGCGTCGTCCAGTTGCTCGAGGACATTGCAGAGCTTCGCCCGCCGGCGCGTGGTCCAGCGGCGTCCCTTCGGCGTGACGGTGATCGCGATCGCGCGGCCGTCGTCCGAGTCCTTGCCCCGCTCGACCAATGCGAGCTCCTCGAGCACATCCACCGCCCGGCTCGCGGTGGCGGCGGTCGTATCCATGCGCTGCGCGAGATCATTCAGGCGCATCGGGCCGACGATCGAGACCTCGATCAACGCGAGACGCTGTGTCGAGGTCAGTGGCAGGTTGTCGTCGAGCGCCCGGGAAATCCGCAAGACGACCGCCCAGAGCTCGGCGATCTCGTCGAGCAGACCCTGCGTGCGATCCGGCGACAGCACGGACGCCCATCATAGGCTGCGCGTCAACGACTCGCTGCGACCGGGGTACGCTGCGGTCTCGACTGTTCCCCACGATCAGCCAGGGCCGGCCAAGTAACTCGTCGCCATACTTCGCACATGGAACGGCCCGCTCCCTTGACCGTGCAAGAGCTCGCCGCGGAGCTTCACTGCTCCGAGGACGAGGTCCGTGAGCTGATCCGCGCCGGCGAGCTGCGCACCGTCTCATGCGGGATTCGCCCCGGGCGCGTGCCGCGCCACGAGATCGACGCGTACCTGCGTCGACGTCACTTCGTTCGCGGCCCGAGCGGGAACGCCGACGGCGGACGAGCCGGGGCCTGACGCGACCGGCGGCGTCAGGCGGGCCTACGTCAGGCGGTGGGCGCGCAGCCACGCGCTCACGAAGGGGAACATCCCCAGGGCGAAGCGGTCGGAGCGGAGCATCTCGGAGGTCAAGCCCGTCTCCGTCTCGACCAGCGCGTGATTCGCGTTCGGGAAGATGCGGATCGAGAAGTCGCGACCCTGCTCCTGCGCGACCGGCTCGAGCCGCGCGACCGAGAGCCGTGTCGGGACGTGCTCGTCGCGTCCGCCGAAGACCCAGAGCGCCGGGATGTGCAGCTGCCGGATCCACGGCATCGGATCGACGCCGTGACGGCCTGCCGCGATCACCGCGGCATCGATCGCGGCGTCCGTCTGTCGCTGCGGCCGCTCGCCCTGCCCGGTGAGGCTCTGGTAGAGGTCGGTCTCGTCGGCGGTGACGACGGGGCCGGAGAAGGCGACGAGGAACCGCGCGGCCGGCGTCCGTGAGGCCGCGAGCGGCATGATCCAGCCCGCCTGGCTGTGGCCCGCGAGCCCGATCCGCGCGCGATCGATCTCCGGTTGCTGCCCGAGGAATCGGACCGCAGCGGACGCATCACGCGCCAGCACGTCGATCGTGGACGCTGTCGGCGACTCCCCGGGGTAGTGGCCACCCGACTGCCCGATGCCGCGCTTGTCGTATGCAAGCACCGCGACGTCGTTACGAATCAACAACGCCTGAAGGTCCGGGAGATACGACCGCGTCGTCTCCCCCGACCCGGTCACGAACGCCACCGCAGCGTGCGGTCCGCGCGACGGTGGGAGCGTCAGCGTTCCGGACAGGACCGCGTCGCCGCTCCGAAACCTCACCTCCAGCTGCCGGGTCGCCTGCCTGTCCGTGAGTCGTGCGAAGCCGCGTGCCGGAGCGCGTGTGGCGAACCCGCTGCCGATCACGAACCGCCCGCCGGACGGATAGAGCGCATTCACCGCGCCGGAGTCGACATCGACGAGGCGCTCCGGCCCGTACGGGTCGTCGACGACGGCGCGCCGCCCGTAGAACCCTGCGGCCACCACACCGCGATCCTCCCCACGGCGCGCGCGGAAGGTTCCGCGCAGCGCGCCCTGATGGACGGTGCCGGTGAACTGGCCGCCGGAGACAGAGCCTGCGAAGACCACCGGCGCCGGCCGCCCTGGGAGGCTGAACCGGACCCGCGGCCCGTCAACGTTCGCCGTGACAACCTGGGCGCCCGCATGACCGAGGCCGAGCGCCACGGTCGCACGACTGCCGTCCACCCGGACGGTGAACGTCCCGGGGCCTGCCAGCGTGTACCTCCCCGTCCACCAGCCCGCCGGGCTCGTCGAAGCTCCTGTGGCGAGCGAGAGCACTGCGATCGCGATCGTCCGTAGCAACATGTTGCGTCGACGCAGCAAACTACCGCGTCGGCGCAGCATCTGCAACCTTCCCTATGATCGGCCGGTGTCCGACCGGCAGCTGCTGCTCCAGACGGCGACGACCTTCGGCTATGTCGGGCAGCTCGTCGAGCTCAACCTGCAACCCCTCGGACTGCCGGCTTTCCTGCTGCCGACGCTCGCCCACGTCCGGGATCGCGAGCCCGTCTCGCCCAGCGAGATCTCGACGGCAACGGGTGTCCCGATGACCACGCTCCGCGACAACGTGCAGCGGCTCGTCGACCGCAAGCTCGTGCGGCGCACGCCGAACCCGGACGACGGACGCTCGTACCTCCTCCGCCTCACGCCGCGCGGGCGCGCCGTCGCCGAGTCGGCCGGCGAGGCGCTGCACGACACCTACCTCGCGCTCGAGCGCCGTCTCCCCCGCTCCCTGGCCTCGTACGAACGAGCGCTCGCCGAGCTCAATCGAAGCCTCCAGGCCGTCCTCGACGAAGCCTGAGTCGAGTTATCCAAAGCGGCGATTGCTCGCGCCCACTGCCGGACCTATCGTCGGCGACGGTGGGCAAAGCCATCCTCTTCGCGACCGTGCTCGCCGCGGCCCTGCCGCCGCTGCCGAAAGTCGCCCCACTGCCTGCGCTTCGATCGCATGGGCTGACCGTCGCCGCGCAGTTCGCGGCCGACCGCCAGCCGGGAAACCCGGCCGTCGGCTTCGGCTCGGTCTGGGTGCCGAGCTCCGCAAACGACATCGTCGACCGTTACGACGCAGCGACCGGGAAGCTGCAGACCCGCATCCCGGCGGGCACCGCGCACGCAACAGCCGTCAACCAGTACTTCGACAGCGTCGCGGTCGGAGCGACGAGCGTGTGGGCTGCGAGCGACGTCGGCAACGAGGTCGTCCGTATCGACCCGAAGAAGAACACCGTCGTACAACGTGTCGCGGTTCCCGGCCGTCCGGGCGAGGTCGCCGTCGGTCCCGACGGCGTTTACGTCTCGCTGTTCAACCAACCGACCGTGCTGCGCATCGATCCCGCGGGCGGGAAGACCACCCGCCGCGTGAATGTCGGCGGCAGCGCCCTCGGTGTCGCGTTCGGTGCAGGCGCCGTGTGGGCCCTCTCCTCCGCAGGCCCTTCGGTGCTGAAGCTCGACCCGCGGACACTCGCCGTGCGCAAGCACATCTCGGTGCAGATGCGCGGCGCGTTCGTCGGCGGCTTCTCCGAGGTCTGGTGGATCTCGGCCGGCAGCTCGGCGGTCTGCATCGCGAACCAGTACCAGAACGGTGTCACCCGCATCGACCCGGCGACGGCGAAGGTGGCCGCGCAGGTGAAGCTCCCGTTCGGGAAACAGCCGTTCGCGGTCGCCGCCGACGGAGCGAGTTGCTGGGCGGTCAACGACAGCGGCGTCTTCCGCGTCGGCGAAGGCGCATGGTCGCGCCTGCCTCCGCTCGGACCGAGCACATTCGCCGGCGTCGCCGCTGCGGGCGGCAAGGCGTGGGTCACGCTCGCCGGGCGTAACGCGCTGCTCTCCGTGCACGACGGCTGACATAGGCTCCGACGCGTGACCGCAACCGGGGCCGACCGCACGCTCGCGCTGCTCGAGGCACAGGTCGGACGGCCGCTTGCGGAGGTCGAGACCCCCGTCGCCGTGATCGATCTCGACCGGCTCGAGGCAAACCTCACCGACCTGCAGTCGTACGCCGACGAGCACCACATCGCGCTCTGGCCGCACGCGAAGACGCACAAGTCACCGGAGATCGGCCGCCGCCAGCTCGACCTCGGCGCCGCCGGCCTCACCGTTGCGAAGACCGGTGAGGCCCAGGTGTTCCAGGAAGCGGGCGTGTCGAGGCTGCTCGTCCACTATCCCCCGTTCGGCGATGCGAAATGGGAGCGGCTCGCCGACCTCGCCGCGGCCGGTGTCGAGCTGACGGTCGCCGTCGACAGCGTCGAGCCGGCCGAGGGCCTCGCGCGGGCCTTCGACCGGCGCGGCGTCTCCGCGGAGCTGCTCGTCGAGCTCGACGTCGGCCTGCACCGAACGGGACTGACGACCGTCGCCGGAGCGGTCGAGGTCGCGGGGCGGCTCGAGAAGCTCACCGCAGTCGAGGTCGCCGGGCTCAGCTGCTATCCGGGACACTGCCGTCGCGGCGATCCCGACGTGGCCGAGAAGCTCCACGCGGCCGACGACCTCCTCCGCGAGGCACGTGACGCGTTCGATCGCGCCGGGCTGCGGTGCGACCGCATCTCGGGCGGGTCGACCCCGACCCGTCACCTCACGCACACGACGTGCGTCAACGAGCTCCGCGCCGGAACCTACGCCCTCCTCGACCGGAACGAAGCCGACGACGAGCGCTGCGCCCTGTGGATCGAGGCCACCGTCGTCTCGAACGCGGTCCCTGGACAGGTCGTCGTCGACGGCGGCTCGAAGACGTTCACGTCCGATCCGTACCCCGACGGCGGCCACGGCTCGGTGGTCGGCGCACCCGACGCGTGGTTCGCCCGGGTGAACGAAGAGCACGGGTACATCGACGTCTCGTCACTCGGGGAAGCGCCCAGGCTCGGCGATCACGTGCGGATCGTCCCGAACCACGCGTGCGGCTGCATCAACCTGCACGACGGAGCGCTTGCGGTTCGCGACGGCGTCGTCGACCACGTCATCCGCATCGCGGGACGCGGGCTCATCCGCTAGGCCACACCGACGTATCCCGATCTCGTCCAGGAGGACGCTCGTCGAGCACACGGCTTACGAGATACCACACCTCGATCTCGCCTTTGCCCTTGACGAAGATCGTTCCGCGCGACTCGCATTCGAACTCGTCCGCGAGCAGCTCGTACGTCGCGCGCGTGATCTGGATCCGGCCCGGCGCGCCGTGCGACTCCATCCGGCTCGCCGTGTTCACCGCGTCGCCCCAGAGGTCGTAGAGGAAGCGCTTCCGGCCGATCACGCCCGCGACGACCGGTCCGGAGTTGATGCCGATCCGCAACTCGAGCCCGAGCGCCGCGAGCTCTTCGTGCTCGCGCATCGCCTCGAGCATGTCGAGCCCGACCAGCGCGAGCGCGCGGGCGTGGTCCGGTCGCGGTGTCGGAACACCCGCAGCGACCATGTAGCAGTCGCCGATCGTCTTGATCTTCTCGAGGCCGTAGTCCTCCGCGAGCCCGTCGAAGTGGCTGAACAGGAGGTCGAGGTGGCCGACCACCTCTTCGGGCTGCAGGCGCTCCGACCACGGCGTGAAGTCGACGACGTCGGCGAACAGGATCGACGCCGAGGCAATGTGGTCGGCGATCGGGCGCGTCTGCGCCTTCAGCCGCTCGGCGATCGAGCTCGGCAGGATGTTCAGCAGCAGGTCCTCCGCCTTCGCCTGCTCGACGCGCAGTGCGTCGAGCGCCGTCCGCCGCTCGTTCGCGAAGACCGCCAGCAGCGTGAACACGATCGCGCCGCCGACCGTGATGTTCATCCCGAGCATGGTCGTCGTGAACCAGCGCGGCACCTGGGGTGAGACCGGTCCGACGAGCTCGCCCGCGATCCCCGAGCCGAGGAACACGATCGCGAACGCCACGTACCAGCGAATCGCCGACTCCACCCGCTCGAACACGAGTGACCCGAGCGGCGCCAGGATCGCCCACAGCCCTACGCCGCCCGCGCCGAGGAACCCGCCGAGCGGGATCATCGAGAGCGTCGGCGCGAAGAGGATCGCCACCTGGCCGACGCGGAGCAGCCAGAGGAAGTTGCGGGTCCGCGAGAACACGGCGATCGCGCCGGCGAGCACGCAGAAATAGGCGACCGGAGCCCAGCCGACCGGCGAGCCGAACGAGAGGTAGAGCGCGGCCCAGAGCCCGGCGACCGGGAGGATCAGCACCGAGATCAGAACGAGCAGCGCCTTGCGCGCGCGCAGATCCTCGCCGTCCTCCGGATCAGCTCCGATCAGCCTCAGGCGCTCGACGAGTTGCATCGCCGAGACGTTACTGCGGAACAAACGGGTAGCAACGCCGCAAAAGATGGGCAGCGCTGCCCATGTGATCGCAAGTCGGTCGCCGTAGCGTCGAACGCGTCCAGCGACTGAGGAGAGCAGAGATGCCGAAGACATTGCTCATCACGCTCGCGGCACTTGCGGTCGCCGTGGGAACCGCGGCCACGTGGGAGCCGGCGGGCGCCCGAAAGCCCGCCTCGACCGTGACGCCCATGCATTCGATGGCAGGGATGAAGGGCATGAAGATGGAGGTGACGAGCCCGATCACGAAGGGCATCCCGGACAGACCGGCTCCCGCCGCAACGGCGGGAGCCACATCACATGACGCCTGCGGCGATCTCCTTCGTTCGTCCCGGCCGGTCGACGGCGCCGGTCCGCGGATCGACCACCGCGTAGAGCGTGTCGACGACGAGGTTGCCGATCACGACGATCAAGGCGATCACGGTCACGACGGCCAAGAGCATCGGGAAGTCGGTCGCCTCGACGGACGGGTCGCCGGTCATCGCGTTGATCGAGAGCCGTGCCAGGCCGAAGAACCCGTAGGAGAACTCGACGAAAACAGCGACTCCCAACGCCGTTCCGATGTCCATGCCGATCATCGTCAGCACGCGTAGCGACGCGTTGGGTAGGACGTGCCTGGCCATCACCCTCCGCTCGCGCGCACCCTTCGCGCGCGCGGTGCGCACATAGTCCTCGTGCAGGGACTCCGAGACGCTGGCGCGGATCATGCGTGTGTAGATCGCGAGGAACAGGAATGCGAACGTGAACCACGGCAAGATCAGGCTCTGCGCCCAGTCGACCGGGCCGCCGCACGGCTGATAGTTCGCCGGGAGCCCGAGCCCCGCCGGCGCCGCATGCTTCACGAACGTGCAGTACCCGCCGATCGGCAGCCAGTGCAGGTCGATCCCGAACCACTGCGTCAGGAGCTTGCCCGTCACGATCGGGTGCGTGCAGACGCCGACCAGCGCGCCGAGCGAGATGAGCTTGTCGGCGGTCGAGCCGATCCGCCGGCCGGCGATCGCGCCGAGCGGGACCGAGATGAGCACGGCCAGGACCGCACCGCCGATCAGGATGCACAGCGTCTCGCGAATCGCCGGATAGAGCTGTGGGCCGATGGGCGCAGTGGTGAGCACGTTGTCGTTGAGCGTCGCGCCGGTGTACATGTGGCCGAAATCGGCGTGCAGCAGATGCCACCACCAGTCGCCGTACTGGGTGAGCTTCGGCCGGGTCGCACCAAGGCGCCGCGCGCCGTCGTGCAGTTGGTACGGCGTGACCTTGATGCCGAACGGATAGACGAAGCGGCCGGGCTCGGGCGAGAGCGACCAGTACATGAGGAACGTGAGCGTCACGATCGCCCAGAGCGTCAGGACACCGCCCGCGATCCGCCGCGCGAGGAAGGAGACGATCCGCTTCATCCGCGCCGCCACGGCTCGATCGCGCGACGCAGGCTCTCCGACAGCTGGTTGAGCGAGACGACAGAGATGAGAATGCAGACGGTCGGCCAGATCGTGTGCCACGTCGTGTGATGCGCGCTGTCGGACGCTCCCAGCCCGGCGTTGTAGATCGTCCCGGTCGTCTGCGCGAGCAGCGTGCCCCACGTCGCCGTCGATGCCTGCACACCGACCCCGATGACGGACAACCCGACTTCGAGCAGCATGTCGGTCGCCACCGCGACCGCGCCCCACACGAGCAGCGTCGGCACGAGATGTGGCAGCAGGTCCTTGCGGATGATCCGGAATCCTGACGAGCCGACCATCCGTGCCGAGTCGACGAACTCGGCGTTGCGAAGCGTGAGCAACTGCGCGCGGACGAGTCGCAGCGGATAGAAGCACGTGAAGACACCGATCAAGAGGGCGACCATCGGGACGCCGGCGGGGATGTCGTGCCCCCAGCCGATCGGGCGCAGCACGGGCGTCAGGTGGATCGTCGCGTAGACGAGGAAGAAGATGAGCGGGAACGCCATCACCCACTCGGTCAGCCGCGAGATCACCGCGTCGGCGACGCCGCCGTAGAACCCCGCGATGCAACCGAGCGGCACCGCGATCAGCGCCGAGATCAACACTGCGAAGACGCCCACCTCGATCGACGCCTTGCCGCCGTCGAGAACGCGGATGAACTCGTCCCGGCCGAGCGGCCCGTCGGCGCCGAGCACCATCAGCGTCGTCCGCGAGCCCTTCGGCGGCGGCAGCACATTGCCGTAGTCGTCGAGGCGCACCTGCGCGGTCGAGGGCACTCGTGTCCAGACGCCGACTGGGTCGAGATTCGCGTGCGTCGCGTATGGGAACTGCTGAAAGCCGTCGTGGCCGACGAGCGCGCTGACGATCGGGCCGCCTGCGAACGACGCGAAGAGCACGAACGCGAACGCGACGAGCGACGCTACGGCAGCACGGTCGGACAGGAAGCGGCCGAGCGTCAGCCGCCACGCGTTGCGTGGGGCGGCGCGCGGCGCGTCGAGTTCGACGGCCGTCACGGCGATGACTATAGATGGCACATCGGGATGCGGTCGATGTGCGAACCACTCGTTCGGGCCATCGCGAAGGTCGGATCCGAGGTCGAAGAACGCTGCCAACCCCGCAGCACGCCCGAACCGCCGCCCGATGACGTCACTCCGCCGCTTCGCCATCCTCGCCGCTCTCCTTGCCTGCACAACGCTGCCCGCCGGCGCAGGAGCCGCAGCGCCACGCGTCTCCATCGTCTCCGACTCGGTCCTGACGTCGGTCACCTGGGGGAACGCGCCGGCGCAGGCGGCGCTCGAGCAGAATCTCGACGTCCAGCTCGACGCGGGCGTCTGCCGGAGGCTGAACGTGCAGAGCTGCGAGTTCAACGGCGGCTACGTCCCGACGACGCTCGACGTGCTCAACGGCTGGCGCACGTCGCTCGGCCCGGTCGTCGTGATCGTCGACGGCTACAACGACATCCCCGCATCGTTCGCGCCGGACGTCGAGCTCACACTCGACACGCTGCGCAACGACGGCGTTCAGCGCGTTCTCTGGCTGAACCTGCACGCCGTCCGGCCGGAGTACGTCCAGAAGAACGCCGTGCTCGCAGCCGCCGCGCTCCATCATCCCGAGCTCGGCGTGCTCGACTGGAATGCGTACTCGTCGAGCCATCCCGAGTGGTACCAGACAGACTCCATCCACCTCGTGCCCGCCGGCGGCGTCGCGATCGCCGCCTTCATCCACCAGGCGATCCTCGATGCGCTCGCGCCGCCCGTGGCGACGCCGCAGCCGAAGCTGCCCGCGCTCGTCGTCAACGTGAAACACACCTGGGTCGGCCGAGTCGGCACGCGGTTCGACCGCAGGCTCAGGGCCTCGGGCGGCGTCGGGACGCTGCGCTGGCTCGCCACCGGTCGTGGGCTGCGCCAGGCGAAGCTCCACCTCCTTTCGGGCGGCGTGTTGCGCGGCCGCCCGACCCGCCCGGGCACGCACTGGTTGCGCCTCGAGGTCGTGGATTCGAAGGGCGCGACCGCGCACCTGACGGTCCGCTTCACTGTTCGCCCTCGTCGCCACTAAGACGCTCCATGCCATCATCGGTGTGTGGCCAAGCTGGATGCGAAGACCCGCGCGCAGCTTCCTGACAGCGCGTTTGCGTACATCGACTCGACCGGCAAGCGGCGGTTGCCGATCAATGACGCACCCCACGTCCGGAACGCGCTCTCGCGGTTCAATCAGGTCGTCTTCGACGACGAGGCGGCCCGCGACCGCGCACGGCTCCGGATCCTGCGCGCCGCGCAGAAGCACGGCGTCGCGCCGATCGGGTTCATCAGCGCCCAGCTCCAGCCGCAGAGACGGCTGCCGAAGGGCCACGTCACCTTTCTGCTGACGGACATCGAGCGCTCGACCGAGCTGCTCGCACGCCTCGACGACCGGTATGCGTCACTCGCCGCAGCCGTGCGGGGCGTGCTCAGGCGCGCGGTGCGGAAGGCAGGCGGGCACGAGGTCGACGCGCGCGGCGACGAGTTCTTCGCGGTCTTCGAGCGCGCGCCCGCGGCGGTCACGGCCGCGGTGGAGCTGCAACGCGCGATGGCCCACGGGCCGTGGCCCGACAACGTCGTCGTTCGCGTGCGCGCGGGCATCCACAGCGGCCGTCCGGCACTCACCGAGACCGGCTACGTCGGTCTCGCCGTCCACGCTGCGGCGCGCATCTGCTACGGCGCGCACGGCGGCCAGATCGTGCTGTCCGCTGCGGCTCGCGCCGCGCTCGCGGAGTCGATCGCCGACGGCGTCAAGCTGCGGAGCCTCGGTAGCTGGCGCTTCCAGGGCTTGCGCGAGCCGCACGAGCTGTTCCAGGTCGAGGTGGACGGGCTCGCCGCGAAGTTCCCCTCACTCCGTGCGGGCGTGAAGGTCTAAGCGAGGTCGCGGCGGCAGGTCGGCAGGTGCTCTTCGGCGAGCTCGAGGAGCAGCGCGTGCAGGACCTTCTGTTCGCGCTCGTCGAGCGGCGCGAGGAAGTCCTCCTCGAGGCTCTTCGCGAGCGCGCGCAGCTTGGCGAGCGTCTTCCGTCCGGTGGCGGTCATCTCCACGACGTGGCGGCGGCGGTCGGCCGGGTCGCGGCGCCGCTCGACGAGGCCGGCCGTCTCGAGCTCGTCGAGCAGGCCGACCAGCTGGCCGCGGTCGTACCCGAGCGAATCTGCGATCGACCCCTGCGTCTCGCGCGTCCCTTCGTCGAGCACGGCGAGGATCGCGTGGTGGTACGGATGGAGGCCGAGCTCCTCGTACGCGGAGAACGACCGTTCCTTGGCGGACATCCCGAGCCGCTTGAGCAGGAAGAGCGCCGACGCCGTCAGCTCTTCCGGTAGCCGCATCGCCACCTTGCCACTGGTGGTCATCACGTCGTTCACACGAAGAAGTGTAGCGCGTCCATCGTTGTGTCTGTATACTGTTGATCTGC
>DATINO010000126.1:0-10417 GCA_035474195.1 Gaiellaceae bacterium
AATCGCGAGTTCGAGGACGCGAGCAGGTCCATGCCGTCGAACCGAGCGGTGCCCTCCACCGTGGCTGTCTCCGGTAGCAGGCGCAGGAGCGACATGAAGCTGACGCTCTTCCCGCATCCCGACTCGCCGACGACGCCGAGAACCTCGCCGTCGGCGAGCGAGAACGACAGCTGGTCGACCGCGTGCACCGCGCCGTCGTCGGTGTCGAATCTCACCGACAGCCCCTCGACGTCGAGCAGGCTCATCGGGTCGTCCGGGGATCGAAGACGTCGCGCAATCCGTCGCCGAGCAGGTTGAACGAGAGCGAGCACAGGAAGATCGCGATGCCCGGATAGATCGCGAGCTGAGGCGCCCCGGACAGGTAGGACTGTGCATCCGCGAGCATCACGCCCCATGACGGGGTCGGTGGCTGCACACCGAGACCGAGGAACGACAGCACAGCCTCGCCGATGATCGCAGCGGGAATCGCGACGGTCGCCTGGACGATCAGCGTCGACAGCATGTTGGGCAGGACGTGACGCGTAAGGATCCGAACGTCGCTCGCGCCGTTGGCGACCGCTGCACGCACGTAGTCCTCCTCGCGGAGCGCCAGCGCTTCGCCACGCGCCACACGGATCAGCGCAGGCGCAGCGCCGATGCCCAGCGCGATCGTTGCGTTCGTCAGCGACGGCCCGAGGATCGCCGCCAGTCCGACGGCGACGATCAGGAACGGGAAGGCGAGCAGCACGTCGGTCAAGCGGGCGATCACCGCGTCGACCCAACCGCGGTAATAACCGGCCACGATCCCGATCGGAACGGCGAAGGCCATCGCGAGCAGGGTCGCGAGCACACCGGCCTCGATCGACGCCCGAGCACCCCACAAGATCCGAGAGAACACGTCGCGACCGAGCTCGTCGGTGCCGAGCAAGTGGTGGCGCGAGGAATGCGCCAGCAGGGCATTGAAGTCGGTGGTACCCGCCGAGTACGGAGCGATCACGGGCGCAAAGATCGCGGCGAGAATGAACACGAGTGCCACGACCAGGCCGATCACGGCCAGGGGCCGCCGAAGGAATCGTTTGCGCAGCAGCCGCCGCCGGCGGGCGCGCGGATTGATCGTCGCGGCAGCCGTGTCGACGTAGCTCATGCTGCCGTCGATCCACTCACGCGGATGCGCGGGTTGAGCAGCGAGTACACGACGTCGACAAGCAGGTTGACGACGACGTAGCCCGTCGCCGCGACGAGCACGACGCCCTGCAGCAGCGTGTAGTCGCGCTGATTGATCGCCTCGAGCGTGAGGCGGCCGAATCCCGGGATCACGAAGATCTGCTCCGTGATCACCGCGCCGGAGATCAACGCGCCGAGTTGGAGGCCGACCACGGTCGTCACCGTGATCAGGCTGTTGCGAAGCGCGTGCTTGCCGATCACCGCCCACTCCGAGAGGCCTTTCGCGCGCGCGGTGCGAACGTAGTCCGCGCCGAGCGAGTTGAGCATCGCCGACCGCGTCTGGCGCATGAGCACGGCGGACAACCCGGTCCCGAGGACGATTGCCGGCATCACCATGTGCTCGAGGTTCTGGATCGGATGTGCGCCGAACGAGACGTAACCGCCGGCGGGCAGCCACTGCAGGTCGACCGCGAAGGCGATGATCATCATGAGCCCGAGCCAGAAATGCGGAACGGACAACCCGACGAGGGCCGTGGCCGTCGCAGCGTGGTCGGAGGCCTTGCCTCGCCGCACGGCGGCGACGACACCGGCCACGACGCCGATCACCGTGCCGATGAGCACCGCCAGGAACGCGAGCTCGAGCGTGATCGGGATGCGCGTGACAATCGTGTGCGCGACCGGGAGCTGGCGCGAGTCCAGGCCGAGGTCGCCGCGCAACGCATGCCCGATCCACTTCACGTACTGCACGGGCAACGGCCGGTCGAGGCCGTAGGCGTGGTTGATCGCGGCGACGACTGACGGATCGCGGTTCTCACCGCCGAGCGCTTGTGCGGGGCCGCCCGGCAAGGCTCGCACACCTGCAAAGACGACGATGCTCGCGCAGAAGACGACGATCAGGGCGGCTCCCGCCTTGCGGAGGAGGAAGCCGCCCATGACGTCTACTTCGTGTAGCCGGCGTACTGGGCGCGAATGAGCCCGTCGCCGTAGATCGCCACGCCGGCCACCTTCTTCGAGATGCCGTAGTAGTTGACCGGGTGGTAGAGGTAGATCAGCGGACGCTGCCCGTGGATGATCTGCATCGCAGCGCGGTACAGCGTGTCGCGCGACTTGGTGGTGAGCGACTTGCGGGCGCCGTTCAAGATGTAGTCGAGCTTCCCGCTCGAGAAGCCCGAGTCGTTGAGGGTGCCCTTCGTGGCAACGAAGCCATAGATGTTCCCGTCGGGATCGACGCGCCCCGACCATCCGACCGCGTACGCCTCGAACGCCCCGGCGTCGGCCTTGTTGAGCGACGTCGTGAACTCGGTCGGTGAGACCGTGACCTTGATCCCAACCGCTGCCTCCATCGACTGGATGACCTGGCCGAGCCGTGCGTTGACCGGGTCGGTGCCACCGAGCATGAGACTGACCGTGGGATTCGAGATACCCGATGCCTGAACGAGCTTCTTCGCAAGCGCGGTGTTCGCGTGCAGGTCACACGCGAGTCCCTTCGTCGTCGGCTTGTACCACGGGCTCACCGGAGCGATCGGGAAGCAGTCCGGCTGGTTCAGGCCGTTGAACACGACCTTGTTGATCGTCGTGCGGTCGAGCGCGAGATCGAACGCCTGTCTGAGGAACTGAGACTTGGCGATGTCGGTGCCGACATTCGAGTACGGCTTCAAGAGCCCGTTCTTGTTTCCGATGTTGATCGTCAGACCCTGGTATCCGATCGTCACGGCCTTGGCGACCGTCACGCTGCTGTTCTTCTGCAGTGTCGGGACGTCGGTGGACTGGATGCGGTCCTCGACCTGAATGTCGCCCGCCCGAAGCGCCTGAGTGCGCGAACTCGGGTCGGTCATGATCTTGTAGACGATCGAGTTCAGGTGAACCTTCGCCTTGTTGTAGTAGTAGGGCGACTTCACCACCGTGATGTGGTCGGCCGCTACGCGGTCCTTGAACATGAATGGGCCGACACAGACCGGGTTCTGGGCGAAGTTGCCGCCGGAAGCCAGCGCCTTCGGCGAGAGAACCATGCCGGAGCGGTCCGCGAGCTGCGCCGTCAACGGCGAGTACGGCGACGACAGATGAAGCACGACGGTCGTTGCGTTCGGCGCATCGACAGACTTGATCGGCGAGATCTCGCTCGCGCGAACCGAGCCCTTGAACGTGAGGTAGCGCTCGAGCGTCGTCTTCACCGCCGCGGCGTTGAATGCGGTGCCATCGTTGAACTTGACGCCGGACCGCACCTTGATCGTGTAGGTGAGCTTGTCCTTGGACACCTGCGGCAGCGCGGTGGCGAGCTGCGGGACGATGTTGAGGTGCGAGTCGAGGTCGTAGAGCTTCTCGCACATCGACAGGAAGACGATGCGCCCCACGAACGTGCGGGCGATCGTCGGATCGAGGGCGTCGGGCTCCTCGGCGAGCCCGATCGTCAGCGTGCCGCCGTTCTTGATGTCGGCGGAGGAACGAGTGGTGCGGGCGGCCGCCACCGCGGCCGCGAGTGCGGCAACGCACGCCGCGACCAGCGCGAGCGATGCAAACCGCCTGAGTGAGACCTTCATGGCGCCTTCCCCCTGGGGATTCGGTGGGAAACGGGGTTGCTGAGGGGTTACGTGAGACTCGCGACACTAGTTTGTATCCACTCACTTGTCAACTGGATACGTAGACGCTAATGTCGTGTCCATTGGACGGCGCGGCGCGCACGACCGAGGAGCCGCCGGCGCCCGCCGCCGGGCCTCGCCGCACGGTCCTCGGGCTCGAGCCGCGCTTCATCGCGATCGGCATCGCGGGCGGCGTCCTGTCGGGGCTGCTGGGCGTGGGCGGCGGGATCGTCATGGTCCCGCTGCTCGTCATCTGGACTGCCTACGGCCAGCGTGATGCGCATGCGCTCTCGCTCGGCGCGATCATCCCGATCAGCCTCGCGAGCGTGATCACCTTCGGGGCCGCCGGGAAGGTGCACTACGGCGAGGCGGCCGCGCTGGCGGTCGGCGCGGTCGCCGGTGCCCGGGTCGGCGCTGGTGCGCTCGCGCGCATCGACGAGAAGCACCTCAAGCTCGTGTTCGGCGTCTTCCTCGCCGCGGTCGGCATCCTCATGCTGGTGCGGTCATGAACGGGGTCACGCTGTTCGTGGCGCTGGTCGCGTTCGGTGTGCTCACCGGCGTGGCGTCCGGCCTGCTCGGGGTCGGCGGCGGGACGCTGATGGTGCCGTTCCTCACGCTCGCCGCCGGGTTCTCGCAGCACGCGGCGGAGGCGACCTCGCTGCTCGTCGTCCTCCCCACCGCGATTGTCGGCAGCCTGGTGCTTCGCCGGCGCGGCGTCGGCGACCTCGGGCTGGCGCTCCGCTTCGGGACGCTCGGCGCAGCCGGCGGCGTCGTCGGCGCACTGCTCGCGCTGGCGCTTCCGGGGCACGTGCTGAAGATCGTCTTCGCCTGTTTCCTGTTGCTCATCTCCGTCCGCCTGGTGCGCGACAGTCTCGTCGCCGAATGACGTCCACCATCGATTCGGACGACCTCGTCGATCGTCTCGCCTCCGCGATCCAGTCGCGCATCCTGAGCGGCGAGATCCCGTCCCACTCGCGGCTGCGGCAGTCGAGCCTCGCCGCCGAGTTCGGAGTCAGCCGCACCCCGGTGCGCGAGGCGCTTCGCAAGCTGCAGTCGACAGGCGTCGTCGTGATCGAGCCGAACCGCGGTGCGATCGTCCGCGGCACCTCACCGCACGAGGTGCGTGAGGCGTACCTCGTCCGCGCCGAGCTCGAGGGGCTGGCCGCCGAGCTCGCAACGGCACACGTCACCGACGAGGAGCTCGGGCGGCTCCACGAAGCGCAGCAGCTGTTCCGGCACTCGATCGAAGCCGAGATCGAGAAGCGGAAGTCGGGCGCTGCCGCGGAGCCGTGGTCGGCGGAGAACGACTGGGAGCGCGCGAACAACATCTTCCACGAGGTGATCCAGCAGGCCGCCGGAAACCACCAGCTGCGCGCGGCGATCGCCCACCTCCACCGCTCGTTCCCTCGCCACCTGACGTGGGCCGCGCTCAGCCGCAGCTCCCACCTGCTCGGCGAGAACATCGAGCAGCACAACCGGATCCTGGCGGCGATCGAGCGCCGCGACCCACCGGTGGCGCGCACCGAGATGGCCGCGCACGTGCGCGCGGCGGGCGAGCTCGTCGCGGTGCTGCTGGAACGCAGCCGCTGACCGGGACCCCGAGGACGCCCTCGCCCGTATCCCGGGCGTGAAACGTGCCCTACTCGTGGCGGCGGTGTGGGCGATCGTCACCGCGGCCCCCGCCGGCTCCGCCGGGCGTACCGTCTCCGTCGCGGGCGTCTCGCTCGGCGTACCGGCCGGCTGGCACGCCGCCGCGGCCTTGACCCCGAACTGCGATCCCGAGCGCCTGATCGCAGTCTCGTCGGCGCCGCTCATACCGTATGAAGAGCACCGCGGATTTGCGCTTCCGAGGCGCGGCGAGGTGCTCGTGTTCGTGCTCGAAGTTCGACTCCGAGAGGACCGTCCGATCGGCGACCTCCGCCGGCCGTCGCATTTCACGGTCGAATGGGAGCACCTGCGGCGGTTCGAGCCGTGCTGCCAGTCGCCGACGGCTCCCCCGAATACCCACAGCCTGACGATTCGCCGCCGCTAGGTGCTGCGTGCCCAGTCGGCGCTGACGTGCGCGAGGATCGTCGTCAGCAGCTCGAAGCTGTGCATCACGTGCTCGCGCGCGAGCTCGCGCGCCCCCGCGACCGAGCCGGCGGCGAGCGCCTGCCGGATCGCCCGGTGCTCCGCCTGATTGCGCTCGTAGAGCGCCTCGAGCTCGTCGTCGACCGGCGCCCACACCGTCAGGCCGGAGAAGGTGCGGCGCGCGGCCTTTGCCACCGACTCGACGTACGGCAGCTCGGCAACGCGATAGAGCACATCGTGGAACGCGTGATTCGCGCGCATCCATTCGCCCATCAACGCACGACGGTTTCCGCCGGGCTCGTGCGAGCGGACCTCGCGCGTCAACCGGGCAAATCGCTTCTCGCACTCCTCGAGCTCCTCGAGCGCCTCGGGAGTCATCTTGCGCGCGGCCTCCTCCGTGACGAGCGCCTCGAGCTCTGCGCGCACGAGAAACGCCTCGCGCAGGTCGTCGTGCGAAATCGTCCGCACGCGAACACCGCGGTTCGGCTCGAACGAGACGAGCCCGAGCGCCGCGAGCCGTCGCAGCGCCTCGCGCACCGGCGTCCGCGAGACGCCGAACCGCTCCGACAGCTGCTCCTGCCGCAGCACCGAGCCGGGGACGAGCTCGCCGGAGACGATCGCCTCCTCGATCAGGCCGGCGATGTCGTCGGCCTTGGTGCTCTCGAGGCTCATGCCAGCCGATCGTATGCCGCGAGCGTCAGGAAGTCCTTCATCGGTACGGCGAGCGCCACATCCAGGAACACCTCTTTGGCGGCATCGGAGGCGTCGACCGCCGCGACCTCTTCCCGAACTCGATCGCCGTCGAACCGGCCGGATTGCACCCACGACCACACCTGCGCCCGCGAGATCTCGGCCGTCGCGGCGTCCTCCATCAAGTTGTCGATCGCGGCGGCGCCAACGCCCTGCAGCCAGGCGTCGATGTAGCGGACGCCGACACTTACGTTGACGCGCAGGCCGTCGTCGGTGACTTCGCCGCCCGGGATGTCGAAGTCGCGTAGCGCTTCTTCGGTCACGTGCACCTCGTCGCGCTTTCGCTCGACCTGGTTCGCGCGGTCGCCGAGGACCGCGTCGAACTCGGCCATCGCGGTCGGCACGAGATCCGGATGCGCCACCCAGGTGCCGTCGAACCCGTCGCCCGCCTCACGGCGCTTGTCCTCGCTCACCTTCGCGAGCGCGATCGCGTTCACCTCGGGATCGCGGCGCGAGGGGATGAACGCCGCCATGCCGCCGATCGCGTGCGCCTCGCGGTTGTGGCACGTCTGGACGAGCAGCTCGGTATATGAGCGCATGAACGGCACGGTCATGGTGACCTGCACGCGATCGGGAAGCACGGCACCGAGCTTCTTGATGCAGCTGAAGATGTAGTCCCAGCGGCCCGCGTTCAGCGCGCACGAGTGCTCTCGCAGCTCGTAGAGGATCGCATCCATCTCGTACGCCGCGAGAATCGTCTCGATCAGGACCGTGCACTTGATCGAGCCGTGCGTCAGCCCGAGGTCGTCCTCCGCGATCCGGAACGCGCGCGCCCACAGGCGCGCCTCCTCGTGCGACTCGAGCTTCGGGAGGTAGAAGTACGGCCCGGTCCCGCGTGCGAGCTGCTCGTGCGCGTTGTTGAAGATGGTGAGTCCGAAGTCGAAGAGCGACGCGGACACAGGCGCGCCGTCGACCTCATGGTGCCGCTCGACCATGTGCCAGCCGCGATTGCGAATCACGAGCGTCGCGGTCTCGTCTTTCAGGCGGTAGCTCTTCTCAGGCGTGTCGAGCTCGATCTGCCGGCGAACTGCGTCGTAGACGTTCTGCTGCCCCGCGCGCACGTTGTCCCAGGTCGGAGAGTTCGCGTCCTCGAAGTCGGCCATGAAGACCTTGGCACCTGAGTTGAGGGCGTTGATCATCATCTTGCGGTCGACCGGGCCGGTGATCTCGACGCGACGGTTCTGGAGATCCGCGGGCGCGGGCGCGACCGTGAAGTCCTCCGGCGCGCGCACGAACGTCGGCGCACCGCTTCGCGCCTCGCGTGCCGCGAGCAGCCGCTCGCGCTCCGGGTTCAGCTCACGGTGCAAGCGATCGACGAAGGCGAGCGCCTCGGGGGAGACGACGTCGTGGCTCATTCGGGGGGAACCCGCTCGGCGAGCTCGCGCGACCGTTCGGTCGCCGCGTTGATCGCGTTCAGGAACGCAGCCCGAACACCGGAGCGTTCGAGCTCGCGGATCGCGCGTGTGGTCGTGCCACCCGGCGACGTGACCGCCTCACGGAGCTCGACCGGGTGCATGTTCTCGTCGCGCAGCAGCCGTGCGCTGCCGAACATCGTTTGCACGACGAGCCGCGTCGAGATCTCGCGCGAAAGGCCGAGCAGCAAGCCCGCCTCGATCATCGCCTCGGCGAGCAGCGCGAAGTACGCCGGGCCGGAGCCGCTGAGCGCGGTCACCGCGTCCATGTCGTCCTCGTCGACGCGGACGACGGCGCCGAGATGGCCGAGGGCGGTCGTCGCGACGTCGAGGTCCTCGTCGTGCGCATGGTCGCCGCCGCAGATGCCGGCGATCCCCTCGTGGACGAGCGCCGGAGCGTTCGGCATCGATCGCACGACGCGCGCCCCCTCGGGGAGCCTCGACTCGATCGCGCTGGTCGTCACGCCCGCGGCGACGGACAGGAGGGTCTGCTGCGGCGAGACGCTCGGCGCGATCTCGGCGAGGACGCCGGCGACGTCCTGCGGCTTGACCGACAGGATCACGAGGCGAGCACCGCCGATCGCGTCGGCGTTGTCGGCGGTCGTCTCGACGCCGTAGAGCGCGGCGAGCGCGTCGCGCCGCTCGGCGCGCCGGCTCGTGACCACAAGTTCCGCCGGCTCCCGCCAACCGCTCGAGAGGAACCCGCGCAGCATCGATTCGCCGAGGCGGCCGGCACCCAGGATCGCGATCCGCCTGTCGCTCATCGGTTAGGTGTAGTAGCGGAAGACGATCTCCGCCACGCAGACCGGCTTGTCGCCGCCCTCGCGCTCGATCGTGGCCTTCATCGTCACCTGCGCACCCCAGTCCTGGGCGTCGACGTCGGCCACCTCGAAGGTCGCCCGCAGTCGCGAGCCGACGGGCACCGGCGACGGGAACCGCACCTTGTTCAGGCCGTAGTTGATCGACATGCGGCCACCCTGACGCGGCACGACCTCGTACGACGCGGAGGGAAGGAGCGACAGCGTCAGGTAGCCGTGGCCGATCGTGCCGCCGAACGGGCCGTCCTTCGCCCGCTCGGGATCCACGTGGATCCACTGGTGGTCGTCGGTCGCGTCCGCGAACGCGTCGATCCGCTCCTGCGGGATGTCGATCCAGCTCGACGGGCCGAAGACGTCGCCAACTTCCACGGCGAAAGTCTTTCGCATTCCGGCTTCGGGCGTCAGACGAACAGGTGTCTGACACCACTGGTGTCAGACACCCCCGCGGAGTCCGCTAGGCGGATTCCTCCGCGAGCTCTTCCGGCTCGATCGAGTCGTTGCCGGCGCTCGTCACGAGCGTCGGACGGAGACCCTTCTCGATCGTCTCCTTCGTGATGACGCACTTGGAGACGTCCTTGCGCGACGGGAGCTCGAACATCACGTCGAGCAGGGCGTTCTCGATGATCGAGCGCAGGCCGCGGGCACCTGTCTCGCGTTCGAGTGCCTTGTCGGCGATCGACCACAGCGCCTCTTCGGTGAAGACGAGGTCGATGTCGTCGTAGTTGAAGAACCGCTGGTACTGCTTGCTCAGCGCGTTCTTCGGCTCGGTGAGGATCTGCACGAGGTCTTCGCGCTTCAGCTGGTGCACCGCCGACAGCACCGGCAGGCGCCCGATGAACTCGGGGATGAGCCCGAAGTTGAGGAGGTCCTCCGGCATGACGTCGCCGAGCAGCTCTGCGCTCTCCGCGTCGCGCTTCGACGAGATCTGGCGGCCGAAGCCGACGGCGTTCTTGCCGACGCGCTTCGCGATGATCTTGTCGAGGCCGGCGAACGCGCCGCCACAGATGAACAGGATGTTCGTCGTGTCGATCGACAGGAACTCCTGGTGCGGATGCTTGCGTCCACCTTGCGGCGGCACCGAGGCGACGGTGCCCTCGAGAATCTTCAGCAGCGCCTGCTGCACACCCTCGCCCGACACGTCGCGCGTGATCGACGGGTTGTCCGCCTTGCGCGCGATCTTGTCGACCTCGTCGATGTAGATGATCCCGGTCTCGGCCTTCTTGATGTCGAAGTCGGCGGCCTGGATCAACTTGAGGAGGATGTTCTCGACGTCCTCACCGACGTAGCCGGCTTCGGTGAGCGCTGTCGCGTCGGCGATCGCGAACGGGACGTTGAGGATGCGTGCGAGGGTCTGCGCGAGATGCGTCTTGCCGCAGCCGGTCGGGCCGAGCAGAAGGATGTTCGACTTCTGCAGCTCGACGTCGCCTTCTTCTGCCCCCATCTGCACGCGCTTGTAGTGGTTGTAGACGGCGACGGAGAGCGTGCGCTTCGCTTCCTCTTGCGACACGACGTAGTCGTTGAGCGCCGAGTAGATCTCCATCGGGCGCGGCAGGTTGTCGAGATCGAGCGTGCTTGGAGTCGTGAGCTCCTCGTCGATGATCTCGTTGCAGAGATCGATGCACTCGTCGCAGATGTAGACGCCGGGTCC
>DATINO010000127.1:0-37164 GCA_035474195.1 Gaiellaceae bacterium
ACTGGACGATCGGGTGGTGCAGCCCCAGGGCGAGTACCGGCTGGACTACTTTGACGGCGAAAGCGTCGGCGGCACCTGGTCGCTGGTGATGACGATCGGGAGGTTCCCCATCGCCGAGATGACGGGTACGCGGCCCTCCTGGACGACGTCGTACATCCGGACCTTGCACGCGAGAACCGCGGCACCGTCCATCCGCATCCCGCACGAGCCGCAGATCATCATCCGGCAGCTCTTCCGGTAGGCGAGGGAGCCGTCGTGGCGGTCCTTGACGATGTCGAGGCAGTCGAGGAGCGTTGCTTCCTCCGGCGCGTCGACCTCGAACTCCTGAAGCTCCCGCTCACCCGAGCGGGAGTTGAAGCGCCAGATCTTGAGGCCGACCTGCATCCCGCGGCGATCCTAGCGATGGAGCCGGAGCCGCCGGGACGGTTCCCGTCCAGCGACCCTTCGGCCGATCACGGCGTCGCGAGGCTCGTGATGTCGTAAACCGTCGACGAGGGCGGGACGTCCACGGCGACAGGCTCACCGTAGTTCGAGAACGTCATCGTCATCTCCGCCGAAGTGGTCGGCGCCGTGCCACCCACGATCGAATAGGCGAGTTGCATCTTGCGGACGAGATCCTGGTCGTCGATCCAGACGCTGACGGGCTGATACGCAGCGGTGGCTCCATAGGCCTTGTTGAGCGCAGTGTTCAGTTTCGCGAGGCGCTTCGGGTCGAGGATCGCGGAGTAGTGGGTCGTCTCGACACCGTCGATCCTTTCGGTCCCGATCTGCGTGACTTGACCCCCGCTTGCACGGAGAGTCGTAAGGGCCTGCGTCGGCGACTGTGACGAGCTCAACGACGATGGATCGAGCCCGATCGCCTTCGTCGTCTTGGCGATGTCCATCGCCAACCAGATCTTCCCGTTGGGGAGCTGCCCACCGAACAGGTCGGAGGACATGTAGACCGTCGTGTCCTTCATGACCTCTCGCATCGTGACGTTCCGAGCACCCGAGATCGACAGCGCAAACGAACCGAGGTTCGGGTTGTTCCGAAAGTCGCCGTCCCCGGTCATCGTGATGGCCTGCCCGGCAGTCGACATCTTCATCGTCACGCTGATGTGCTCGCTGGTCTGCTTCGCCGACGCGTCCGCGGCTTTGGCGACCGGGTCGAGCGAGAGCGTGTCACCACAACCCGCGAGGGCGACGGCCAGCAGCAACAGCAGGAGGGGTGCGAGAAGTCGGGCGATCGGTTTCAGTACGTGCGCTCCATGGGCTCGTATTTGGTGAACCGAACCTCTTTGTAGGACAGTTCGGGCTCGCCGTCAACGAACCTGGTGATGGAGTGCTTCATGAAGTTCTCGTCGTCGCGCTTCGGAAAGTCGTGCGGCCGCGCGTGGGCTCCGCGGCTCTCCTTGCGCGCGATGCCCGCCTGCAGCATGCAGCGCGCGAGCTCGATCATGTTGCCGAGCTCGATCGCTTGCGTCAGGTCGCTGTTGAAGACGTCGCCCTTGTCCTCGATCACGACGCCGCGGTCGTAGCGCTCCTTCAGCTCCTCGAGGACTTCGATCTGCGCCGCCATCTGCTCCTCGCGGCGGAAGACGCCGAAGTTCTCGAGCATCGACGTGCCGAGGTCCTGACGGATCTGCCACGGGCGCTCGCCGCCGGAGTAGCCGAGCATCGACTTCAGCTCTCGCTCCGCGTCGGCCTCGACGCTCACCGGCACGTCGATCGTCGTGTGTGACAGCGCCCACTCCGCAGCCGCGCGGCCGGCGCGGCGGCCGAAGGTGATCGTCTCCATCAGCGAGTTCCCGCCGAGCCGGTTCGCGCCGTGCACCGACACGCACGCGACCTCGCCCGCGGCGTACAGGCCGGTGAGCTCCGTCGCGCCGTCGTTGTCGGTCTCGACGCCGCCCATGTGGTAGTGGGCGCCCGGCCGGACCGGCACCGGGTCGTAGATCGGGTCGACGCCCGCAAACGTCATCGAGAGCTCGCGCGAGCCAGGCAGCCGCTCGATGATCCGCTCGGCGCCGAGATGGCGCATGTCGAGATAGATGGAGCCGTTGATGCCGCGGCCTTCGTCGATCTCGGTCTGCTCCGAGCGCGACACGACGTCGCGTGACGCGAGCTCCATCGCGTTCGGTGCGTAACGCTTCATGAACCGCTCGCCGTCGCTGTTGATCAGGTACGCGCCCTCGCCGCGGCAGCCCTCGGTCAGCAGGATCCCCGACGGGTAGAGCGTCGTCGGGTGGAACTGCATGAACTCCATGTCCTTGAGCGCGACGCCGAGGTAGTACGCCATCGCCGCGCCGTCGCCGGTGCACGCGTACGCGTTCGTCGTCGTGCGGTAGATGCGCCCCTGGCCACCCGTCGCGAGCACGACCGTCTTGCCGCCGATCGTGTGCAGGCCGCCGTTCAGCAGGTCCCAGCAGATGACGCCCTGGCAGCGACCGTCGTTCTCGACGAGCTTCCAGGCGAAGTACTCCTCGTAGACCTTGATGTCGCGCTTCACCAGTTGCTCATAGAGCACCTGGATGAGCACGTGCCCGGTGATGTCGGCTGCGTAGACCGTCCGCGGCGAGCCGGCGGCGCCGAACGGCCGCTGCGCGAGCTTGCCGTCTTCGCGCCGCGAGAAGTACGCGCCCCAGTTCTCGAGCTGGATGATGTCGGCGGGCGCTTCGCGCGTGAACAACTCGATCGCGTCCTGGTCGCCGATGTAGTCCGAGCCCTTGACCGTGTCGAAGGCGTGGATCTCGGGCGAGTCTTCGGCGGCGTTCCCGAGCGCGGCGTTGATACCGCCCTCGGCCGCCCCGGAGTGGCTGCGCGTCGGATGAAGCTTCGAGATGACGGCGACGTCGGCGCCGGCGTCGTATGCCTCGATTGCGGCGCGCATGCCTGCGCAGCCCGCTCCGACGACCAGGACGTCGTGGGTCGCTTCCACGAGAGCGGAAGCTAGCGCAACGGCCGGAGTGGCCGCTGCATCAGACGGGAACGGCCTCGAGGATCCATAGCGGCCCGTCGCCGCAGTCGATCTGCTCCGCCCCGTCGACCTCGGTGACGCTCGTGCGGACGAGCCGCCGCCCGTCGAGCACCGGGCCGCTTCTGCTCCTCTCCGGCATGAAGGACCATGCGCGCACCTGCCGGTGCACCTCCGCTGCCGGCTGCGACAGGTCGACGACCGCGTACTCGGGCTCGAACATCTGCTGGTACTCCCCTTCGCCCTGCGGCACGCCGGGGTCGCCCGCCTCGAGCTTCGCGAACACCTCTTGCAGCAACTCGCCGGCGACAGCCTGGAAGTGCGGGATCAGCGTCTCCTCGGTGTCGTCGGGACCGATCGGGATCGCCTTCTGGGCAAGGATGTTGCCGGTGTCGAAGGTCGCGTCCATGAAGTGATAGGTCAACCCGATCTCGGTTTCGCCGGCCCGGATCGCCCACGCCCACGGATGCGGCCCCCGTCCCTTCGGCAGCAAGGTCGGGTGGCCGTTCACGATGCCCTTCGGCGGCGTGTCGATCGCCTCCTGCGTGATGAGCCACGGGAAGCCGGTGCAGAGGCCGACATCGGCGTCGTACGCCCGGAGGAGCGCAGCGATCGAGTGCTTGGACGCGGCGAACACGACGTCGGCGCTCCCGGCAGCCGCAATGAACGCCTCGGCCGGCTGGTGGAACGGACGCCCGACGATCACCGCCGGTACTTCGTGCCCGAGCGCGTCGGCCACCTCGCTGTAGCCCTCGACGACCGGGACGATCTGCGTCAGGAGAACGACGCGCATCGGCGCGGCTAGACGCTCGGGCCGGCGGCGCGAATCGACTCGTCGACGTCCGAGAACCGCTTCGAGAAGTTCTCGGCGAACATCACCGCGAGCTCACGCGCCTTCACGTCGTAGCGCTCCGGATCGCGCCACGTCGACCGCGGATCGAGCAGCGAGTCGTCGACCCCGCTCACGCGCAGCGGCACCTCGAAGCCGAAGAGCTCGTCGGTGCGGAACTCGGTGCCGTCGAGGTCTCCCGAGAGCGCGGCGCGCAGCATCGTCCGCGTCGCGTTGATCGGCATGCGCTCGCCTTGGCCGAACGGGCCGCCCGTCCAGCCGGTGTTCACGAGCCAGGCTTTCGAGCGGTGCTGGTCGAGCTTCTCGCCGAGCAGGCGGGCGTAGACCGAGGGCGGCTGCGGCAAGAACGGCTGGCCGAAGCAGGTCGAGAACGTCGGCTGCGGCTCGGTGACCCCGATCTCGGTGCCGGCGAGCTTCGCCGTGAATCCCGACAGGAAGAAGTAGAGCGCCTGCTCGCGGGACAGGCGCGCGATCGGCGGCAGGATGCCGAAGGCATCTGCGGTCAGCAAGACGACCGAGCGCGGATGGCCGGCCTGCTTGGAGGGGAGCGCGTTGCCGATCTGCTCGAGCTTGTACGCGGCCCGTGTGTTCTCCGTCTTCGAGTCGTCGTCGAGGTCGATGTGGCCCTGCTCGTCGACGGCGACGTTCTCGAGGATCGTGCCCCAGGTGTGCGTGGTGCGGTAGATCTCGGGCTCCGCGAGCGGCGAGAGCCGGATCGTCTTCGCATAGCAGCCGCCCTCGATGTTGAAGACGCCGTTGTCGCCCCAGCCGTGCTCGTCGTCGCCGATCAGGTTCCGCTCCGGGTCGGCCGACAGCGTCGTCTTCCCCGTCCCCGACAGGCCGAAGAAGATCGCGACGTCGCCGGCTTCGCCGACGTTCGCCGAGCAGTGCATCGGGAAGACGCCCTCGAGCGGGAGGCGGTCGTTCATCACGGTGAAGATCGACTTCTTGATCTCACCGGCATAGAACGTCCCGAGCACGAGCAGCTCGGTCCGCCCCGGATGGAGCACGATCGCGGTCGCGCTGCGCGTCGCATCTTCCTCGGGATCGGACTCGAGATCCGGTGTGTGCAGGACGATTGCCCCCGGCCGGAACGAGGCAAGCTCGCTCTCCGTCGGGTCGATGAACATCGTCTTGGCGAAGAGCGCGTGGTACGGGTGCGCCGTAACGACGCGCACGCCGATCCGGTGCGCGACGTCGGCACCTGCCCAGGCGTCGATCACGTAGAGTGCGGCGGCCGTCCCGAGGTGGGCGGTGACCTTGTCGCGCAGCCCGTCGAAGTTCGACTCGGCGAGCTTCTGGTTCACCTCGCCCCACCAGATGCGATCGGTGGACGTCGGTTCGTCGACGAGGAACTTGTCCTTGGGTGATCGGCCGGTGAACTTGCCGGTGTCGACGACGAGGGAGCCGCCGCCGGCGAGCCGCCCGTCGCCGCGCGCGAGCGCGTGCGAATAGAGCAGCGCGGTCGAGGGATTTCGATAGACGCGACCGGTCGGCTCGATCCCATGCGCCGAAAGATCCACGGGGCTCGGCAACTGCGTCGTGGTCATTCGTAGCGCCTCCTTGAAGGTTGCGACCAGGTCGTCATCCGCAAAACGCGTGCATGGTACGGACTTCGCCGACTATCAGGTCGACCAACCGTCGGCGCGCCAACCTCCCCCGGGTCCCCCCTGGCCCTGGCGTGTCGTGACCCGTCCGGTGCCAGGCACCGGGTAGTGCGCTTCGCATCAAGGACGTGGCCGAAACTGCCCCGGCTCCGGTCGCGCTAGATCTGCCAGTCGCCGCCGCGGAGCACGTGGACGCGCTCGCCGTCGGCAGTGATCCCGTCCACGTCGACGTCGTTCGAGCCGATCATGAAATCGATGTGCTGGCCGCTCTCGTTGACGCGCGGCACGACGTCCTCGTCGACGAGAAACTTGAATCCGGCGCCGAGGGCGATGTGACTGGCGGCGTTCTCGTCCAGCAACGTGTTGTAGAAGACGGTGCCGAGCGGCCCGATGCGCCCTTGCCGATCGACGAGCGCGAGCTCGCCGAGGCGGCGTGCGCCTTCGTCGATGTCGAGCAGCGACTTGAGCGTGTCGGCGTTCGTATCGGCCTCGATCTCCACGGCGACGCCGTTCTCGAAGCGGACGCGCAATCCGCGGATGATTGTGCCGTCGCGAAGCGCGAGGGGCTTCGTCGACGTGACGTGCCCGCTCGTCCGCAGCGGATCGGGCGTCGTGAAGACCTCTTCGGTCGGCAGGTTCGGAAGGTGGCGCAGCCCGTCGGCGCGCGTGAAGTCGGCGGCCCACCAGCGGTGCGTCGGCAGCATGCCGACCGAGAGCTCCGTCCCCGGCCCACGCAACTCGATCGTGGCGAACGCGCGCGCCGTCAACCGCTGCGCCGCGTCGCGCAGGACCGCCATGCGCTCGTCCCACGCGCTCGCGGCGTTGCCGTCTTCGAGTCGCAGGACATGCTCGAGCTCATCCCACAGCCGCTCGAACGCCGCCTCCTCGTCGAGGTCGGGATACACGAGCGCCGCCCAGGCACGGTGCGGCGCCGGGACGATGCACCAGTTCGTCGAGCGGTCGCCGACGATCTTCGTCAGTTCCTTGACGCGCGGGAGCATGTCGCGGCCGACAAGCGTCTTGTCGAGATCGTCCATCAGGTTCGGCGTGGTGAGCGTCGCAAGCGTGACGCGCGCACCCTGATCCTCGGCGTGCTCGAGCATCCGCGTGCCGTACCACCTCGGAACGAAGTCGAGCGATTCGGGATCGGCATGCTCGATCCGCGCGCGCTTCACGTGCGGATCGAAGTAGTCGACATCCACGAACTTGGCACCGCAGCGGTAGCCGGCGGCGGCGACCGCGCGCGCGACGTCCTCGTTCCCGATCTCGCCGGTGATCATCAGAACCTGCCCCGGCTGCACGTTCGCGCCGTGGACGGCGAGCTCGGCGAGCCGTTCAAGACGATCGGCCATCGGCAGGCGATGTTACGTGCGGCGGCGAACCTTGTGCCGTGAAGACTGACCGGGCGATCGAGCGGTTCCTGGACGCGGCCGGGATCTCCGCCGGGACGCGGCGCGGCTACGCCGCCGACCTCCGGGAGTTCGCGGACTGGTTCGGCCAGTCGCGGCCTCTCGAGGAGCTCGACGTGCGGGTGCTAGCCGATTGGGTGACCGAGCTCGGGCGGGCGCGTCCCGGCGGCAAGCTCGCGCCCGCGACGATCAGCCGGAAGCTCGCCGCGGTGCGCTCGCTCACTCGGTTCTCACTCGGTGCCGAACACGTCCCGAGCGCGGTTCTCGCACCGCGCCGCCCGCGGCGGTTGCCCGACGCGCCGAAGCAGAGAGAGGTCGAGGAGCTGATCGATTCCGTCGACGTCGACGGGCCACTCGGTCTTCGCAACACCGCTCTCGTCGAGCTCGTCTACTCATGTGGCCTGCGCGCCGCGGAGGCGGTCGGGCTCGACCTCGGCGACGTCGACTTCGAACAGGAACGCGTGCACGTCCGTGAAGGAAAGGGGGGCAAGGACCGCGTCATACCGCTCGGGGAAGAGGCCGCGCTACTCGTCGCGCGATACCTGCGAGACGCGCGCCCGGAGCTCGCGCGCGGCGCCGAGAACGCCCTGTTCTTGTCCGCGCGGGGCCGGCGGCTCGACACGTCGACACTGCGCCGCGTCGTCCGGCATCCACATCGCCTGCGCCACGCGTTCGCGACGCACCTGCTCCAGGGTGGCGCTGACCTCCGCACGATCCAGGAGCTGCTCGGCCACAGCTCGCTCTCCACCACGCAGATGTACAGCCACGTCGACGCGAAGCGGCTGCGCCGCGTCTACGACCATGCCCATCCACGATCCTGACGTCGAAGGCTTCCTCGCGCTCCTCGGCGCAAGCCGCGCCGCGCGCACCGTCGAGGCGTACCGTCGCGACCTCGGCGCCCTGTCCGAGTACCTCGGGAAGCCGATCGCCAAGGCGAGCCTGGAGGAGCTCGAGCGCTATACGGCGTCACTTCGCGCAGACGGCTTGGCGGCGACGACGATCGCCCGCCGGACGGCGGCCGCCCGCAGCTTCTTCCGCCACCAGCAGCTCCTCGGCGCACGGGACGACAACCCGGCCGCCGCCGTGAAGCTCCCGCGCCGGGCGAAACCGCTCCCGAAGACGCTCTCGCCGGGCGAGGCGGAGCGCCTGATCGACGCCGCAAAAGGGACGCAGCCGCGCAGCCTGCGCGACCAGGCGCTCGTCGAGCTCCTCTACGGCGCCGGGCTGCGGGTCTCCGAAGCAGTCGGCCTCGACAAGAGCGGCGTCGATCTCGACGACCGGTTCGTACGGGTGACGGGGAAGGGCGGCAAGGAGCGTGTCGTGCCGATCGGGCGCCACGCCGCGGATTCGATTCGCCGATATCTCTCACGGGGACGCCCATACCTCGACCGGCGGCACCGGCCGGAGCTCTTCCTGAACGCCAAGGGCGGCCCGCTCACCCGCGCCGGCGCCTTCCTGATCCTCCGCCGACTGGCCGAGGTTGCGGGGCTCGAGCCCACGCGGGTCCACCCCCATCTCCTCCGGCATTCCTTCGCCACTCACTTGCTCGAGGGAGGCGCCGACCTCAGATCCGTTCAAGAAATGCTCGGGCACGCCGATCTCTCCACTACAGAGCTCTACACGCACGTATCCGATACGAGGCGCCGCGAGTTGTATTTCCGGGCACATCCACATGCCCGCCGAAAGACGTAGTAAGGAGAGAAGTGACAATCGACCCGCACATCGAGCTGTTCATGGCCCTGGCGTCGGGTGCGGCGTGGCTGATGATGAAGGCCGGGCTCGGCAAGAACATGCTCGAGCTGAAGCGGCGTCGCGTGACCTGCCCGTCGTGCGGGCGGCAGCAGCCCTGCGGCTGCTCCTAGCGCTCGACAAACAGCCTGATTCGATCGATCAGGTGCTCTGACTCGCCGAGTGCCGCGGTGTGCTCCCAGTTGAGCGCGCGCAGGAGGAAACGCAGCTCCTCGACGATCGCCGCTTCCTCCTGCAGCTCGACCTGCGGCGCGTAACCGGCCCACGCCTCGAGCGCCCACGCGGTCTCGTCGGGCTCGGCGACGCTGAGGGTGAAGAACGGATGTGCGACCGCCGAGTCGCCCCAGTCGATGATCCGCACGCGCCCGTCGGCCGAGAAGACATTCCCGTCGTGGAGGTCAGCCTGGTCGATCGTGAGCGGGAGACGCGACGCCGCGAGCCGGTCCATCCGCGCCGCGACGTACGGGAGCCGCGCGTCCAGCTCTGTAGCAAGCGCTGCCGGGAGGTAGGACATGAGCGACCGCACACGCTCGACGACGGTCGCGGGACGGTTGTCGTACGCCCCGGTTGCGAGCAGCGCGTCGACATGCGCGGCCGACGCACGTTGGAGCGCGGCATACGCGTGCAGCATCGGGCGCCAGTCGATCGGATGCTCGCGCGCCCGCTCCCCCGCGTCCGCGAGCAGCAGCCAGCCCTCGTCGCTCGAAGCGATCACCTCGGGCAGCAGGTCGGGGGCGAGCGGCTGCAGCACCTCGAGCACGCGCGCCTCGTGTGCGAACGCCGCGCGCGCCGCTTTGAACCACACGACGCCGTCCGGCGTCGGGACGCGAAGCACGGTCGCCCACGCCCGGACGTGCGGCTGCTCGACTGGACCCGCGACCTCGACGTGGGACTCGATCCAGCGCATTGCGCGTTCGAGCCACCGCGGGTCGGTGTAGTCGTCTACTTGGCGCCCTTGCGCCGAAGCACCTGAGCGACCTTTGCGGCCGCATCGCGGAGCTCGCGCGGCTGCTCGTCGTCCCCGCCGAGCGAAGCGAGGATCTGAATCGTGTCGGGCCGCGGCGAGCCGTTCCGGAGCGCGACGACCGCGAGGCGCCGCACCGCTTCGTTGCCGTCGTGCGTGACGAGCTCGTGCAGCAGCGGCCGCAGGTCGTTGACGTCGCCCGGATGGTCGCGCGAGAGCCGCTCGAGCGAGAGCAGCGCCGAGCCACGCACCGCGGGGCTCTCGTCGTCGAGGCCACGCCGCAGCAGCTCCTTCTTCGTGCGGAACCGGAACTGACCGATGGCGCGGTAGGCGACGGCGCGTTCGCGGAAGTCGGCCGCGCGCGCCGCCATCTCCAGCTCTTCGTCCCACTTCGCGCGCAATTGCGAGACCTCGCGCTCCTTGCCTTCCTCGGCGAAGGCGTCGGCCTCACCCGCCGCGTCGGCGAGCGACGTCAAAGATCCGCGAGCGTGCGGGGCGGTGGCCCGATGTAGCGCGCCGACGGGCGCACCAGGCGCGCGAGGCGCTTCTGTTCGAGGATGTGCGCCGACCAGCCGGCGACGCGGGCGCAGCCGAACATCGCGGGCGTCAGGTCGGGCGGGATCTCCGCGTAGTCGAGCACGACGGCGGCCCAGTACTCCACGTTCGTCTCGAGCTGCCGATCGGGCGAGCGCTCGTGCAACACCTTCAACGCGGCCTCCTCGAGCGCCGCCGCCACCTCGACGCGCGGCGATCCGAGCTCCATCGCCGTGCGCTTGAGCACGGTCGCGCGCGGGTCGTAGGCGCGGTACACGCGGTGCCCGAAGCCCATGATCCGCTCGCCGCGGCCGAGCATGTCGTTCAAGTACTTCTCGAGATCGTCCGCGCCCTCGGCGCCCTCGATCATCGGCAGCACGCGCGCGGGTGCGCCGCCGTGCAGTGGGCCGGACAGCGTCCCGACCGCGGACGACATCGCCGCTGCGCAGTCGGCGCCGGTCGACGCCGCGATCCGCGCCGTGAAGGTCGACGCGTTCAGCCCGTGCTCGGCCGCGGAGATCCAGTAGGTGTCGAGCGCTTTGATCTGCTTCGGGTCTGCCTCCCCACGCCAGCGGATCAGGAAGCGCGCCGCGGCGTTCTCGCCCTTTGCGACCTCGGACTCGGGCACCGGCGTCTGCTTGCCGCGAGCGGCCTGCGCCACGATCGTGAGCGTCGCGCCCGACAGCTTCGCGAGATCGTCTCGTGCCTCCTTGTCGGAGATGTCGATGATCTTCTTCATCCCCCACTTCGGGCCGAGCGTCGCGAGCGCGGCCTGAAGGTCGGCGGGAACGGAGCCGCTCGGATCCTGCAGCTCGATCCCGTCGACCGGCTGCAGCGGCGAGTTGATGTCCTCGTCGACGAGCAGGCCCCAGACGTTCTCGAACGGATAGCGGCCGACGAGCTCTTCGATGTCGATCCCGCGATAGCGGAGCGCTCCGCCGTCCTTGTCAGGCTCGGCGATCTCCGTCTCGAACGCGATGACCCCTTCGAGCCCCGGGCGGAATTCAGTCGTGCTCATCCGGCGCGGAGCGTAGCGATTCGGGTCTGGCCCGGTGGGCCAGACCCGAATTGCCTCCTTACCCTCCGCTGAAGAAACCCCTGCCGACGCCGTGGCCGTGGCCTCTGGCCGCAGCGACGAAGTAGGCAACTGTCAGCAAGAAGAACAGCACCGAATAGAAGTCGAACCGCTTCCTCACGAACGCACCTCCCTTTCTAGAAGTGAAAGTCCTGCAAGGTCTCGGCCGCGCGCCGGAACAGCGCTGCTGCGGCCTCCGTGTCGCCAAGCTCTGCGTACGCATCGCCTTCGGCCGTCCAGGCCGCGGCAAGGTGGCTCTTCGATCCCAACCTGAGGAACAGCCGCTCGGCGGTCGCGAACTCGTTCAGCGCCTCCTCGGCGGAGCCCTGCCCGAGCAGCGCGCGACCGAGGACGAGCTGCGCGTTGCCGCACTCCTCCAGATAGTCGTCGCGACCCGCGAGGATCGACAGGGCGTGGCGCGCCTGCTCTTCGGCGAGGATCGGCGCGCCAAGGCGAAGATGGATCTGCGCGAGCGACGAGACGGCCTGCGCGGCGTCGGCGTCGTTGCCGATCTCGAGGAACAGCGCAAACGCCTTCTTGATGTAGGCAACCGCCGGCCCGGCGTCACCCACGAGGAAGCTCAGGCCGCCCAGGTTGTTGAGGAGGCGCGCCTCTGTCTGCTGGTCGCCGCACTCCTCGGCGAGCCGTCGAGCCTCATCGGCGTAGAAGAGCGCCAAACGCACCTTGCCGCGCCGTTCGGCGATCACCGAGCATTGCATGGTCGCGAGCGCCTGCAGCCGCAGATCCTTCAGCGCCTCCGAGAGCTCGAGCGCGTGCTCGGCGTCGGACTGCGCCGCATCCCAGTCTCGCTGCGTCGCATAGCAGCGCGCGCGCCACTCGAACGCCCGTGCCCGGACGCGATCGCGGCGTGGGCCGCCCGCCTGGGTCAGGCGGAGCGCCTCGGTGAGGAGCGACACCGCGTTCCCGATCCGCGCTGCCTTCAGCCGGACGGCACCGAGACGAAACAGTGCTTCCGCGCGGTCGGTGTCATCGAAACGCTCACCTTCGGCGAGTGCCCGTGCGCGCTCACACAGCGCATCGGCGGAGTCGATCTCGCCGAGGTACATACGCGCCCAGGCCTCGCAGTGAAGAACACGGAGCGCGAGGTCGGGCGCGGACGCTGCCGGCACGCGGATGCGCCCGAGCACGTCGACGCAGTCCTGCCATCTGCTCTCGCCGACGAGCCACTCGGCACGCGAGAGCGCCGAGCGCGCCTCCTGCCGAAGTGCGGTGACATCGGGACGCCTGACCGCAGGCAGAGGAATGACGGCCGCAGTGCCTTCCACGGGTTCTGTATCGAACGATCGCCAAGTCGGCGCGATCCCTCCATCGATTGAACCGAATGGGTGGACGTGTACGCTGGCGCGCGGCATGGCACACCGCGTGACGCTCATCCCCGGCGACGGCACCGGACCGGAGCTGACCGAAGCGACTCGCCGGGTACTCGAAGCAACCGGAGTCGCGTTCGAGTGGGACGTGCGCGAAGCGGGCGTCGACGTGATGGAGACCGCGGGAACGCCGCTACCCGACGAGACCCTCGCATCGATCAAGGCGAACAAGATCGCGCTGAAAGGCCCGATCACGACGCCGATCGGAACCGGGTTCCGTTCCGTCAACGTCGCCCTGCGCCACGAGCTCGGCCTGTACGCGTGCCTGCGGCCGTGCAAAACGTACGCAGGCGTCCGCTCTCGCTACGACGACGTCGACCTCGTCCTCGTGCGCGAGAACACCGAGGATCTCTATGCAGGGATCGAGTACGAGGCCGGCACGCCGGACGCCGAAAAGGTGATCGCCGAGCTCAACAGCATGCAGCGCAAGCAGATCGCCGCCGGCTCAGGCATCTCGATCAAGCCGATCAGCCGCGAGGGCTCCGAGCGGATCATTCGCTTCGCATTCGATTACGCGCGCGCCCACGGGCGCAAGCGCGTCTCGTGCGTGACCAAGGCGAACATCATGAAGTTCACGGACGGGCTCTTCCTCGACGTCTTCCGCGGCGTCGCGAAGGACTACCCGGAGATCGAGCCCTGGGAGAACCTGGTCGACGCGATCTGCATGGGGCTCGTGCAGCGTCCGGAGGAGTTCGACGTGCTGGTGCTGCCGAATCTCTACGGCGACATCGTCAGCGACCTGACGGCCGGCCTCGTCGGCGGCCTCGGCGTCGCGCCCGGCGGCAACATCGGGCCGGACACCGCCGTGTTCGAGGCGACACACGGCTCGGCGCCGAAGTACAAGGGCCAGAACAAGGTCAACCCGACGGCGATGATCCTCTCCGGGAAGCTCATGCTCGAGCACCTCGGTGAGGAGGACGCGGCGCAGAGGCTCGAGAGCGCCGTTGCGGCCGTGATCGCTGCGGGCGAGCGAGTGACATACGACATGAAGCCGTCGCGCGACGACCCGACTGCGGTCGGGACGAGCGAGTACGCGGACGCGATCATCGAAATGCTGGAGGCGTAACGACATGAGCAGTAGACCGAAGGTGACGATCGTCGGTGCGGGCGCGACGGGTGCGACCTGCGCGGAGGTGCTCGCGCAGCGCGACTACGCGGAGATCGTCCTGACGGACATCAAGGAAGGGCTCCCGCAGGGCAAGGCGCTCGACATCAACCAGATGGCGCCCATCCTCGGGTTCGAGGCGACCGTTGCCGGGACGAACGACTACGCCGACACGGCGGACTCGGACGTCGTCGTCATCACCGCGGGCCTTCCGCGCCAGCCGGGAATGAGCCGCGACGACCTCGTGCAGACGAACGAGAAGATCGTCAAGTCCGTGACCGAGCAGGTGGTCGGTGCCTCCCCGGACGCGATCCTCATCATCCTGTCGAACCCGCTCGACGCGATGTGCCACGTCGCGAAGAGTGCTTCAGGGCTTCCGAAGGAGCGCGTGTTCGGCCAGGCGGGCATCCTCGACACCGCTCGGTACCGCACGTTCATCGCGTGGGAGACGAACGCGTCGACCAAGGACGTCCAGGCGCTCGTGCTCGGCGGCCACGGCGACCAGATGGTCCCGGTCATCTCGTCGACGACTGTCGGCGGCGTGCCCCTCCGGAAGCTCGTCTCCGAGGAACGCATCCAGGCGATGGTCGAACGCACCGCGGTCGGCGGCGGCGAGATCGTGAAGCTGCTCGGGACGTCCGCCTGGTACGCACCAGGCGCGGCCTGTGCGCAGATGGTCGACTCGGTGCTGCTCGACGAGAAGCGCGTGCTGCCCTGCACTGCCCTCCTGGAAGGCGAGTACGGGATCGACGGGCTCTACATGGGCGTCCCCGTGAAGCTCGGCCGCAAGGGCATCGAGGAGATCTACGAGGTCGACCTCGATGACGACGAGCAGGCCGCGCTCGCGAAGAGCGCCGACGCCGTGCGCGATGTCGTCGGCGTCCTGACTGCCTAGGGCCGGAGCGGGCGACGAAGCGTGTGGACGAGATGTGACTGTCTCGCCACGGTGCCTGGCACCGGACACGTCCCGAGACCATTCGCAACCTGAGCAGGGGAAGTTGCGTTTCCGTCACACTCGTGTGCGTGACTGATCACGGTGCCTGGCACCAGACGAGGCGCGAACAGCCATGACCTGGCGGATCGCCGGTGCGTACTTCGAGTCGTGCAACTGCGAGGCGATCTGCCCTTGCCGGATGATCGGCGCCGTTCCCGGCGGGCGGTCGACCTACGGCATCTGTTACGGCGCGCTCTCCTGGCGCATCGACGACGGCCACTTCGGCGACGTCGACCTATCGGAGCTCGCGACGGCGCTCGTCATCCGCTACGACGACGACGAGCCCGGGTCGCCGTGGAGCATCGTCCTGCACGTCGACGAGCGCGGCGACGACGCCCAGCGCGCGGCCCTCGAGGAGATCTTCCTCGGCGATGCGGGCGGCGACGTGATGCGGCTGCCCTGGATCCGCAAGCCGCGGAACGTGATCGACGTGCGCGTGAGCGCGATCGAGGTGGACGGTACGAGGCTGCGCGTCGGCGAAGCGGTGCGAATCGATGCGACGAAGCCGTTCGAGACGGCGGAGCGCGTGGCGTGCGGCATCCCGGGCTACGAGCGGCCGGGCATCGAGTACACGACCGACCGGTTCGAGATCGACGACGACCCGTTCCGCTGGGAGCTCACCGGCAACTGCGCGTTCGCGGTCGACTTCGAGTACGCCTCTTAGGTCCGTCAGGGACCCGACCCGCTACCGTCCCACCGCATGGATCTCGGTCTTCGCGGCAGGACTGCGATTGTCTGCGGGGCCTCGTCCGGCCTCGGGCTCGCCGCCGCGGAGGCGCTCGCCGAAGAGGGGGCGAACGTGACGATGTTCGCGCGGCGCCGCGAGCAGCTCGAGCTCGACGCCGACCGCATCGGTGCCCTCGCCGTGCGTGGCGACGTCACCAACGTCGCTGACCTCGAGCGGCTCGTCGCGAAGACACTCGAGGCATTCGGCGGCATCGACATCCTCGTCTGGAACTCCGGCGGCCCACCCGCCGGAAAGGCGGGCGACGTGACCGACGACGCGCTCGAGGCCGCGTTCGAGCTCCTGCTCGCCCCCGCTGTGCGCCTCGTGCGACTATGCCGGCCGCACCTCGAGCAGAGCGACGCCGGCCGCATCGTCGCGATCACGTCGCTGACAGCGAAGGAGCCGACGGCCCATCTCGCGCTCTCGAATGCGATCCGCCCCGGGCTCGTCGGCTGGCTGAAGACGCTCTCGCGTGAGGTCGGGCCGAGCGGCGTGACCGTGAACTGCGTCGCGCCCGGGCGAATCGACACGCCGCGGATGACGGACGTCTACGGCGCGACCGGCCCACCGGCCGAGGAGATGGCGCAGATCCCGATCGGCCGCCTCGGCACGCCGCGGGAGTTCGGCGATGTCGTCTGCTTCCTCGCGTCGGCGCGGGCCGCGTACGTCAGCGGCACGACCGTCATCGTCGACGGCGGCATGTCCCGCGGGCTTCTGTGAGAAAGCTCTTCTCGAGCACGACGGCGTTCGTCGCCGGACTTGTGCTCGTCGCGATCGTCGGTGCGCTGCTCATCCTGCCGTCGAACGACTACATCTTCCTACCCGACAAGGCGCATCCGGTCGCGCCGCTCGTCCACGTCCCCGGGGGTCACGCCCCGAAGGTGGGCGGGATCTACTACGTGGACATCCTGCTGCGGAAGGCCAAGCTCTACGAGCGTCTCTTCGGCGGTTTCCACGAGGGCGCCGACCTCTATCCCGCGAGCGCCGTCCTCCCTCCCGGCGGCGGCGAGGCCGAGCGGCAGCAGATCGACGCCGAGGACATGCAGAACTCGCAGCGAGTGGCGGCCGCGGTCGCGTTACGCGCCGCAGGCAAGTCGGTGACGACGACGCCGATCGGCGCGAAGGTCGACGAAGTGTTCGCGCGCACTCCCGCCGTCGGAAAGCTGGAACAGGACGACATCATCACGGCCATCGACGGCGAGCCGATCAAGTCGAGTGCCGAGGTGAGGACGGCGATGGCCAAGCGCCGGCCGGGGGACACGGTCGCGTTCGCGATCCGCCGCGGCCGCGCGTCCCTCGTCGTGAGCATCAAGACGATCCCGGAGCCGAAGACGAGGCGCGCGATCGTCGGCATCTCGCTCGGGGACGCCGTCGACATTCACCTGCCGATCGACGTGACGATCAACGCCGGCGACGTCGGCGGCCCCTCTGCCGGTCTCGCGTTCGCCCTCGGCATCCTCCAGGAGCTCGGGCGGAACATCGTGCGCGGCCACAAGATCGCCGCCACGGGCGAGATCCTCCCCGACGGCTCGGTCGGCCCGATCGGCGGCATCAAGCAGAAGACGATCGGCGCGCGCGAAGCGCATGTGGACGCATTTCTCGTGCCGGCTGGGGAGAACGCCCAGGAGGCCCGGCGCTACGCCCACGGGCTGAGGATCATCGCTGTGGAGAATTTTCAACAGGCGTTGCGCGCCCTGGCGACGCTCCGTTGACCCTGCAGAAAACGGCAGTTTTCGACAGCCTCGAACTTGCCGGAAAGTGCACGTTTTCCGTTTAGACAAGCCCTTTTCGGGGACCCGGAGCGGTCGTACCATCGCACTCCCGCCACCTGACCGCGAGCCCTCCCGAAAGGCCCCCATGACCCGACAGAACGCTCCGACGTGTGAAGATTGCTACTTCCGCCGCCACGGCCTGTGTGCCATGACTCCGGAGCGCCCCTGTCCCACCTTCCGCGCGGCGACGCGCACCCTCCAGCCTCCTCGACAACCTCGCCTCGTCCCGCTGGCGGTGTCGGCCGCGGCGGTCGCCTGACGCATGGCGGACGAGCCGGCGAAGCGTGAACGGCCGCCGTGGATCCAGCTCGCGGCGATCGGGCTGATCGGCCTCTACGCCCTGCTCTTCATCATCCTGAACACCCACCGCGCGAAGGTGAGCTTCGTGTTCGGGACGACGCGGGTCTCGGTGATCTGGGTGATCCTGCTGTCGCTCGCGGTGGGCTTCGTGCTCGGCGTGCTCGGCTCGCGGTTACACCGCCGCCGGAAGCGCCGCGGCTAGCCGCGCGACGCCCTCGCCGATCTCGTCCGGCGACACGAAGCTGTACGCGAGCCGCAACGAGTTCGGCTCGCCGCCGAAGTCGGCGCCCTTGACGAACGTGACGCCGGCTGCTTCGGCACGGGTGAGCAGCTCGGCTGCGTCGACCCCGTCGAGGTCGGCCCAGAGGAAGTACCCGCCTTCAGGGTGCGACGTGCGGACGTTGGGGAGCTCGCGCGCGAACGCTTCGAGCATCGCGTCGCGACGCGCGCCGAGCAGGCCTCGGACGCGTTCGAGGTTCGGCTCGAAGAACCCGCGCTGCATGAACGCGTAGACCGTCGCCTGGCCGAGCAGCACGGGCGTGATGTACGTGCCGGTCGCAGTCGCCTCGAGCTCGCGTGCGAGCGGTTCGGGGAGCACGAACCACCCGACCCGAAGCCCCGGCGACACCGTCTTCGAGAACGACGAGCTGTACGCCGTCGCCCCGCCGGAGAGCTCGTGCAGCGACGGAGGCGCCTCGCCCTCGAACCGAACGAGGCCGTAGGGATCGTCCTCGAGTACGAGCAGATCGTGCTCCGCGGCCAGCTCGACAACGCGGCGGCGGCGATCCTCGGGCAGCGTGCGGCCGCTCGGGTTCTGGAACGTCGGCAGCAGGTAGAGGAAGGCCGGCGGCTCGCCGCTTCCGAGCGCCGCCTCGAGTGCATCCGGATCGAGGCCTTCGTCGTCACAGTCGAGCGCGACGATGTCGGCGCCGAGCGCGGAGAGGATCTTCAGCGGCCGGTCGTAGGTGGGACGCTCGACGAGCACGCGCCGCCCGGGGGCGAGGCGCTGTGCCAGGAACACGAATCCCTGCAACGAGCCGTTCGTCAGGAACACGCGCGCAGGGTCGACGCCGTGCCGTTCGGCGGCCCATTCCCGCAGCGGCCCGTAGCCGCTGGACGGCCCGTACGACAGGATCGTGATCCCGTCACGCTCGAGGGCACTGCGCGCGCAGTCGGCGAGCTCCGCGACGGGAAGGCACTCCGGCGCGGGCCAACCGCGCGCCAGGGAGATCGTGGCGGCCATGCCGGAAACCTAGATGACGGGCAGGTCGACCACGAAGCGCGCGCCAGTCGGATGGCCGCGCTCGTAGCGAAGGTCGCCGCGGTGCGCGCGGGCGTACGCGCGCGCAATCGCGAGACCGAGACCGGCGCCCGCGACCCGGTCGCGGGCGACGCCTGCACGTGTGAAGCGGTCGAAAAGCGTCTCCTCGATCTCCCGCGCGACGCCGGGCCCGGAGTCCTCGACCGCCACGCGCAACCGTCCGTTCTCAGCGGTCGCCGTCACGCGGATCGGAGCCCTGCCGTAGCGGAACGCGTTTGTGAGCAGGTTCGTCACGACGTGGTCGAGGATCTGCGGATCGACATGTGCGCTTGTGTTCTCGGCCACGTTCACCTCGACCTGGTCGGTACGTCCGGGCGCGGCGACGGCGACCACCTCGCGCAACCGTGGCTCGAGCTCGACGACCTGCGGCCGCACGTCGACCACATCCGCGTCGAGCCGCGAGAGGTCGAGCAGCTGCTCGACGAGCGCGGCCATGCGATGCGTCTGCTGCTCGAGCGCCTCGCGGAGCTCGACCTTCTGCCCTTCCGACAGTCGCTCGCCGACGTGATTGAGCGTCTGGACGAATCCGTGGATCGTGGTCACGGGCGTCCGCAGCTCGTGCGCGGCGAGCGCGACGAAGTTCGTCATCAGCTCGTTCGCCCGTTCGAGCGCGAGCCGTGTCTCGTGTTCCTGCTCGAAGAGGCGGACGCGATCCAGCGCGGTCGCGGTCAGGCCGGCGATCGTGTGCAACGTGCGCAGCTCGTCCTGACCGAAGAACGGCGCGTAGGGCGAGGTCGACGCGACGAACGTCACGCCTTGCTCCTCGATCACCACCCGGTCACTGTCGACCGTTCCCCACGACGCGAGCTCGTTCCCGGCCCCGTCGATCACCAGCATCCCACGCGCGCCGACGAGGCCCGCGGCGGGTGCGGCGATCCGTGCGGCGACCTCCGGACGATCGACGGACAGCGTGACGAGCCCTTGCCACGCCTCCTGCAGCCGGGTCTGCTCGGGCATTCGCCAGTACGCGCGGACGATGCGCGGCGGGTTGATCCCGAGGTAGAAACCGAGGATCGACAAGAACGCGATCAACTGGACGACAAGCGCGCCCGGGCTCGACTGGTCGCTCGCGAACGTCGTCCCGAGCAGCGCGATCGTCAGCGTGGCGGCGGCGAACGCGAGCATGTGCATGCGCTTCGCCGACACGGAGGGTTGGCCGCGACCCGCCAACAGGAGCCGCACGGTCACCGAGATCGAGAGCATCGTCCAGTGCACGAAAAACGCCACCACGTACACCGCGAACGCGGGCGACCAGCTTTCTCCCGCCGCCGGAAGGTGCGGCAGCGCGAACGTGAAGATCGTCAGGCCGATGGTCAGTGCCGGGACGAGCCGCCGCAGGAGCAGTCCGGGCGGCACGAAGGTCGTAGCGAACCGGTAGACGAGGAACGGGAAGAGCACGAGGAGCTCGATGTCGAGCCGCTGCGCCAGGTACTCGACGGCGCCGTGCGGGTGGGAAGGCACGAGCCGGCCCACGGTGACGAGGAGCCCGATCGCCGTGAACGCCAGCGCGAGCCACCCTGCTGCGCGGGCTCGATGGGTGCTCCAGAGCCGCACCGCGACGACGGCCAGCACAGCGAGGCTGACCGAGTTGATGACCCCGACGGTGATGACGAGCGCGTGCACATTCCCCCCGGTCGTGTGGCGGCGGAATCGTACGCTTAACACGGTCTTAGGAGCGCGGGTCACAATTCGGCCATGACCGCCCGCGTCCTCGTCGTCGACGACGACCCAGCCGTCCGCTCAGCCGTCTCGCGCGCTCTGCGCGTCGACTACGACGTTGCCGAAGCTGCGGACGGGTCAGAAGCGCTCGCGGCGCAGGCGTCCTCACCGGCGGATGTGATCGTGCTCGACCTGCTGATGCCGGAAGTCGGCGGCATCGAGGTGTGCCGCTCGCTGCGCCGCCGCGAGGACGCCGTACCGATCCTCGTCGTCACCGCGCGCGACGCGGTCGACGACCGGGTCGAAGGGCTCGACGCTGGCGCGGACGACTACCTGGTGAAGCCCTTCGCGATCGAGGAGCTCCGGGCGCGGGTGCGCGCGCTGCTTCGACGAACCGGCTCGGGGGACGGCGCCCTCCGCTTCAGTGACGTGCAGCTCGATCCCGCGACGCGCGAGGCACATCGCGGCGAGCGTCGCATGCAGCTGACGCGGACCGAGTTCAACCTGCTCGAGCTGTTCATGCGCAACCCACGGCAGGTTCTGACGCGGTCGCAGATCTACGAGCGCGTGTGGGGCTACGACTTCGGCGCCACGTCGAACGCACTCTGGGTCTACATCGGCTACCTGCGGCGCAAGCTGGAAGAAGACGGAGAGTCGCGCCTCCTGCACACGGTGCGGGGAGTCGGCTACGCGCTGCGCGAAGAGCCGTGAGCTTCCGTCTCCGCGTCACGCTGCTGGTCGCGATCGCAATCGCGTTCACGGTTGCCGCCGCGTCCACTGCGGTGTGGTTCGTTGCGAAGCACGAGCTGTACGACCAGCTCGACAGCACCCTGGGCATCCTCGCCGCGCAAGGCGGCCCGTTCGGGGGTGGCGGTCGCTACACGGTTGCCGTCCATCCCGACGGCGACGTGACCGGCTACCTCGCAGGTCACGTCGATACGAAGGAAGCCAAGCAGCTGATCGCGCACGGAGGAGGGGCGTACTTCAAGAACGGCGAGGTTACGAACACCGTGAGCGGCGATCTCGCCGTCCGTCAGTACGTCGTGGCCGACAACGCAAGCGCGATCATCACGGTGCAGCCTCTGGGTCCCACTCAACATGCACTCGCGCGCATTCGCTTCTGGATCCTGCTCGTCGGCGGTCTCGGGATCGCTATCGCCGCCGCACTGGCCGCAGCGGTGGCTACGGCGGCGTTGCGGCCGGTGCGACGTCTCACCGCGGCCGCCGAGACGGTCGCCGCAACCGGCAATCTGAGCGAGCGCGTCGCGGTGGCAAGCCACGACGAGCTCGGCCGCCTCGCAACTCGCTTCAACGCGATGCTCGCGGCGCTCGAGGAGTCGGTCGGACGCCAGCGGCGACTCGTCGCCGACGCGTCGCACGAGCTCCGCACGCCGCTCACGGCTGCGCGGACGAATGTCGATCTCGTCCGCGAAGGGAAGCTGCCGGAGGAGGAGGTGCGCCACGCGCTCGACGAGGCCTCGGTCGAGCTCGACTCGCTGACATCCCTCGTCTCCGATCTCGTGGAGCTGGCGCGCGGCGAGGAGCGGAAGCTGCGCCTCGAGGACGTAGCGCTCGACGACCTCGTCTCGTCCGCGGTCGAGCGCGCGAAGGCGCGTGCACCTGAGGCGACGTTCGTGACGTCGCTGACGCCGGTGCAGGTGCGCGTCGACCCGGTGCTCGTCGAGCGCGCGGTCGGGAATCTGCTCGACAACGCCGTCAAGTACAGCCCGCCGGGAGCGCCGATCGAGGTCTCGGTACGCGAGGGCGAGGTGGTCGTCGCCGACCACGGACCGGGCATCGCCGAGGATGACCTCCCACGGATCTTCGACCGCTTCTACCGTGCCGCGACGGCGCGTGCGAAGCCGGGTGCAGGCCTCGGGCTCGCGATCGTGCGCGAGGCTGCGGAGGCGCACGGCGGAGCCGCGACGGCAGAGAGCGGTGCCGGCGGCGCGCGCTTCACGTTGAGCCTGCCTGCAGTGACCTAAATCAAGGTACGAATCGTGGGTGCGCCTGAGCCGCAACCGCGACTTCGTCCTCTTCCAGGCCGGCCAGCTGCTGTCGAGCGCCGGCAGCTCGTTGTCGACGATCGCTTACCCCCTGCTCGTCCTCGTCCTGACGGGTTCGCCGGTGGCGGCAGGCCTCGTCTCGTTCGCGCGGCTCCTCCCGGCGCCGCTGCTCGCCCTGCCGGCAGGCGTCCTTTCCGATCGCCTCGACCGGCGGCGGATCATGCTGGCGAGCGACGCGGTGCGCGCGGTTGCGATGACTGCGCTTGCCGTCGTCGTCTGGCGAACGAACATCTTCTGGCCGATCCCGCTGCTCGCGTTCGTCGAAGGCGCCGGTGACACGTTCTTCTACGCCTGCCTCGGCGGCGTGCTCCGCTCGGTCGTGCCACCGGCCACGTTGCCGACGGCAGTGTCGGTACAGCAGGGGCGCGTCGCCGTCGTCGGGATCGTCGGCCCGCCGGCGGGCGGAGCGCTCTTCACGGTCGCGCGCGCGCTGCCGTTCGGCGTCGATGCGCTGTCGTACGCCTTCTCGTTCGCGGCCATCTCGGCGATGCGGACGCCGTTCCAACAGCCGCGCGAACGAACCCCGCTCCACATTCGCGCCGATCTCGCGGAAGGGTTCCGGTTCCTCTGGACTCAGCCGTTCCTGCGCGCGACGTCCTTCTTCTACGCCGTGGGGAACTTCACCATCCCGGCGTTCCTGTTCATCGTGCTCGTGGTCGCGAAGCGCCACGGGCTGACGGGCGGCGAGATCGGGATCCTGCTCGCGCTGTTCAGCGTGTGCATCCTCGCCGGCTCGCTGCTCGGCGGGGCGGCCCGGCGTCGGCTCAGCCTGCGTGCGGTCGTGCTGCTCGAGGCGTACACGGGACTGCTCGCGGTGCTGTTCCTGTTCGAGCCGAACGTGTACCTCCTCCTCGCCGCACTGCTGCCGCAGGCGTTCGTGCTGCCGATCACCGACTCGTACGTGATCGCACACCGGCTCGCAGCCACGCCGGACCGACTGCTCGGACGTGCGGAAGCGGCGCGGCTGACAATCGTCCGCACGGCGGCGCCACTCGGCTCGCTCACCGCCGGCGTTCTGCTCAGCGCGAGCTCGCCGCGGATCGCAGTCGCAGTGCTGCTCGTGATCGCCCTCGGCGAGGCGATCTACGCGACCGCCGTGAGCGCGTTGCGATCACCGCCGCCGCTGGAAGAGCTTGCGTAGCTCGGGCGGACCACCCAACGGGTGTCTGACACCAAGAGGTGTCAGACACCTTTTCGAAGTGCGCTCAGGCGCCGTTCGGGAACACTTGCGCAGGACGGCCACCAAGCTGCGCTTCCACCGGCAACGCCAGCTTGACCACGGTCAGTCCTGCTTGAACGGAGCGTCGAGGTTTTCGCGGCCCATCTTCTTGACAACCGCGTTGACCGACCCCTGCTCCTCTGAGTACTGACGCTCGAACTTGAGGGCCTCGCGTTCCTCGCGCTCCGACAGCGGCTCTAGCCGCCTCCTTCGCCAGAACAGCAACTTCATCGTGCGAGCATATGCCTGGTTCCGCGGAACCGCGAGGCGCCGCTAGGACGCTGCGGCGACGACGAGTTCGGCGACCTCGGTCGGCGTCGTGCCGACCTTGATCCCGACCGCCTCGAGCGCATCCTTCTTGGCCTGCGCGGTGCCCGACGACCCGCTGATGATCGCACCGGCATGGCCCATCGCCTTTCCCGGCGGTGCCGAGAAGCCGGCGATGTACGAGAACACCGGCGTCGACATGTTCTCCGACACCCACTTCGCGGCCTTCTCTTCTTCGTCGCCGCCGATCTCGCCGACGAGAACGACGTGCTTCGTCTCGGGGTCGGCTTCGAACTTCTCGAGGATGTCGATGAAGCTGGAGCCGACGATGGGGTCGCCGCCGATGCCGACGATCGTCGAGTTGCCGTGGTCACGCTGCGCGAGCTCGTTGCCGATCTGGTACGTGAGCGTCCCGGAGCGCGAGACGAGGCCGATCGAGCCCGGCTTGAACACCTCGGCCGGGATGATCCCGACGTTCGCCTTGCCGGGCGACAGCACGCCCGGGCAGTTCGGCCCGATCAGCGTGACGCCCTTCGGCCGCGCGTAGGTGTAGACGCGGAGCATGTCGTGCGCCGGGATGTGCTCGGTGATGCAGATCACCGTTCCGATACCTGCGTCGACGGCTTCGTAGATCGCGTCCGGCGCGAAGCGCGCGGGCACGAAGATGAGCGATGTGTTCGCGCCGGCCTCGCGCACCGAGTCGGCGACCGTGTCGAACACCGGGACGCCTTCGACGTCCTGTCCGCCCTTGCCGGGAGTGACGCCGGCGACGAGGTTCGTGCCGTACGCGCGGTTGCGAAGCCCGTGGAAGCGCCCTTCCGAGCCGGTGAGGCCCTGCACGACGAGCCGCGTTTCGTTGTCGACGATGATCGCCATCTACTTCTGCGACTTCCTCGCCTTGAGGATGAGCTTGGTGTCGCGCCAGGTGCGGCCGCCGTCGTCGGACAGCGGCGCGAGCAGCCCACGGACACGCTCGGCGGTCTCGCCGGCGCAGTCGGTGCGCGCGAGCCACTCGTCGGTCCGATGCGTCTTCTCGAAGTACTCGACGCGCTCGATCTCGAGGCCCGCGTCCACGAGCATGTCGCGCCATTCCTCCTCGGAGTAGCTGCGGACGTGCGACGGGTCGCGAAGCTTCTCAGCCGCCTCCTGCTCCTCCGACAGGTAGAGCGTGTCCTCGATCACGAGCTCGGCGTTCGTGACGCGCACCATCTCGCCGATCGCCTCGCCGATCTCGGCGAAGTGGTGCGGCGCGATGCGCGTGACGACGCAGTCGAACGAGCCGTCGGCGAACGGGATGTGCTCCGCCGGCGCGAGGACGTCGGCGTGCATGCCGGGCGACGGGTCGAGCGAGACGACCTCCGCCCCGCCTTCGCGCAGGCGCCGCGTCACGTGACCGCCGCCGGAGGCGACGTCGAGGATCTTCTTGCCGGCGCGCGGCTCGCACATCTCGACGACGAGATCGAGGTCCGGATCGGACGCGTGCGTCGGCGAGGCGCGGTAGGCGTCCGCGCGGGAGCTCCAGACGTCGGTCATGCGGCGAGCTCCACGGCGCGCCGTGCGGCGTCGAGCATCGTCGGTTCGACGTGCAGGCTCTTCGGCGCCGCGTCCCGCAGGATCCTGCGCCCTTCCTCGGAGTTCGTGCCGTCGAGGCGGACGACGATCGGCGTTTCGATCTTCATTCGATCGAGCGCCTCGAGGATGCCGCGCGCGACTTCGTCGCAGCGCGTGATGCCACCGAAGATGTTGAAGAAGATCGAGCGCACCTGCGGGTCGCGCGTGATCACCTCGAGCGCGTCGACGACGCCCTGCGCGTTGCCGCCACCGCCGAGGTCGCAGAAGTTCGCAGGCTTGCCGCCGGCGGTGACGACGACGTCGACGGTCGACATCGAGAGCCCGGCGCCGTTGCCGAGGATCCCGACGGAGCCGTCGAGCTTCACGTAGGTCACACCTTTCTCGCGCGCGAGCGCCTCGAGCGGGTCGGCGGCGCTGGTGTCGCGCAACTCGGCGATCGCAGGGTGGCGTAAGAGCGCGCTGTCGTCGACGGTGAACTTCGAGTCGAGCGCCTTCACCTCGCCGTCGGGCGTGACGATCAGCGGGTTGATCTCCGTCAGCATCGCATCGGTCTCGACGAAGCAGCGGTAGAGCTTCTCGACGATGGCCGCGATCTGCTTCTGCTCGCCCGGGTCGTCGACACCTGCTCCGTAGACGAGACGGCGCGCGACCCACGGCTGGAAGCCTTCGAGCGGGTCGACGTGCAGGCGGACGAGCGCGTCGGGGTCGTTCGAAGCGACCTCCTCGATCTCGACACCGCCCTGCGTCGTGAACATGAAGAGCGGCTTCTTCGCGCCGCGGTCGAATGCGACCGAGAGGTAGTACTCCTTCGCGATATCGGACGCCTTCTCGATCCAAAGCGTCTCGACGACGTGGCCGTTGATGTCGAGGCCGATGATGTCCTTCGCCTTCTGCTCCGCGTCCGCGGGATCGTCGGCGAGCTTGACGCCGCCCGCCTTCCCGCGCCCGCCCGTCAGCACCTGGGCCTTGACGACCACCTGGCCGCCGATCTCCTTCGCCGCCGCGCGCGCCTCCTCGGGCGTCCGCGCCACGCGGCCCTCGGAGACCGGGATCCCGAACTGCGCGAAGAGCTGCTTGCCCTGATACTCGAAGAGGTCCATCGGCCGCGCGGCAGATTACCGACCTGCCTCAGGTCTCCGTCGGCTCGATCCTCACGATCGGGTCGCCGACCGAGATCGGCTGCAGCGGCGCGACGGCGAGCTCGGCGACCGTGCCGGCCACGATCGCGGTCACCTCGTTCTCCATCTTCATCGCCTCGATCACGCAGATCACCTGACCCTTTTCGACGACGTCGCCGGCTGCGACCTTCACGTCGAGGACGGTTCCCTGCATCGGGCTGACGATCGCGCCCGAGCCCGCCCCGGCGCCGCGCGCCGCCCGCTCGCGGCGACGACGGCCGAGCTCGCGATACCCGGGTTCCGGCACGTGCACCTTCACCTCGACGCGGCGCCCGTCGACCTCTGCCCACCTGACGCGCTCGACGGTCGCGCCGGCAGGGGCGCCCCCACCGCGCACCAGAGCCTCTCCGCCAAGCTCCTCGGCCCGCGCCGCCAGCTCGGGTGACTCGACGACTCCGTGGCATGTCTCGCCGGCGCGGAAGCACGGATGCGAGAGCAGCGCCTGGTGGAACCCGATCAGCGTCTTCACGCCGCCGATCCGGTATTCGCCGAGGGCGCGCAGCATCTTCCCGATCGCGTCCTCGCGGTCGGCGCCGTGCACGATCAGCTTCGCGACCATCGGGTCGTACAAAGGTGAGACGACCGAACCGGCAGCGACACCCGAGTCGACGCGCACGCCCGGCCCGGCCGGCTCGCGGTACTCCGTGATCGCCCCCGGCGACGGCAGGAACCCGGCCGACGGATCCTCGGCGTTGATGCGGCACTCGATCGCATGGCCTCGCAGCTGCACGTCCTCCTGCGCGAGCTCGAGCGGCTCGCCGAGCGCGATCCGGATCTGCGCGCGCACGAGATCGATCCCCGCGACGAGCTCCGTCACGGTGTGCTCGACCTGGATGCGTGTGTTCATCTCCATGAAGTAATAGGAGCCGTCCGGCGCGAGCAGCCCTTCGATCGTCCCGGCGGAGCGGTACCCCGCGGCGCGCGCCGCCTCGACGGCGATCTGCCCGATCCGCGCCCGCAGCTCCGGATCAACGGCAGGCGACGGTGTCTCCTCGACGAGCTTCTGGTGACGCCGCTGGATCGTGCAGTCGCGCTCACCGAGGTGGATGACGTTGCCGAACGAGTCCGCGAGCACCTGCACCTCGACATGCCGCGGATCTTCGAGGTAGCGCTCGACGTACACCGACGAGTCGGCGAAGTACGAGCGCCCTTCGCGCTCGGCCGACGCGAGCGCCTGCGCCGCCTCGCCGGCCGAGTACACCGTCTTCATCCCTTTGCCGCCACCGCCGGCGGCCGCCTTGATCAGCAGCGGGTACCCGAGCTGCTCGCCGAGCGCGACGACCTCCTCGGCCGAGGCGACCGGGTCGGTCGTGCCGGGGATGATCGGGACGCCGGCCGCCTGCATCGCCTGGCGCGCGCGCGTCTTCGATCCCATCAGCTCGATCGCCGCGGGCGACGGCCCGATCCAGACGAGGCCTGCCTCCTCCACCGCCCGCGCGAATCCGGCGTTCTCGGCCAGGAACCCGTAGCCGGGATGAACAGCGCCGGCACCGGTCGCAGCCGCCGCAGCCAGCAGCTTGTCGACGACGAGATAGCTCTCCGCCGAGGTCGCACCGCCCAGGGCGAACGCCTCGTCGGCGTACCCCGGATGGAGCGCCGAGCGGTCGACATCCGAGTAGACCGCCACCGACCCGATCCCGAGATCGCGGAGGCAGCGAAAGATCCGGATGGCGATCTCGCCCCTGTTCGCGACGAGGACCTTGTCGAACATCGCCGTATTCTCCCGGATATGAGCTTCGCCGATCAGCTGACGATCGGACGGGCCGCCTCGGTGCCGATCGTCGTGGCGCTGTTCGCGGTCTCGTTCACGCATCACGACTACTGGGCGACCGCGGTGTTCATCGTCGCGATGGCCACCGACTGGTTCGACGGCCGGATCGCACGACGCAGCGGCCGGTCGTCGCCGCTCGGCTCGCTGCTCGACCCGGTCGCCGACAAGCTGCTCGTGCTTGCGACACTGATCGTGCTGATCGACCAGGGGGTGTTCCCCGCGTGGATGGTCGCGGCGATCGTCGCGCGCGAGCTGCTCATCTCGGGCCTTCGCCAGGCGGCGATCGAGCGCGGCGTCGTGATCGCGGCGCGCGACCTCGCCAAGCTGAAGACGTGGTCGCAGGCAATCGCCGCCGCGGTCGGCGGGTTCGCCGCGGCGGGCGCCTGGGGTGACCGCGTCGCGTGGTGGGCGCTGCTCGTCGCGCTCGTCCTGACGTGGGTCTCGGGCCTCGACTACGCGCGCTCGGCGCCGAGCTTGCTACGCGGGCGCAGCGCGACCGTGTGACATGCACCAGGTGTCGAAGGCGGCCCAAGCGTCCAGGTAGCCCTCGAGCTGGCGCAGCCCCTCCTCGACCTCTGCCCGCACCGCGAACACGCACTGGATGCAGTACGACCGTCCCGGCGGTACCTCGTGCTCACCGCAGCGGATGCACATGACAAGGGTGCAACGCACGACTGCGGCGGCCGGTTACTCCTCGAGCGCCTCCTCGATCCCCGCCCGCCACCACGGGCCCGGGGCCGGATCGTCCTCCGCGAGCGCGTCCGCGACGGCCCGGGCTACGTCGTCCGATTGAGGCGGACTCGTCTCCGAATTCACACGAAAAGGGTACCCGGGCGTCCCTCGATCGAGTGATTCGGAAACACGGAGACCAGTCCTTACCCCGTTCGGGTGATTCCCAGCCCAAAGCGGGCGACAAACAATGCGCTCCGCTTGCGGCAACCATCACGGAGGACTTCTCAGATGCTCCAGTGGAACACGAAGGTGACGGCAATTCTGGCAACGGTGGCGCTCCTCGCGATCGCCTCGGATCTCGCCAACTTCACCTGGCGCGCGCTCAACTTCACCTGGTAACGTCGCGCCCGCGAATGAGAGGCCGTCCGCATCCTCCCGCGAGGTTGCTGGCGGTCGTGGCGCCGGTCTCGCTCATCGGCCTCCCCGCCTATGCAGTAGCGACCGTCGCGTTCGCCCGCGACCCGGGCTCCACGACGACGGTCGCGGGTGTCGGCGCGTTTCTCGTCGCCTCGACCCTCGCCGAGCGCTTCCCGGTCCCGGTCGAGGGAGCGGACGCAAACGGCGTCTCCCTCGGCTTCGTCTTCGCCCTCGCCGCACTCGTGCTCTTCGGCTGGGCCCCGGCGACGTTCATCTACGCAACCGCACCCACGCTCGTCGCGATCGGCCGGCGAAACCCGTTCATCCGCACGATCTTCAACGCCGGTGTATTCGGGCTGACCGGCGCCCTGGCAGGTTGGGTGCTGACGCAGTTCCACCAAGACACATCGGCGGGCGGCGTCCTGTGGCGCGTCGCCATGACAGCGGTGATCCTCTTCACCGTCAACCTCGTCCTGGTCAGCGCCGCGATCGCAGCGTCCGGTTCGGAGGTCCACTACCTGAAGCTCGTCGCATCGAACGCGCGCTCGCTCGCGCTGCCGTTCACGCTGATGGCGTCGACCGCGCTGATGCTCGTCGTGCTGTGGCAGCGCACGCCGTACCTGGTCGCGGCGCTCGTCGGACCGCTGGCGGCGATCTCGCTGTACCAGCGGTCGACGCATCGCGCGCTGAAGGCGATGCGGCTCGCGCTCACCGACCCACTGACCGGGCTCGGCAACCACCGGAACTTCCAAGAGCGCCTGCAGCGTGAGCTGGGACGCGCCGAGGAGACAAATGGGCTGGTATCCGTCTGCCTCCTCGACGTCGACGACTTCAAGCGGATCAACGACCAGCACGGCCACCCGGCCGGCGACCAGGTGCTTGCGCAGGTGTCGACCCGGCTGCGCCAGGGCGGCGAGGCGTTCCGGCTCGGCGGCGACGAGTTCGCGCTTCTCCTCCCCGGCGTCGACGAGGCGGCGGGGCTCGAAGTCGCGCGTTCGGTGGTCAAGCGCATCGGCGACTGGGGCGCGGGCCAGTACGGCGCAATCACCGTCAGCGCTGGGCTCGCGACGTTCCCGCAGCACGGGCGCGAGCGCGACGCGCTGATCCGGCTGGCAGACGGCGCGCTCTACTGGGCGAAGGAGCACGGCAAGAACCAGGTGCGGCTCGCCGGCAGCGTCGAGCCCGAAGAGCTCGAGGTGGTGACGGAGATCGGCGACAGGCTCGCGCGCTTCCGCGCGGCGGCGGCACTGGCGCGCGCGGTCGACTCGCGCGACGTCTACACGGGTAGCCATTCGGAGCGCGTCGCCGCGATCGCAGGCGCGATCGCCGAGCAGCTCGAGCTGCCGGCAGCCGAGATAGAGCTGACGCGCCTCGCCGGCAGCCTGCACGACCTCGGCAAGCTCGCGATCCCCGAGGAGATCCTCCAGAAGCCCGGCGAGCTGACGACCGCCGAATGGCTCGTCGTGCAGCGCCATCCGCAGATCGCACACCGGATGCTCGAGAGCCTCGGCGTCGAGCCCGTTGCCGAGTGGGTGCTCCACCACCACGAGCGCTGGGACGGTGGCGGCTATCCCGACGGCCTCGCAGGCGAGGAGATCCCGCTCGGCTCGCGCATCGTCTACGTCGCCGAGGTCTACGACGCGATGACGTTCGGCCGGTTGTACCGCACACCGCGCACGCGTGAAGCGGCGCTCGAAGAGATCGACCGGTGTGCGGGCGCGCAGTTCGACCCGCAGGTCGTGCGGGCGTTCTTCAACGCCGTCGGCGCCGCGGCCGCTTAGAGCGGGATGTTCCCGTGCTTGCGCGGCGGGCGACGCTCGCGCTTCGTGATCGCCGTCTTCAGCGCGTCGATCAGCACGGGCCGCGTGCGCCGTGGCTCGATCACTTCGTCGACGTAACCGCGCTCGGCTGCCGCGTACGGGTTCGCAAACGCCTCGCGGTACTCGGCGATCAGCTCGGCGCGGCGCGCGTCGGGATCGTCGGCCTCGGCGAGCTCGTGCCGGAAGATGATGTTGACCGCTCCGTCGGGCCCCATGACCGCAACCTCGGCGGTCGGCCAGGCGAAGTTGAAGTCGGCGCGGACGTGCTTCGAGCTCATCACGTCGTAGGCGCCGCCGTACGCCTTGCGCGTGATCACGGTCAGCTTCGGCACGGTCGCCTCGCAGTAAGCGTAGAGGAGCTTCGCACCGTGACGGATGATCCCGCCCCACTCCTGCGCGGTTCCCGGCAGGAAACCGGGGACGTCGACGAACGTGACGAGCGGGAGGTTGAACGCGTCGCACGTCCGCACGAACCGCGCCGCTTTCTCCGACGAGCTGATGTCGAGGACGCCGGCGAGGGCGCGCGGCTGGTTGCCGACGATGCCGACGCTGTAGCCGCCGAGCCGCGCGAGGCCGCACACGATGTTCTCGGCGAACAGCGGCTGGATCTCCAGGAACTCGCCGTCGTCGACGACGGCCGAGATGACCGCCTTGATGTCGTACGGCTTCGTCGCCTCGTCCGGCACGAGCGTGTCGAGCTCGGGCGACTCGCGATCGACGGGATCCGACGGCGCGTCGTACGGCGCGGGCTCGGTGTTGTTCTGCGGCAAGAAGCTGAGGAGATACCGCGCGTCCTCGAGCGCGGCCTCTTCATCCGGCGCGACGAGGTGTGCAACACCCGACTTCGTCGCGTGCGTCAGGGCGCCGCCGAGCTCCTCGAACGTGACCTCCTCGCCGGTGACCGTCTTCACCACATCGGGGCCGGTGATGAACATGTACGACGTCCCTTCGACCATCAGCACGAAGTCGGTCATCGCGGGCGAGTAGACGGCGCCGCCGGCGCACGGCCCCATGACGAGTGAGATCTGCGGGATCACGCCGGACGACTGGACGTTTCGCCAGAAGATCTCGGCGTAGCCCGCGAGCGACACGACGCCTTCCTGGATACGCGCGCCGCCCGAGTCGTTGATACCGACGACGGGACAGCCGTACTTCGCCGCGAGGTCCATCACCTTGCAGATCTTCTCGGCGAACACCTCGCTCAACGAGCCGCCGAACACCGTGAAGTCCTGGCTGAAGACGAAGACGCGTCGGCCGAAGATCGTCCCGTACCCGGTAACGACTGCGTCGCCGTACGGGCGCCGCTCGAGCATCCCGAAGTTCGACTCGCGGTGGCGGACGTAGCGATCGAGCTCGACGAACGAGCCGGGGTCGCACAGCTTCTCGGCGCGCTCGCGGGCAAGCAGCTTCCCGGCTTCGCGGTGCTTTGCGACCGATTTCTCCGAGCCGGCGTGGCGCGCCTCGCCGCGCAGGTCGTGCAGCCACTCGAGCTTTTCAGCGGTCGTGTCGTGCGTCCGCTTCTCCGTCTCCGCCATCCGGCGGAGCGTACATAGGCTCTTGGCGTGATCGATCTCGAACGGGTCAGGGCCGACACGCCCGGCGTCGCCCACGTGGCGCACCTGAACAACGCCGGCTCGTCCCTCCCGCCCCGCCAGGTGCATGACGCGGTCGTCGACCACCTGCAGCGCGAGGCGGAGATCGGCGGCTACGAAGCGGCGCGCGAGCGCAAGGACCGCTGGGAGCACACCTACGACGCGCTCGCGCGGCTCCTCAACACCGAGCGTGAGGAGATCGCTGTGCTCGAAAACGCGACCCGCGCGTGGGACATGGCGTTCTACGCGTTCCCGTTCGCCCCCGGCGACCGCATCCTCACCGGCCGCGCGGAGTACGCGTCGAACTGGATCGCGCTCAAGCAGGTCACCGACCGGACCGGCGCGCGCATCGACGTGGTGCCCGACGACGAGCACGGGCAGATCGACGTCGCTGCGCTCGAGTCGATGATCGACGACGACGTGAAGCTCGTCTCGCTCGTGCACGTGCCGACGCAGAGCGGGCTCGTGAACCCGGCGGCCGAGGTCGGCCGCGTGACGCGCGCGGCGGGCATCCCGCTGCTGCTCGACGCGTGCCAGTCCGCCGGCCAGATTCCCCTGGACGTCGAGGAGCTCGGCTGCGACATCCTCTCCGGCACGGGCCGCAAGTTCCTGCGCGCGCCGCGCGGCACCGGCTTCCTCTACGTTCGTCGCGGCCTGATCGAAGAGCTCGAGCCGCCGCTGCTCGACATGCGCGCTGCCGACTGGCAGCCCGACGGGACGTACACGATCCGCCCCGACGCGCGGCGGTTCGAGAACTGGGAGACGTACTACGCCGGGAAGGTCGGGCTCGGCGTCGCGGTCGACTACGCGCTCGACATCGGGATCGAGGCGATCCGGGCGCGGATCGTCGAGCTCGCCGAGCAGCTCCGGGCCGCGCTACGAGAGCTCGACGGCGTGACGCTGCTCGACCGCGGCGAGGTGCTCGCCGCAACCGTCACGTTCACCGTGGACGGGGTGGCGCCGGACGAGGTGCAGCGGCGACTCGAAGAGCGGGCGGTGAACGTCTCCACGATGGATGCCTCCTCGGCACAGCTCGACTACGGGCCGCGCGGGATCACCGAAAGCGTGCGCTCGTCCGTCCACTACTACAACGACACAGGGGACCTCAACCGGCTCGTCGAGGGAGTGAAGGAGATCACGTGGTCAAGGAGCTGAGGCTGGCACTGACGGTCGACGACTTCGATGCGGCGCTCGCGTTCTACCGCGACACGCTCGGGCTCGAGCTGCGCGACATGTGGGTCGCGGAAGGCTCGCGCGGCGTGCTGCTGGAGGCGGGACGCGCGACGCTCGAGCTGTTCGACGAGGGCCAGGCGGCGATGGTCGACGAGATCGAGGTCGGGCGCCGCGTCGCCGGCGCCGTGCGGATCGCGTTCGAGGTCGAGGACTCGCGGGCCGCGTCGGAACGCCTGGTGGAGGCCGGCGCGGAGCTGCTCGGCGGCCCGGTCGAGACACCCTGGCACGACGTGAACGTGCGGCTCGTTGCGCCGGACGGCATGCAATTGACACTCTTCACACCGGCATGAGCGGTATCGACCGCCGGACCGCGTGGCCGTACGACGAGCGGGGCGAGCCCGGCGCGTTCGTCTACCAGCGATACGCCCATCCGGCCGGTGCCGTCGCGGAGGAGGCGCTCGGCGCGCTCGAGGGCGGCGAGGCGCTGCTCTACTCGTCGGGCACCGCTGCCGTGACCGCGTGCGTGTTCGCGCTGTGCAAGCCGGGCTCGACCATCGCGCTCGCCCACGGTGCGTACTTCGGCACGGGCGTCACCTTCGCCCAGTTCGCGCCCTGGGGGCTCGACGTCGTCGAGTTCGACCAGACCGGACCGCCGCCGGCCGACGCGGACGTCGTCTGGGTCGAGTCGCCTTCGAACCCGCTGCTGTCGCTCCCGAACTGGGAAGCGGTCCGCGGTCACGGCGGCGTGGTCGTCTGCGATGCGACCGCGTCGACGCCGGTCTTCCTGCGAGCGCTCGACGAGGGAGCGAGCGTCGCGCTGCACTCGGGGACGAAGTACCTCACGGGCCACCACGACGCGCTGATCGGCGCCACCGTGACGCGCGACACAGAGCTGCGCGAGCGCCTCTACAGCGCGCGGATGCGCCTCGGGCTCTCGGCCGCTCCCGATGCCGCAGCGATGCTCCGGCGCGGCCTGGACACGCTCGAGGTGCGGGTGCGCAGGCAGACGGAGACCGCCACGGAGCTGGCCCGGCGGCTCCGCGAGCATCCCGCGGTGCTGCAGGTGCGCTATCCGGGGCTCGGCGGGCTGATCTCGTTCGACGTCGCCGACGGCTCGGAGCGGGCGGTCGAGACCTCGACCCGGTTGATCCTCAACCAGACCTCGCTCGGCGGCGTGCGCTCGACGATGGAGAGCCGCCACCGCTGGGAGGGCGACCGCATCCCGGTCGGGCTGCTCCGCCTGTCGGTCGGGCTCGAGGACGCAGACGCGATCTGGGCCGATCTCAGCTCGGCGCTCCAGAACGCCTAGAGAGCCGGAGAGGGGACTCGAACCCCTGGCCACCTGTTTACAAGACAGGTGCTCTACCAACTGAGCTACTCCGGCCTACGGTCATCGTAGACCGGGCCGAAGACATGGATCTGGTTCCGAACCAGTTGGTCTGACCACTTTTCGTGGCTCGACCAGGCAGGTCGAATTTCAGCACGTCAGCGCACTACCGCCCGCTCATTTGCGCATCGTGGAACGAACGTCGCGCTTGCGCGCTCTCTGGTCTGACCACTTCGGGCCTCCAGTACGAACGCGTCCGCGCAGGACGGCCTACTGAAGAACTGCGCGGCCGCTCTGGTGCGTCAAGATCTTCCGCTTCACCCGTTGCAGCGCGTTGTCGATCGTCTTCGTGTCGCAGCCGAGCTCGACCGCCATCTGCTCGTACGACGAGCCTTCGAGATAGAGGCGCAACGCGTCGGACTCGAGCGGCGACAGCGTCGTCGACAGACAGCCCACCAGTGACTGCAGCTCCTCGGTCGAGATCACGCGCACCGACGGGTCGTTGACCGCGGGGCCGGGCAGCGCGTCGCCGAGTGTGCAGTCGTCGCCCTCCTGGCCGGCGGGCGTATGACTGAACGACACGTACGAGTTGAGCGGGGCGTGCTTGAACCGGGTCGCCGTCTTGATCGCGGTGATGATCTGCCGCGTAACGCACAACTCCGCGAACGACCGGAACGAGGTCTCCTTGTCCGGCCGGAAGTCCCGCACCGCCTTGTACAGACCGACGAGGCCCTCCTGGATCAGGTCCTCCGAGTCGCCGCCGGCGAGAAAGTACGAGCTCGCCTTCATGCGGACGAACGACGTGTAGCGACGGATCAGCTGGTCGAGCGCGGCGCTCGAGCCGTTCCGGGCTTTCAGGACGAGCTGGAGATCCTCAAGCTCTCGTTGAGCCTTTTGCGGTGACTTGTGAGCGGTCGCGGTGCGGACAGCCACGGCGGTTACCCCCGGGTTTGCAGACGTTTTAGGGAGAGCGATTCCGTCCTGCACCAGCGAACCCTCACCCTTAGGTCGAGATGAATGTAGCAAGGTCCCGCAAGGAGCACAAGCCCTATTTGCGATGGACCCGTTTACTCGCCTCGCCGCAGCTTTTCCAGCCGTGCTCGTGTGTCCTCGTCCAGCTTCCCGGCGAGCCCGCGGGGCGGCTCCTCGGCACGTGGCCCTTGCCGGAGCTCACCTGCGAACGCTGCCGACGAGACCTTCGCCACCTCGACGCCCGAAGCGTGCTTCAGGGTCGCGTCGCTCGTCACGAGGACCACGTGGTCGTGCCCCCGGTGCTCGGCCGCGAGTCGCTCGAGCATCGCGTCGGCGTTCGGCGCGTAACGCACCTCGAGCGGACCGCGGCTGACGAGGTCGCCGAGACCGTCGAAGACGACGATCCCGCGCGCGCCTCGAACCGCGACGTAGCTCGCGAGCGCGTCGCGCAACTCACGCGCGTCCGTGAACCCGCCGGCGTGGAGAAGGTTGTAGCCGTCGAAGAGGTAGAGATCAGCCACGCTGGCGTCGAGCTTCGTAGAGGAGCAACGCCGCGGCGACCGACACGTTCAGCGACTCGACCTGACCCACGAGCGGGATCGAGACGAGCGCGTCACACGTTCGCCGCACGAGCGGACGCAGGCCCTTCCCTTCCGCGCCGAGCACGATCGCGGCGCCGCCGGAGAGATCCGTCTCCCACATCGGCGTCGC